>CAMVJQ010000020.1 GCA_947167845.1 uncultured Prevotella sp. | reverse complement strand
GTAAAGCAGTCCGTAACAGTGCATAACGAAAAGTTGAATTCGACGCCCGACGGTACGTGGAACCATGGTGCTTCTCGGTGGGTTAGTGCTACTCTCGCTTATGATGATTTCCCTTATAGTCGCGGCCCTTGGATGAAAAACTTCAAATCTACAATGAAATTCTCGGGTGATGGTGGCACTATGGCCCTCTGGGACGTGGCACCGGGCAACGAAAACCATCAGCGCACCATCAGCTCAGAAACAAGCTCGTCGTCTGGCTGGAGTTATGGAGGCACTGCCGGCTACGGCGCTGTGACAGGATCAATCAACTATAGCAGCACTATATCACTTTCACAGGCAATATCATGGTCAACCAGCGACCTGGAATTAACGGCTACATATGATAATCAATCCGTCGAATGGAATTACACTGGCCAGGGCGATCTGTGTGAATATTGGAGTAAACTTAACTAAGGGTATACAGGTACTATTACCGGTTGGGATACTTGTGACGTGCCTAATTTGATGAAGAATACCTGCAAGGTAGAGCAGGAAGCCTTGATGATGGTGACCAACCCCACAGGACAATATAAGCTGACCGCTGATCTCGACATCTTGTCGGTTGTAATATATGCCTCTGAAAACTTTAAGGTAGACAAAACCTTTTCGTCTGTATGGCGCTGTTTTTACAAAGCAAGGATCTATCATGACCTTCATTCTATGGAAATCGATCTGCCGGAGATGGATCGCTATAAGTATAAATGGCATATGTTTGTCACAAGTTATGGTCCACTTAAAGAAACGGAAACGGAAAGCAAGTCTGAATTTGAAAAATGGTTAAAAGATAAGGTTGAATCCTGGCAGGGCAAATTTGATACAGCCGAGGCATCAGAAAATGACTCGAAGAATGCCATAGCTACATTTATGGATGCTATGGAATCCTTAGATAACATGAAGTCTGCCATCAAAGCTTACTCTGGTGCAGGAACATATCAGTTCGCTCTTCAACGCGACGACTCCGACACTCCCATAAAAACCCACACCATCATAATAGAATAAGATGAGTGACAAATGAGCCCGCCCCGCAAGGAGCGGGCTTTTTTCTTGCCACACGAGGGGCAGGACACACGAGGGCACCTTTGTGACATGAGTGACCTCCCCTAACCCCTCCTGTAGGAGGGGGACTGTCCTAGGTTGTTAAGTTAGCATACCATTTTATGCTATATTTTTAACCACATTCATTCTTTTAAAACTAATCAAGGGGACAGGTCTTTGATCTAGCCTGGATCAAAGACCTGTCCCCTTGATTCAGTGTCATGTAGAATACTTCGGCAGATTGCAACCAGTTTGGTTGATAATATGTTCAGCAATGAAATGTCAAAGTATGCCAGACCAGAGTATTTCTTCAGTTCTTCTCGATATTGCTCATATAGTTGTTCATATAGAGCTTTCTGCTTGTTATATTCTTTAAGTGTGGCATCACACTCTTTTTCAACTTTGTCTATTTCTTCTTGGGTATAGCCCTCATAGAACATACAATCCAAGTGGTTAGATAGACTTGTGTATTTTTTCCAAAGGACATTCGCTTTTCCTGATTCTGTTTGGTATGCTTCCTTAAATGGTTCTATAAACCATTCAGATGCTGTTTTAGATTCGAAGTCGGATAATCCTGTAGCGGACTTTTCAAAGATCTCAATACATGCTTCTGCTTCTCCAAGGAGTTCGTTGGAATCAGCATGAAGTGTGTCGATATTCTCATGTGCAACTGTTTCAGCAAAGTCAATGAGTGTGTTCGTGTCTTTAAACTCCTTGTAAAAGAGCCATAAGTCACGTTTTTCTTCATGACTAAGAGCCTGCTCTCGAACATATTTTTTTAGTAGCTCGTTGACGGTATGTAGCCCAGATGCTGTATCGAGAATCTTGTTTCCTTCCATAACCATTATTCTATTATCTCCCAAAAGCCACCTTTGTCTGGGCCAACACGGCGGAGGTACTTTCCACGCAGATAGTCTATATTACGCATGATAGAATTGACACTAATTCCTATCGTTTTTGCTAGTTCTACCACAGATACATATGGATTATCTATCATTAATTCTAATATGGTTATACGGTTTTCTGTCAACTTGTCGCCATTTGCTTTAGCCTTTTCTATCAGCTTTTCTATCAACTGTTGACGTTTTTCATTCACCTTTACAGTAAACTTTTCGTCATTTTCATTCACCTTTTCTGTCACCTTACCCCCGTTTTCATTCACCTTTTCATTCACCTTTGGTACTGTAATCTTCAAGATGAAGTCGTCTGTTCGGAAAGATGGGGCTTGGGCACCATTGGCTTCCTGCTCCCGACAGATACGATCCATACCCTCGCCAAACTCTTTCACGTAGTGATAGGCTTTCAGGAATGCAGCAATCTTCGGATTGCGCGAGAAGTGGGTATTGCGGATGTTGCTGGGCTTTACCTGTCCTGGCAATTTGCCTGGCGACTCAAACACCAGTCGGTCATCAAACATCTTGATCTGAATCTCTGTTCCCTTGATATTGTGGGCCCTGTGGCAACAGGCATTGACAACCATCTCTTGTATGACGAACTTTGGATAGTCACGACGGGAAACGAATTGTCCGTGCTGTCCCAAGAAGGTGTGTTCACGAACCTGGGTCTCGATGAACTCTATCGTTTTCCTGACTTAGTTCAGGATGGTTCCCTCAAAGATGACATCCTTGATAACATTCATCTCTGCGCCAACTTTCTCGTCAACACCTTCGTAACGAATGAAGCGGGTACGACTACGAGGGAAGAACTTCTGAGGGTTCTTGCCGAAGAGCAGGATACAGGCAACGCTGACATCTTCCTTGCCCTTTTTGTTGGTTGTTACAAAACCGTTGTTCTCTCGCAGGTATTCAAGCGGTGACTTCCCGTAACCTACCAGCTTGGCGTATTCGGCAACGGCATCCATATCGATGTCCTCAATAGTTGCGCCATAGACAGCCGTATCTTCGTAGGAGCGTTCACCTTTGTCGTACATCAGTTGCATCCGCTCTTCGAATGTCAGTTTACGGCTCTTATCGCCTACTCGGATATAGGCTTCATCGGCTTGATTGGTATGAAGGAACTGACTGGCAGGGATATCCATCAGCAAAATACGAGGGGAGGGGGTTACCTTCCATCCAAGATGCTTGGCCAACTTGGCCATTCGCTTTCTGATATTCTGATTCTCTTGGGCAACACGTACCCTACAGTCTGCCTCCGTTTTCGCTTCTTTGAGAATAAAAGGGAATAAACGTACATCTTTCTCGTACGGTTCGGCTATTTCGTCGATAATCTTTTTGAGGGCTGGAATGACCGGTACAATTACTTCACTGTCATCATCTGTTCTGTCTTTGGTTTTTGTTCGGTTAAATAAAAGGAACATGCGTAAAGGACGGGGACAAAAATTACGAGACGTACCGTAAACTGCAACTGGATCATTTTTACGATTCATTGATATGCAGATTGTCAGAGAAACATCATTTTGGTAGTGTGCGGTTCAGCCACGAGTTGGATGCTTGACAATGTAATTCAATCAGTCTGTTGTGTTAGACAATTTGTTTGCAGACCGTATAACTTGGATTCTCCAATAAACAAAGTGCTTAATGTACGCCCTACAACGGCGTACTCACTTTCCTTAGGTTCGCTGTAATGTTGGTCGGACATTTTCGGATGCAGAACCGTCAGAATTGAATACGTATATTCAATGGGCCACGATGTATTATGAGAAGTGAGGCTCAATTGCCTAAAAAGAAGGCAACCGATGAGGTTGCCTTCTCTTGATATTATCTGGTTTCCAACTTGGTCGTAATCGACTTGAATGCCTGGGAACTGGTCTTTAGCGAGATCTTGGAAGGCGTGCGGCCTGCCCTGAGAATCACCATGGCAGAGCCATTATAGAGTCGGCGATGATCCTGTACGTTCAGTTCCTCGCTGTTGATGTCGCCATTGGTGACGGCTACGATGCTTGCATCGCCTTCGACGCTGAAGTGGACTTCATCCTGTGCCATCGGCACGCGGCGACCCTTCGAGTCGACTGCCTGTATCCGGATGTGCATCAGGTCGGAACCGTCGGCCATCCAAGTCTCATCCTCAGGTGTGGCGATGAGTTTGGCAGCCTTACCTGTAGTTTCTATTTTATGTCGGGCTACTGCTTTCCCGTTCCGGTAGGCTACAGCCTCCAATTTGCCGTCAGCATACTTTATGCCGTTCCATCTGATCTGGTTGCGTAGTTTCGGGTCTGTCGTATTCTGCTTTCGCCCCAGACTCTTGCCGTTGAGCAGCAGTTCCACCTCGTCGGCATTGGTATAGGTGACGAGGTTCAGTTCAGAGCCTGGTTTACGGTTCCAGTGGTCGCTCATGCCGTCGTTTCCCGTCTGCACGCCGTTCCACATGACATCGTTCTTTGAGTCGATGACGGCTATATGGACGACGGGCTCTTCTGGCTTGAAGAAACTTTTCATGAAGTAGGCCTTCGGCTTGGGCTCCAGTGAGATGTCGAATACGCCCTGGCTCCAGCCCTTGGCCGGCCATCCCTGGCTCTCGCCCAGATAGTCGATGGCTCCCCAGTAGGCCAGTCCGATGACCTTGTCGAGGTTCATCTCAAAGAAGTTCGGCCCCATGGCGGATATGGAGGCCTCGCTCTGGTAGAACTTCATCCAGGGGAAGCGGCGGGCATCGCCGGGGAAGTACATATAGCGGTAGTTGTAAGCCTGGATGTCGGTGATCATCGCCAGGTCGTGGGGCAGGGAGTCGGTCTGCCAGTTGCGATAGCGGGGATGCATGGCCACGGTGACCAGGCGCGTGGAGTCATAACGCTGGAGCAGGGTTTTCTGGAGTTTGTACATTGTGACACCGAAGTCGTTGAACGGCTGGTTGGGATCCTGTTGCAATTCATTGCCGAGACTCCAAAGGATGACGGAGGGTGAGTTGCGGTCTCGCTTCACCCACTCGGGCACGTCATATTGCCAGTGCTGCTCAAAGGGCACCTTGCCGCCTGTATGCTGACGGGTCCACTTGTCATAGAGTTCATCTACGAGCAGGATGCCGTATTTGTCGCACAGGGTGATGAACTCCCGGCTGTATGGATTGTGTGAGGTACGGATATGATTCATGCCGAATTGCTTCATCAGTCTGATGCGCTTTTCAATGGCTTTGGGATAGGCGGCAGCACCGAGGGCTCCCAGTGTGTGGTGGTTGGCATAGCCCTTCAGCAGCACCTTCCTGCCGTTGAGTTTCATACCGAACGACGGACCGAACTCCACCGTGCGGATGCCGAAGTGGTCGCTGGTCTCGTCGGCCACGCTGCCGTCGTCACGCAGCAGTTGGGCCTTTACTATATATAAATAAGGTGAGTCAATGTCCCAGATCTGTGGGTTGGGAATTTCTATATCTGTGGCGATACGCTCTTCCTGGTGGCGGGTCATGCGGTGGCGGGCAATCTCTGCCGTCTTGTTATACACCTCCCGGCCTTCGGAATCCAGTATCTGCACGTTGATGCGGGTTGCCTTGTCCTTGGTGCGGTTGGTGAACTCTGCGGAGATGCTGACAAACTTGTTGTCACGCGTGGTGATGTAGAGCGGATGACGGTTGAAGAAGCGGTCCTTCGGTGTCGTTATGAGTGAGACCCCCCGAAACAGGCCTCCGCCGGTGTACCAGCGGGAGTTGCCTGGCTCACGGGTGTCGGCGATGACTTCAATGAGATTGCCCTCACCAATCTTCAGTTTGTCTGTGACATCTATCTCGAATCCCACGTAACCGTAGTCGGTGCCGCCGACGCGCTCCCCGTTGAGACAGACATCAGCAGTGTACATGATGCCGCCGAAGTCTATCAGGATGCGCTTGCCCTTCAAGTCGGCTGATGGGGTCAGGCGATAACGGTAGTAGCCCTTGCCCATCTCCTTGAATCCTCGGCTGGAGAGGCGGCTCTTGATGTTGGCCGCCGCGTCGGTGTTGTCTGGCTTCTCATCCGCAGCGGGTTCTACCCAGGGCTGCTCTATCTGGAAGTCGTGGGGCAGGTCGACTTTACGCCATTCGCCTTCGTTGTTCAGGCGGAATTCCCATCCGAAGTTCAGACACTCTTCAGTGCGCTGTGCTGAGACAGCCAGTGATGACATTGAGAATAGGAATAATAAAAGTCTCTTCATTGTCTTGCAAAAAACTTATTGTTTCACTAACTTATAGTATTCAACACCACCGAGCAGGAAGCAACCAGTGCCGTAGTCCTCGAAGTCGGGCACTTTGGTGTAGGAGAGCGGTTGCCCTGCAGCGGGATCCTTGCCGGTTCCCTGTACCCAGCCGAGGAATCCGTCGGGATGGACGCAGTCCTTGACCATCGCCTCCCAGGCACGGTCGCAGGCCGGCTTGTATTCTGCCGACTTGAGGAAGCCTTTCTGTATGCCCCATGCCATTCCGTAGAGGAAGAGGGCGGTGCCCGTCAGTTCCTTGCCGCCATAGTCGGCATAACTCACCATGCTTGGATTCCACAGGCCGTCCTCTGGGCGCTGGCAGTCCTTGATGGCCTTGCTCATCAGCAGGAAGTCTTTCTTCAGTTCCTTATAATACTTGTCTTTCGGAGAGAGTTGGTTCATACAGCGCACAAGGGCGGCATACACCCAGCCGTTGCCACGGCTCCAGTAGCAGTTCTTGCCGTCGGGTGTCTGGTAGGGGGCCACATAGTCCTTGTCTCTCCACCATAGGCCTTCTTTCACATTGAAGAGACCTCCTGCGAGTGTGTTGCGGCTCCAGCGGTACATCTTCATGGCGTGGTCGGCATATTTGCGGTCGCCAGTCAGTTTATATACCTGCATATAGAGCGGCATCGCCATCTGGATGGCATCGATCCATGTCCACCAGCCGTAGAGAGAGCCCTCGGCTTCGGGCTTTTGCGTGTTTGGAGTCTGCATCTGGTTGTTGAGGTTCTCGATGATGGGGTTGATCTTCTCCTCGCCTCCACTCTGTACGTAGCGGTCCACGTAGGTCTGGCCGCAGCACTGGTCGTCGGCATCGTTGGTCTTCACGCCATTACGGGGGGTCCATTTGTGGAATGAGCCCCAACGGTCAGTGTAGTCGATGTAGCGGGCATCCTTGTCGATCTCATAGAGGGCCATCAGGCCTTCATAGTACACGGCACGGGTCCATAGGGATGATGGACGTACGCGCTTGACATTGGTGGGCAGGGTTGGGTCAGCATACTTGGCCATAAAATAATCATTGGCCAGACGCAGGGTCTTCAGCACCTGGTCGGCTTGGTTGCTTTGGGCGAATGACAGGCTCATTGTCATCAAAGCAAGTAGAGTGAGAACTGTTTTCTTCATTGTTTTGTAGTTTTAGTTTGTTCTTTGGTGCAAAAATACAAAAAATAGTTGATACTTCGTGTAGAATTAAATGAAATTTACACATTTTGAACGATTTCTGTCCTGTTCCTGACAAGAAAATACTAACTTTGCAGCGTAGAAACAAACTAAATGATATTATGCGACTGCTAGAACTGACTTTTCAAATTATTGTATTTCTATTCTTGTGTGTTCCTGGTAATGCCGTCGAACGCAGGAAACTGAATTTCAACGGTGAATGGCGGTTGGCCATTGGTGACTTCAAGGATGCGCCTGAGGCTGAATTCGATGATAGCCGTTGGCTGCAGGTGACCTTGCCATACGCCTTCAATGGCGATGAGGCTTTCCGCAAGGATATTGTCGACCTGACCGACACCATCGTCTGGTACAGGAAAGTGTTTGATGTGGAAGAGAAAGTGAAAGACGGTAAGGTGTTCATTGAGTTTGAAGGTGTGCGTCAGGGCGCTGATTTCTATTTAAACGGTCATCATCTCGGCTATAGTGAGAATGGTGTCATGGCTTGTGGCTTCGACTTGACTCCTTATATTAAAACAGGTGAGAATGTACTGGCCGTCCGTTGTGACAACAGTTGGACCTATCGCTCTCGTGAATACGACAGCCGTTACCAGTGGAATGACCGTAACTTCAATGCCAACTATGGGGGTATTCCCAAGAATGTCTGGCTGCATGTGACCGACAAACTCTATCAGACACTGCCCCTCTATTCAAATCTTGGAACAACGGGCACTTATATTTACGCCACCGATTTTGACATCGCTAATCATCGGGCAGTGATACATGCAGAGTCGCAGGTTAAGAATGAAGATACGCAGGAGCGTTCCTTTACATTTTTTGCCAAGGTGCTTGATGCTGACGGTAAGGAGGTGGCTCACTTCAATGGTGAACGCATCACGATAAAGCCTGGTGAGACGCGGTCGGTCAGCATCCGGCAGCAGGTAGACGGGTTGCATTTCTGGTCGTGGGGCTATGGCTACCTCTATACCGTAAAGACCTTGCTGAAGGCTGATGACGGTTCGAAAATAGATGATGTTGTGACACGTACAGGCTTCCGAAAGACGAATTTCGGTGATGGGAAAATATGGTTGAACGACCGCTGCCTGATGGTGCACGGCTATGCCCAGCGCACGTCGAATGAGTGGCCTGGGGTGGGGCTGAGCGTGCCGGCCTGGCTTAGCGACTATTCTAATGCGTTAATGGTCGAGTCAGGCGGTAATCTTGTGCGATGGATGCACGTCACTCCTTGGAAACAGGACATCGAGTCGTGCGACCGTGTGGGCCTGATTCAGGCCATGCCTGCTGGCGATGCGGAGAAGGACGTGACAGGCCCCCGTTGGGAGCAGCGCAAGGCGCTCATGCGCGATGCCATCATCTACAACCGCAACAATCCCTCGATTCTCTTCTACGAGAGTGGCAATGAGAGTATCAGTCGCGAGCACATGCTGGAGATGAAGGCTATCCGTGATGCGTATGATCCTCATGGCGGTCGGGCTGTCGGCTCGCGTGAGATGCTCGACATCGACGAGGCAGAGTATGGCGGCGAGATGCTCTACATCAACAAGTCGAAGAAACACCCCATGTGGGCGATGGAATACTGCCGTGATGAAGGTCTGCGCAAATATTGGGACAACTATTCCTATCCTTATCATAAAGAGGGTGACGGGCCGCTCTACCGGGGAAAGCCTGCCCAGGACTACAATCATAATATGGACCAGTTCGCTGTGGAGATGGTTCGCCGTTGGTACGATTATTGGTTGGAGCGCCCTGGCACGGGTACCCGTGTGTCGTCGGGAGGCGTGAAGATTGTCTTCTCTGATACCAACACCCACCATCGCGGTGAGTCCAATTTCCGTATGAGCGGCGTCACCGATGCCATGCGTATTCCGAAAGATGCCTTCTATGCCCATCAGGTGATGTGGAGCGGTTGGGTGGATGATGAGATGCCCCGGACCTACATCATCGGACACTGGAACTACAGGCAGGGAACGGTGAAGCCTGTCTATGTCGTGTCAACGGCCGATGAGGTCGAATTGTTTCTGAATGGTCGTTCACTCGGTAAGGGACGGCAGGCGTATCGCTACCTCTTCACATTCGACGATGTCCCTTATGAGGCCGGCACTCTTGAGGCCGTTGCTTCGGATGGGAGCCGATACAAGGTGGAAACCGTCGGCGAACCTTATCAATTACGATTGACGGCTATTGAAAATCCCCTTGGCACGAAGGCTGACGGAGCAGATATGGTGCTCTGTCAGGTAGAAGTGGTTGACAAGATGGGGCGTCGCTGTCCGCTTGATGACCGGATGATTCACTTCGGACTCTGGGGCGAAGGCCGTTGGATAGGCGGTATCGGTACGCGTGACAACAGGGCGATGCAGCGACCTGACTCCGATCGGAAAGAAGGCCTGCTCGATGCGGCCAATACGAAGAATGTCTCTGACAACTATGTAGGCTCTTACGACCTCCCTCTGGAGTGTGGTGTCAATCGTGTCCTTGTCCGTACAACGACAAATGCAGGTGATATCCACCTCTCAGCATACGCAGAAGGCCTGAAACCTGTCTATGTAGAAGTGAAGAGTAGCGCAGTGAATAGTGATACTTATCTCCCACAGTTGTCATTGAAGGGACGGCTCGATCGTGGTGAGACACCTCTGACACCATCCTATACCGATCAGGCCCGTGGTGTCGGCATCGTTTCAGCCAAGGCGGGTTATGACAGCGACCATGCCCTCAATAGTTTCGATGATAACGAACTCTCTGAGTGGAAGAACGATGGACGCCTGTCAACGGGCTGGATTACCTATCGGCTGGCTAGGAAGGCAACAATCGCAGACATCTGTCTGAAACTGACTGGTTGGCGTCTCCGCAGTTATCCCCTTGAGATATATGCGGGTAAGCAACTCATTTGGAGCGGTGAGACCGAGCGCAGCCTTGGCTACATCCATCTGAAGCCCACCAAGCAGGTGAAAGCCAGTGAGGTCACCATCCGGCTGAAGGGTGCGGGCAAGGACAGGGATGCCTTCGGCGGAATCGTCGAGGTGGCAGAGCCTGCTGCCGGCGAATTGGATCTCTTCAAGGCCAGGAACGGGGGAGAGACGAAGAGCGAACTGCGTATTGTCGAAGTGGAATTCCTGGAGGATGCAAGATAGCCCTTGAAATCAAAAAAAAAGGTAAAAAAATCAAATTACAATGTTCGTTGTAACCTAAAGGTGCTAAATTTGCACCCGAAATAACTAAATGCATTTAAGAATGAGAAGATTTCTGGTGACGGCTCTCGTGGCCGCAATGTCTTTTACCTGCTCCTTTGCCCAGCGTGTGACGGATAAACTCGACCGTGGACTGGTGGCAGTACCGATGAATAGTGGTGGTTATCTGGTGACCTGGCGCAAGTTTGGCTCTGAATATTACGATACGAGATATAATCTTTATCGTAATGGGGCGAAGATAGCCGATAATCTTGAGGTAACCAACTTTGTCGTGGCGGGCGGCACGGCATCCGACACCTATCAGGTTGAGGCGGTGGTACGTGGCGTTGCCCAGCCAAAATCGGCTGAAGCGAAGGCCTGGGCACAACAATATAAAGAAGTGAAAGTACAGCCTGTGGTCAATCGTTCGGGCAAGACTATCGGGAATGCCGTCACCAATGGAAATTCCAATTCAGAACCGGGCTATACGCTCAATGACGTCACTCTGGCTGATGTTGATGGAGATGGTATCTGTGAATTAATCGTTAAGCGAAATAATGACACTGGCAATCGACTTGATGCCAGCAACAAGACCGACTTTAATCTCTATGAGTGCTATAAGATAGACGGCACCCGTCTCTGGTGGATTGACCTTGGCCCGAATCTGATGGCGGGGCCTGATGAGCAGTGGGACATGATCGGCTACGACTGGGACATGGACGGCAAGGCAGAGATGCTGATGCGTGGTGCTGACAATATGATCATCCATACCGCAACGGGGAAAACCATCAATGTCGGCGACATGAGTTATTTTGCACCTCGGGATGAATATACGCATCAGGGCGCAGAATACCTTCTCTATCTAAATGGTGCGACGGGCGAACCGTTTGACTGGGATGGCAGTGAGAACTACCAGCCGATGGACTACCCGCTTCCGCGCTTCGAGGCCGGGGAGAGTAACTATGCGGCAGTCTGGGGGGCGAGCGACACAGGCCATCGTTCGTCAAAGCATTATTTCGGCGCACCGTATCTGGACGGGCGTCATCCCAGCATCTTCCTGGGGCGTGGCTGTTACACGCGTCATAAGATGTGCGCACTCGATGTTGATCCGGCCACTCACAAACTGACTCAGCGCTGGCGCTGGAACTGCTATGACTCCAGTTCGCCGTGGTTTGGCAATGGATTCCATAACTTTGCCATTGCTGATGTGGATATGGATGGCCGTGATGAGATCGTCTTTGGCTCGATGATAATTGATGATACAGGCTATGGACTCGCAACGACGGGATTAGGCCATGGTGATGCGCAGCACTGTGGTGATCTGGATCCATACCGTTGGGGACTGGAGCAGTTCACTTGCCAGGAAGGATCGCAAGGCAATTCATACTGGAATGCAACGACGGGTGACCTCTATTATCGCAAGGCCGACGGCGGTGACGACGGACGTGCCTTGGCGGGCAATTTCACCAATGACTTCCCTGGAGGTCAGGGCCGTTCCGTCAGTTCCGGTATCATCGGCCTGTCAAGCGATAAGATCATCAAGAGCGACGGAGACAATTACATGGCCTGGGGCGATTTGAACAACCGTATCTTCTGGGATGGCGACCTGCTGGATGAGATATTGAACTCGCCTGGCGTACAGCGCTCGGTGAAGATCACCAAGTGGGGCAACGGGCGCCTCTCCTTCTATAATTCCGATGGCCTCTATACCCCGACGGGCATTCTGAACAATTCGTCGAAGAACAATCCTTCTGCCCAGGGCGATATCCTGGGCGACTGGCGTGAGGAACTGGTCCTGAGGACGAGTGACAACACGGCACTGCACATCTATACCACCAACTATGCTTCCAACTATGGCATATACACGCTTTGGCACGACCATCAGTACCGTAATGGCATGGCCTGGCAGTGCGTGGGCTATAACCAGCCGCCCCATGTCAGTTATTTCCTCGGAGAACTGGAGGGTATCACGATGGCTCCACCGCCATTGATGCTTGAAGGACGTACGGAAGTGGCCAATGGAGCAACGATTCAGACCACGGACGACCATCTGCTGATGAGCGGCTATGAGAATATGACGGCTACTGTTGCCGACGGAGCCTCGCCGTATATCCTGACCGTCAATGCGCCTGCCTGGGTTCAGGGAACGGGTGACCCTCAGGCATCGGCCGCTACTCCGAAGTCTCCGGCACGTACCGTTGTCAATTATACATACACCTTGACCGGTGGCGCCTTCAGCGGGGCTACCCGTTTGGTAAAGCAGGGCGAGGGAACGCTCGTACTGCCTAATGTCGTGGAGAAGCACACTGGCAATACGGATATATGGGGTGGTACGTTGCAGTTTGACGGGACGATGGAGTCCAGTCCTGTATGGCTGAATCGGCACACGACACTGATCTCTGATGGCGGAAAGTTCCTGGCCGGGCTGAAAGCGGATTACAATGCCACCATCCAGCCCGGTGGAGTGGATAAGCAGGGCGAGATGACCGTCTCTACATTGACGCTGGGCTTTGGCTCCCGTGTGGTGTTCGACGCCGTCTGCTCGCAAGGTGACAATGCGCTGAATGCCGACAAAATAGCCGTCGATAAGTTGATAATAGAGACGAAGGCATGGGAATATGGTCCCAAATACAAGGCTCCTGTGTTCCAGTTCAAGGTTGTCGGCGACATCAGTGAGGGACGCTACGAGTTGGGCACCGTCGGAGCGATAGAGGGCAAGGTCAGCGACATTCTCATTGAAGGATTGAGCGGCAAGCGCTTCTTCTTGGACCACCAGGACGGCCGACTCTATCTGGTTGTCGAAGGGCTGAGAGGAGCAACTTCTGTCGTATGGAATGGAACGGCGGGGAACAGTGTCTGGGACCTGGCTGAGAGCAAGAACTTCCTCAACGGCGGTGAGGCTGACTATGCAGTGACAGGTGATGACATCATCTTCGACGATCAGGCAGCCAGCACCATTGTGACTGTCAAGGGCGCAGTATCGCCCAAGAGCATCACATTCCGCAATGAGACCAAGGCTTACGTCTTGAAGGGCGACAGCATCCTGGGCGGCGGTGCCATCATAAAGAATGGCCAAGGCTCTGTGACCATCAACAATGAGAATCGTACTGGTACGACGACTATCAATGGGGGTAAACTCATCGTTAACCAGTTGGCAAACAATACCGGACAGAAATACGGATCGCTGGGAGATGTGAAACAGCAGATCAACATCAATGACGGTGCGACACTCTCAGTGCAGGGCACCATCATAACCGACCAGCCTATCTCCGTGGACGGTGATGCCACGTTGGATGTGCCGACAGGTTCTTCCTTGCGAATCAATCAGGGCTTGAAGGGCAGTGCTGTCGTCAATAAGTCGGGCGCAGGCTCCCTGACCACTGGCTCTGGCAACACCTATTCCAAACTGGTCATCAAGCAGGGGACGGTCTATGCTTCCGTCTCTGGCAATGTCGATCAGTTGCCGGGAACCGTGGAGTTCCAGGGAGGAACGCTGTGGGGAACCACCGACGACTCCAATAGCCATGCGACAAGAGCCAACTTTATAGTCCCAGAGGGCAAGACAGGAACATATTATGGTTCATATCGTGGTACTAACAGCGGCAAACTCACAGGCTCTGGCACGTTCAATGTCTACAGTGGTGGCGTGCGCTGCTATTGGAATGGCGACTGGAGCGAGTTCGAAGGCACGCTGGTTCCTTCTACCGTCAACCGCCAGGCGAAGCCGACATATACGCCGACTTTCAACTTCACCAATAGCAAGGGTATCCCCAACGCTACGCTGAAACTGAATAATGACGTGACGGTCTATAACAACGACCCGGCAAACAGCAGCACTAAATACAATGTGGAGATAGGTAATGTCATCGGCACGGGTACACTGGCAGGAACGGGCACGTATATCCTGGGCGTAAACGGTAGCAATATCGTGGCAAGTTTCAGCGCCACGGCACCTGTCATCAAGAGAGGCGACGGCTATATGGAAGCCTTGAAGATAGGCTCCATCTCTGGCGGCCTTGAAGTGCAGGGCGGCGAATTGCGCTTTAACGACACCAACATGACTACTCCTTACTTCGGAACTAAGACTATGAAGGTGTCAGGCACCGGCTCCATTGTCGGAAGTGGCTTGCTGGCCTCCCTGACGATGGAGAGCGGCACTCAGATGACCCCCTATCTGAACCTCGACCTGGGTGGCATCATCGTGTCATCACCGTCAACAATTAAGACAAATGCCGCTGTGAATATCAAGAAAGGCGCTGTCGTCAATATTATGATTCAGAGCACGTCGGAATATTCCAAACTGGAGCCGAAGTACTTCACGATGAACGGTACGGTGAAGGTGACGCTGATGGATGGTTATACGCCGAAGGCCGGCGATTCGTTTACCATCTGGGACGGCGGCAGTTTCTCTGGCGAGCCTGCCTTTGACCTTCCGCAGTTGCCTGCCGGTCTTTATTGGGATACGCGGGCTGTGGCTGCCAAGACGGGTGTGCTCAGCATCACCGACGATTCCACGGTTGGCATTGACGGTCTGTCTGCCAGTGATCTCCTGACTTGTGAGGTCTATACCGTAGGTGGAGCCTGCGTGGGCAGGTTCGAAGCCCGCCGCAGCGACATCCGTAGTGCTGTCCGTCGTCTTGGCGTTCAGCCGGGGGCCTATGTCGTGAGGATTTCCAATGGGAAGACCACCGATTCGGAGACCGTCATCATCAAATAATGTGGCATAAAAATTTGGCGGTTTGAAAGAAAAGATGTATCTTTGCACCCAAACTACTGGATATTTGTAAATTAACATATATATTAATCACTAAAAACAATTATTATGAAGAAAAGACTACTTATGCAATTGTTGGTCTTGGCTTGTGCGGTAGGCGCCTATGCGGAAAACGTGGGTGACTATCTCTTTACCGCTTCTGCCAAGTATCAGGTGACAGGAGCCAACATCTTTGTGAACGGCGATTTCAAGCAAGGTGTTGATGCTACTTGGACGAATGAGGTCGGTGGCCCCTTGTCTGGTGACATTTGGGGCGTAGAAACGAATGCTGGCCCTAATGGTGAGAATGCCCTCCAGAGCAAAGGTGCCAAGTCCGACGCTGAAACCTGGCTACATTTTGTTCAGCCACTTTCTGCCGGTAAATATGCGTTCCGTTATTATGTAAAGGCTCCAGAGGGAGTACTTAGTTCTATCGTAGCAACTCCTGCATCTGGCGAAACCGCTGCTACGGCCGGCGCAAATGCTGTGAGATTCTTCTTGAACAAGACTGGCGATAATGACGAAACGGATGCAACAATCGTTGCCGGACAGTCAAGTTTCACAACAGAGTGGACTTCGGTTGTCTATACGTTTGATGCCGCAGATGGTGATTTCCTGGTGTTCAATGCTTGTAACATTGCGTCAGGCACACAGTTTACGAACTTCGAAATCTATCCTGTCGTAGAGGTCTATGACACGCGTATTGCCGAGCGTCAGATTTCTTATATGGAGAGCCTCTTGTCTGTACCTGAGTTTACACAGGAGAGAGAAAGCATCGAAGAGTATACAAACGTCGTGAAGGCTATGTTGGAAGCAGACGATCCAGGTCTCAGTGATGCTTTGGCAGAAGCCGACCAGTTGGTTGAGATTTTCTTGGATGCAAATGCCGGTAATCTGGTTAGTACGACCGTGGATGGTGTTGCTACTACGCGTTACCTGAGGGATTGGAGTACGATTGGCTTTGTCAACTGGAACAATATGTCTACTCAAGGTACTTGGTCGTTTACGGGTGGCCGCTGGGGATTTGCTCCCAATGTGCCAGAGGGTACTACCAATGAAGACGGCACGTTGCTCCAGTATCTGGAGCGCCCGCAGGAAGATGGATACGTGGCATCAGCAGGTATTCAGACAAGTTATGAACTGAACGTTGGTCTTCAGATTGTTAATGGTACATTCGCAAATACATCTCTGAAGCCTGGTAAGTATATGTTCTCTATTGAGGCTCAGGGTGTGGCTGCTGCAAATAAGGCTCAGCCTTACGGGTCAAATCCTGGTATCGAGATTGCAGGTCCTTGGATGTGGGTAGGTACTGATACGATCGCTTTCCGTCCTGCAACAGCAACGGATGCTATCGATCACCCGACATGGAAGTTTAAGGAGGAGAAGACGGTGCTGAATGACAACAGTTGGCAGCGTCTGTACTATATTGCTGAGGTGAAAGAGGGTGAAGAGGTGACAGCCGGTTTCCACTTCCCCGTCGTTTCCAGCACAACTGGTGGCCGCTATAGTCTGCGTAATCCGGAGTTCCGTGCAGTAGGCGTTACACAGGAGGCGGTTGACCACATGTATGCTTATGATCAGTTGGTCATCCAGCAGAATGCCTTGAAGGAGCGTCTTGACCTTGCAACGGAAGATAATGCGAAGACACTTGAAGACGGTTATCCCTGGGGACATGCCGTACTGAAGGACTCTATCGATAAGTTCACCGCTGTCTACAATGATCTGCTGACGGTTGTAGATGCCTCTGGCACCGAACTGAACGCCGATCGCGTCACCCTTGAATTTAAAGACGAGATTCTGAAGGCTGTGCAGGCTATGAATAGTGCCCGCAACGAATATGCCAATACTAATAAGGTGTATCAGACACTTGTCTCTGACATCGCATATTGCACAGAAACCATGAACGACGAGCGTTATGCTTCTGGCGATAAGGCTACGTTCAAGGCTGCCATCGATGCCGCTCAGGCTCTGGTCTCTGCCACACAGTATGATGTTGAGCAGGTGGATCAGTTCAAGGCTGAGGATGACAAACTTCTGACAGCCCGTCAGGACTTCATGATGTTCTCTGCAAGTCGCAGCAATCCTGTTGACTTGAACTACACGCTCCGTAACGGTGGATTCGAGACTTGGAAGGCCACATTGGATGCAGGTTCTACGCCTAACTATACTTCAAGCCGTACTATAGATTATTGGAACCTCACTTGCGGCACTGATATCAAGCAGTGGCAGGTGCGTAAGAGTGATGCATACGAATCAGGTGTCCACATGAACGCTTGGCGTGGTACGACTGTCGGACCTAACGGAAAGGCTCATCAGGTGTTCAACATCAAGAAGGCCGGTGTCTATGAGTATCGTGCAAAGGCCTATGCTACTGACGATACCTGGTCACAGTATCTTGCTGTCGCAAACGTGATGTATAATCTCGACATCTTCTCTGGCGATACAGAGGCTGTCAATGATACGATCTACAATCCGAACATTAAGTTGTTCTTCGGCCCGAATGGTGTGACCAACGACTCGATTCGTCTGTTCAAGTGCTCTCCTGTCATTCTGTCAGCAGACTCCGTGATTAACATGACTCGTTATACACCGCGTACATATTCTGTTATCTATGTAAAGGCAGCAGATGGCGACGAAGAGTGTGAACTGGGCTTTGAAGCATACGGCAACGGTGCTACCGCTGGTGCAAATGGATTCGGCTTCGGCGACAACCACCTCTATTACCTGGGCAGTGAGTCTGCTTATACAGCAGCCACACAGGCAGCCTTCGACGAGGAAGTCGCCAAGGCGAAGGCTCTTATAGAGAAGTATAAGGATGCAACGCTGAAAGTTGGTTCTGAGGATTTGAAGAAGGGTATCATCAACAGCATGTACCGTTATATGGGTGCCAAGGATCTCCATCCTTGTGAGACAAAGTCGATGCTGCCTGATGTCGTGACGCTGCAGGATAAGCAGAACTCCATCATCAGCCTGCAGGAGCAGGAGGCATTGCTCGAACTTCTGGCTACTTACGAGGTACAGCAGACAGGCATCTCTGGTACTGGAATCGACGAACTGCCTGTTGCAACAGGTGTCTTCAACCTGTCGGGTCTGAAGGTCGGCAACAGCCTTGAGGATCTGAAGGGTCTTGGCAAGGGCATCTATATCGTCAATGGCAAGAAGTATCTCGTGAAGTAATATTCACCTGCGGATCATAGTTAAGAGAGTGGCGCGCCTTGTGGCTGCGCCGCTCTTTTTTTGCACATACATCTGGGCGTCACGGAAATCATTCGTTACTCAGTGTTCGCGCGCGTATAGTAGTGAAATGAAGAAACATCTTACACTTCTTACACTTCTTACATCTGCGGCACTTCTAGCAGGTGTAAGAAGTGTAAGAAGTGTGGGGTAAAAAGTGCATATAGCAACTATGCGCGTATACGCACCTGCAGAGTCCCCTCCTCCTGGGAGGAGGATTTCCACCTGCAGAGTCCCCTCCTCCTGGGAGGAGGGGTAGGGGGTGGAGGAGAAAAAACACTGTCATAACATATTAAGTTGGTAAAAAGATATAATAGGATAGGACATTTTTTGATTCACCCCACCCCTGGCCCCTCCCCTAAAGGGGCGGGGAGTCGTAGGGAACCTGTTTCCTGGAAATAGGAGCCTGTTAATTTTCAAAAAGAGCCTGTTAATTTTCAAAAAGAGCCTTTTGATTTTTGAAAAGAGCCAGTTAATTTTCAAAAAGAGCCAGTTTTTTTGGGAAAAGAGCCTATTAATTTCCGAAAAGAGCCAGTTGTTTTTGGAAAAGAGGCTCCTGCTGTCGGGAGATGGCACATTAGCCTTTAAAACACTGATAAAGTGATTGGTACTTTGTTAGTTTCTTTTCAAATATTTGGGCGTTACGAAAAAAGTTTGTATCTTTGCGGCAAACTTCATCTAAAGACGAGAGAAATATGGAGAGATTCTTTAATACGGCTGGGCCGCAACTCCCTGACGACTGCTATACAATCAATCCGCTGAGCCGGTTTGACTTGGATGATGTCCTTAACCTCATCCGTCAAAAGCGCTACTTCGTCTTTCATGCCCCCTGGATACCATCATCAAGAAGGGACTTGAGCAGACGGCCGAATATATGGACACGGTCGGCTCTGTGGACGAAGGACATCTGATAATCTTCGACCGAGATGGCGGCAGGTCGTGGGACGAGCGCATCTGGCATGAGAGGCGCAGTTTCCAAGGCCGCACGATGATGGTCTGGGGAATGTAATAGAGCCTTTGTTTATTAATTTTTCTTAAAATGTATAATAAGATGTAATATATATAGGAAAAAGTGTGTAACTTTGACCCCCAAATGGAGAACTTATATTAATAATTAATCAAATAAAACAAAAAATGATGAAAAAGAATTTTAATTGGATGTTTGCCGCCATCCTGACAAGCGGTTTACTTGTCACGTCTTGTGACAAGACTGATTCTCCAGTCTACACCCCCGATCCTCAACTCGAGCCTACTGTGGTAGACTTTGAGGCTACTGAGGCTGGTGTCTATCCCTTTGAGATTTACGATGAGGCTCGCATCAAGGGCGAAGTGGTTGCTGACGAGACTACGGGCTCTAACGCCGCCAAGTTCACACGTAGCGGTTCAAGCGGTTTCGGTTTCGCTGCCTATGACCTCTCACAGCAGATGGAGAACGCCACGAAGGCAAAGATCTCTTTCGATTTCATGATCCCTGCTGAGATTCTGGGTCAGTCGGCCATCGCTCTCGGTGACGCTGCCGTCTACAATGCTGCTACTGGTGGCTTCAACACTTCCAGCGGTCAGTATGGTAACGGTACCAATGGCTGTATCTTCTACTTCGGTGCTTATCGCGGTAAGGCTTACGGCGGTGGCAACGAGAACTATTTCCAGATCAACGGCAAGCCCGCAGCCGCCAGCCAGGAGGCTCATCCCGCTGCTGACGTATGGGGCAAGTGGTTCCATGCAGACATCGACGTGAATGTCGCAGATAAGATTGTGAATTACACCATCAAGCAGGGCAACGAAGTGTGGTTTGAGAACAACGGCGACACACTCGCATTCGTGAGCGATGCCGCTGAGACTTGCACACAGTTGTCTGTCTATATTGGTAATGGTGGTTCTTACCTCATCGACAATATCAAGGTTGAGAAGAAGGCCTACGACGAGAGCATCGTCTATGCAGACTATGCCGTAACTTTTGTTGACACAGAGGGCAATCCTCTTCCTGAGGAACTGAAGGCCGCTGTTACGCGCCGTGCAAAGGTGGGTAGCGCCATCACGCTGCTCGACTCCGACAAGGCCAACCTGCAGTCTGCCGACGGTTCTCTGAAGTATATCTATCAGTCGGATAACTCAGAGGGTGCCACTGTGACTGCCGATGGTACAGTGATTGTGGTCGTCTTCAAGGTTGAAGAGGTTAAGAAGTACAACTACATCGTCAACTGCTACATCGAGGGTGGTTCTGGCTCTGCCGACCGTCTCGCCCAGTTCTCTGGTGAGGAGTTCGAAGGTGTGAAATCTTATGTCCGTCCCGCTATTTGCTACAAGCACACTGACGGTTTCTACTATACGATTGCTCCTCAGAAGTATAACGGCTACGTCTACACAATTACCGGTAATGAGGAGAAGGTAAGTGCCGGTGGTAAGGACTATGTGGTAGGTGCACTTTATTATGCCAAGGATGAGTCGATCGTCTACTGGGGTGAGTGCGAAGACCTGGCTCAGGAGGGTAACTTCGGTACTCCGTTCTCTCAGGGTTCTTTCGACCGCATTTCACAGTGTAAGTCTGCTCAGCCTCTCGCTGGTGCAACCATCACAACTGACGTGATTCCTGCCGGAACATACGACATCAGCATCTATGGCCGTTGCGACGGTGGCAGTGGCGACGAGAACGATGTGCTCTACATCCTCGACAAGGACGGCAACCTGACGAAGGTGGCTGTTGCGCCGAATCCTGCTACTTGGGCTAGTGCAAACATGGGTTGGATCGTCTTCAGCGGCGTGACTATCCCTGAGGGTGCTAAACTCGTGATCAAGAACGACTCTGCAGGCGAGAAGAACAGTTACGACTGCATCAAGGTCGTGATTCCTGCTGCTCCCGCAGAATAATCCGACTCCTGATAAATAAACAGATGTTCACCCTCCCCCTCTTTTGAGGCGGGAGGGTGATTTCGTCTGTAGTGTCATAGAGCGATGGCGGCCATAGAGAAGGCTATTTCTTTGTGTTTTGCTCCAAATACTATAAAAAATGACGGATTTGGATATTTGAACGTCTTTTTTTTGGACGTTTCACTTTTTTTGCTTATTTTTGCACACTGATAGTATACTAACAACTAAATGCGCGCAATAACAAATCAAACAATTAATAGCTATTTATGAAAAAAATCATTTTCTGTGTCTCTCTCGTTTTAACGGGACTGATGTCTGCCTGTGTTGAAAAGAACGAGGCAGTGGATGCTGACAGTAAGCCCTCGTGGCTTGGTGAGAGCATCTATCAGGAACTGAAGAACCCGACGAACTTGACGGGAACCTTTTCTACCTATCTGAAACTGGTGGATGACCTGGGCTATGCCGAGATCCTCAACCGCACAGGTTCGAAGACCGTGTTCCCCGCCAATGACGAAGCATTCGAGCGGTTCTTTCAGTCGAATGACTGGGGCGTGACGAGTTATTCTCAACTCAGCACGGCCCAGAAGAAGATGTTGCTTTACAGTTCGATGCTTGACAATGCCCTGCTTGTCAACATGATGTCGAACGTGAGCAACTCGAGTAGTGCCGAGGGGTCGGTATCAAGGGGTGTGGCCATGAAGCACCAGACCAGCCTCAATGTGATTGACACCATTCAGCACATCACCAGCGGGAGCCTGATGCCCAAGAACAACAAGTACTGGGATCAGTATCGCAACGGGGGCCTGTACATCGTCAGCGACGCCACGCGCCCGATGATGGTCCACTTCACCCGTGAGCACATGCTCAACAATGACATCACGACGCTTGGTGACAACAGCGACTTCGCCATCCTGACAGGTACGTCTTATTCAGACGGAATGGCGTATGTGTTCAACGACCAGATCATCAAAAGCGACATCACCTGCCAGAACGGATATATCCACCAGATGCAGGACGTCATCGTGCCGCCGGGCAACATGGCTCAGATGCTGCGCAATGATGACGAGACCTCCTACTTCAGCCGCGTGCTCGACTATTTCTGTGCCCCGTTTGAGAACCAGGCTGTGACCAACAGTTATAATGCCTGGGCACAGGAGCAGCCCAACACGCCGACCATCGACAAGATCTATGAGGTGCGCTATCTGAACAGCAAGACCAGTCACCGTCAGTCGACCGATCCTGACGGCAACATCGTCAGCGGCTCTTATCTGCTGAACTTCGACCCGGGCTGGAATCAGTACAGCCCCAACGGCTTGTCGGGAGGTGTCGACTATACGATTGCCGACGTGGCCGCTATGTTTGTTCCTACCAATGAGGCTGTGAAGAAGTTCTTCCTGAAAGGTGGCGACGGTGCCTATCTGATAGACCTTTATGGAAAATATCAGGAGAGCGAGAATACCGAAGAGCATCTGGCAGAGAACCTCGATTCGCTCCACTCAAAGCGTCCGGAGATCCTGACCGCCTTCCTGAACAACCTCATGAAGCCTTCGTTTATCTCTACCGTGCCCAGCAAGTTCGAGGGCATCCAGAACGACGCTAATGAGTATATGGGTATCACAACTGATAAGATATCCAAGAAGTCGGATGGCAAGTATGACATCAAGATTGCCAACAACGGTGTCATCTATAAGATGAACGAACTGATTGCTCCCGATGAGTATCAGAGTGTGATGGCTCCGTCGTCAGTCTATCCCGATATGCAGGTGATGAACTGGGCCGTCAAGGAACCGGATAGCGATCAGAAGTTGAATGTGGACTTCCGCTACTATCTGATGGCCATGAGCAGTAAGTTCGCTTTCTTCATCCCGGATGACAATGCGTTCAACAGATACTATGTCGATCCTGTCTATCTTGGTCATAGCGAACCCCGTGCGCTTCGCTTCTATTATGATACTACAGGCTCTAAGGCAACTGTCCGTTGTGTCGCTTATCGCTACGATCCTCAGACCAATACAGTGGGCGACGTGATGAACGGCGGTGCCTTCGTCGGTGTCGACGAGTGGCGCGCTCTGCTTGTCGACATCCTCAATTACCATACCGTGGTGCTCGGCAGTGACGAGGTGCTCGGCCAGAACAACTACTACAAGACCAAGCATGGCGGCGAGATCCGCGTGACTGGCGGCGGTGAGGGTGCCCAGGTGATGAGCGGACAGCAGATTGACAACGGGCTGACTCCCGCGACCATCACTACAGTCTACAATGAAAAGAACGGTACTGCCTACCGTATCGACCGCGTGATAGAGTCGCCGCGCAACAGCGTCAGCCGCACGCTCCGCAACTACAGCCAGTTCTCACAGTTCTATGAACTGTGTGCAGGCTTCTCGGCCAGCGACCTCCTGACCTGGGCCGGCATCAGCAGTGAGCCAGGCGACTTCGGCACTTCTGAGCAGGATGCTTACGTCATCTTCACCAGCGACCGCGGAAGCGGCAGTAGCCGAGTGGGTAACAGTTGCCTCGACGAAAACGTGAAGATGTTTAATACCTATA
The DNA here is from genome assembly GCA_947167845.1 of uncultured Prevotella sp. Lineage (GTDB taxonomy): Bacteria > Bacteroidota > Bacteroidia > Bacteroidales > Bacteroidaceae > Prevotella. The sequence continues at coordinate 15,226 of CAMVJQ010000020.1, read as the reverse complement.
ATTATACATTGTATGCTCCCAACAATGATGCCATGCAGAAGGCCTATGCCAATGGCCTTCCGACGTGGGACGACGTGCAGGCTCTCTATGAGCAGTATGCTGATGCCGAAGGCGCTTCGGCTGATCAGGCCAAGGAGAGGGCCCGCAGCATGATCGACCGCATGCACAACTTCGCATGCTATCATTTCCAGAGCACTTCGGTCTATGCCGACAACACTGTGGACGGTGGCCGCTTCAACAGTCTGAGTACTGACAACCTGGGACTCGCCCTCGAGTTGCAGGTGAGTGGCGGTGACGGCAAACTCTATGTAAGGGACGAGAAAGGCACGACTCACACAATCGATGCCGGCGACTCCTCCAAGAAATGTAATCTGATGGCGCGTGACTATTGGTTCAATGCATCCCGTACGCAGGCAACCCAGATCTATACGTCGTCATTCTGTGTGATTCATGAACTCTCCGAGCCCCTCGACTCTGGAATGTACTAAGAATTAAGCGTGAGAATTAAGAGTTAAGAAATATGATTACCAAGAAAATATTGATTACGGCTTTGCTTTGTATCTTCAGCCTGGGGCTGATGGCACAGGGCGTGCGTATATCTGGAACCCTGAGTGATAAAGAGGGTCCTGTAATGATGGGTAACGTGGTGGAGCGCGATGCCAACAACCGTATCGTGTCGGCCACTCAGACAGACTTCAATGGTAACTTCTCCATGCAGATCAAGAGTACCAAAAACAAACTGGTATTCTCGTATGTGGGTGATAAGACAAAGGTGATGAACATCGGCAACCAGACGGTTTTCAAAGTCAAGTTGGAGCCGGAGGACACACAGTTGAAGGAAGTCGTGGTGAAGTCAAAGCGTAGCAGTTCCGGCGGTCTGATGATCTCCAAGAAGGAGATGTCAGTCTCGCAGCAGGCACTGAAGATGGAGAATGTGGAAGGTCTGGCCTTCACTTCTGCCGACGAGGCACTGCAAGGTGAAATCGCCGGTCTTGACATCGTGGCCAACTCAGGTAACCTGGGTGCAGGAACGACGATGCGTCTGCGTGGTGTGACAACTATCACTGGTGATGCCAACCCGCTGATCGTAGTGGATGATAAGATTTTTGATAATCCTGATGAGAACTTCGACTTCCAGAATGCCAATGAGGAGCAATATGCCTCACTGCTCTCTGTGAACGTGGATGATATCGCAAGTATCACAGTACTGAAGGACGCGGCCGCTACGGCTGTCTGGGGAGCACAGGGCTCAAACGGTGTGCTGCTCATCACGACGAAGCATGGTGTGCGCGGTAAACCAAGACTGAATTTCTCTTACAAGTTTACGGGTACATGGCAGCCTGACGGCTATACGCTGCTCGACGGTGACAGTTACTCGATGCTGATGAAAGAGGCTTTCTATAATCCTTCGCAGCGCTCGGATGCCACGACGAATATCGAGGAGTTGAACTACAACACCTCCTGGTCGGAGTATCAGAACTGGAACAATAATACAGACTGGGTGAAGGCCGTGACGCAGTTTGGTGCGATGCACGATGTCAATGTCAACCTGACTGGTGGTGGCGAAAAGGCGACCTTCCGTATCTCCGCCGGTTATAAGCATCAGACGGGTACGGTGATCAAGCAGAAGTTCAAGCAGTTTACCACCCGACTCGTACTCGACTACAACGTCAGTGACCGTATCCGCTTCTCAACCAACTTCGCCCTGACCTATACGGGCAATGACAGGAACTATGGCAACAACATCATGTCGCTGGCCCAGAAGATGGCTCCGAACATGAGCATCTACCGTCAGGATGCCAACGGCAATGACACCGGCGAGTATTATATCATGAATCCCAGCCAGTCGGGGCTCTATCCCAGCGACGGTAACTATTCGTCCTACGAACTGGCTGCCATCAAGAATCTGGGCAATCCGGTGGCTATCGCCAATCTGGCCTACGAGAAGGAGCAGACCTATCGCCTGACACCGGACTTCAGCGTGAAGTATGAACTGCTGGGCGTGGAGGCCGACAAGAGCCGACTGACGCTTAACGGCCGTGTGGACTTTGACATCTACGCCTCCAGCACGCCGACGCTCTTCCCAGCCTCACTGACCAGCAATCAGTGGTCGAGCACCAACTATAATGTGCAGACGAACACGGAGACCAACCGATTCAAGGTCGGCGGGCGCGTGGAGTTGGTGTTCACACCTTATTTTAAGAATGAGGACTGGTCGGCCACGATGCTTGCCCGCTATGAGATGAGCACGCAGAAGTATAACAAGCAGTTCCTGGCAGAGAACAACCTGCCGCCGGGCATCACCACCTCTTCCATCGATGCCTATCTGCTGCCCAACAACCCGTTCAAGAGCAGTGAGAGGGGTATGCAGAGCCCAAGCAGCCGCTCGGCATCGCAGAACCTGCTGTACAACGGCCACATCTCCTATAAGGACGGCCGATACAACCTGGGCTTCTCGCTGCGTGCCGACGGTGACTCCAAGTTCGGCCCGAAAAACAAGTGGGCTCTCTTCCCAGGTGTCTCCGCCCGTTACAATATCAGCGACGAGAAGTTCATGGAGAAGATCAAGGGCGAGTGGCTCTCGATGCTGGGAATCCGTGCCTCTTGGGGCGTCAACGGTAAGGCTCCGAGTTCGAACTACCTCTTCTTTAATACGTATAGCACCTCAGCCGGCTTCTATGGCGACGGTACCAACCTGCTGCCTATCGGTACGCTCGACGGACTGAAGTTGGACGACCTCCGCTGGGAGAAGACCACCAGTTATAACTTCGGTTTCAACCTGGGCCTGCTCCACGACAAGATTGAGGTCGACTTCGACTATTACCACAAGGAGACCAAGGACCTGCTGATGAAGTCCGTATCCATCCCCTCCATGGTGGGTTACGGCACTCTGTCATACGCCAATGTTGGACGTATGGATAACGACGGTTGGGAAATCAACGTCTCTGCCAATAAGATCATCAAGGCCGGCAAGTTCTCGATGGACGTGGGCTTCAACGTGGCTCAGAACTCCAACCTGCTGAAGGAGATGGACCAGAGTGTGCTCGACGCCTTGAATACCTATTATACTAACTATTCCAACGGTAAGACAGAGTCTCCCTGGCTCGTCACGCAGCGTGGTAACTGGCCGCTTCGCGTGCAGTTGAACAACTCGCTGGGCTCCATCTACGGCTTCCGCTATCAGGGTGTCTACCAGTACGGTTACGACTATCTGGAGAACCTGCAGAAGGAGAACGGCTGGGATGCGGCCACCTACGAGGCAGAGATCAACAAGCGCCTGGCAGCAGGCCAGACCTTCCCCGTGGCGCGCGACCAGGACGGCAGAGTCATCATGCTGCAGGGCCATCCCGTGCATCAGGTGTTCAACTATGTGAACAACAACGGTACCGGCTCTTCTACCTATACCTACCAGGGCGGTGATGCCATCTATCAGGACATCAACAACGACGGCCAGATCAACGAACTCGACGTGGTCTATCTGGGTAACTCACTGCCGAAGATCAATGGTGGATTCAACTTCACCTTCCGTTTCGGCAACTGGAGCCTGAAGACCCGCTTCATGTACCGCTTCGGCAATAAGGTGGTGAACCTGGCACGCCAGAACCTCGAGATGATGTACAACACCTACAACCAGTGTGCATCCGTGAACTACCGCTGGCGTACGGATGGTGACGAGACGCCCATCCCGCGTGCCATGTATAATTCTTCTTATAACTTCCAGCCCTCTGACAGGTATGTGGAGAATGGCGGTTTCGTGCGTTTCCAGAACTTGCAACTTGCCTATAATTTCGACAAGAAGTTGATCAAGAAGTGGGGACTGAATCAGTTGCAGGCTTATATATCAATGAACAACCTGTACGTCTGGACCAAGTACAGCGGCGTCGATCCTGAGGTTTCGCCCTCCGGCTATGGCGTGGCTGCCGATGCTTCGCAGACGCCTCGTTCGAAGCAGTTCACCTTTACTTTGAACGTAGGACTTTGATGAAATGAAAAAAAGAAATAATGAAGAATTGAAGAGTATGAAGAAATATATAACAATGATCGTCGCCGGCTTGATGCTCGTGTCCTGTGTGGACACGCTCATCCTGCCTGAGGACAAGACTGTGGACGAGGACTTCTGGAAATCCAAGTCCGATGTGCAGTTGATGGTCAATGGTGCCTATCAGGGAATGATCAATGCCAATGTCATTTCGCGGCTTATCGTCTGGGGCGGCTTGCGCTCGGAGGAGATGGTGCCCGTGGCCAGCGTATCGAGTACACTGCAGGAGGATCTCGCTGAGATCAATCTGGGGAATACCCAGTCGGACAACCAGTTTGCCGACTGGTCGCCTCTATACTCTGTGATTAATAGATGTAATATCGTGCTTGCCCGTGCGGAGGCCGTGATGGAGGAGGATCCCTCTTATACTCGCGGCGACTATCTGTCAGACCGCTCGCAGATGCTGGCCCTCCGCAGTCTGTGCTATTTCTATCTGGTGCGCAACTTCCGCGACGTGCCTTACATCACGAGCGCCTTCACCGACAGCAGCCAGGATCGCAACGTGGCGCAGTCGAGTCCGGAGACCGTGCTGGCAGGATGCCTGGCCGACCTGGCTGAAGCCGAAGGCAATGCCATCTCCGCCTCTGCCTATACCGACTGGCGCCGCGTGGGCTATTTCACCAGGGATGCCATCAATGCCCTGCAGGCTGACATCTATCTCTGGCGCGGCAGCGTGATGCACAGCACGGCTGACTATGAGCAGGCCATCGCCTATTGCGACAAGGTGATCGCCTCGAAGAAAGCACAGCATAAGGCGCAGCGCGGTGAGATCCTGGAAAAGGACTACTGGCTGGCTGAAGGCCGCCAGGCTTTCCGTGACATCTTTATTCTGAAGAATGCAGAGGAGAGTATCCTTGAGTTGCAGTTTGACGGCAGCAGCAATACGAACGTTGCCTCTACACAGTACTACAATCACTATCGTGATGCATCGGGTGCTGTGCCGTATCTCTATGCTTCGAGCATCTTCAGAAACGGTGGCGAGGTGTTCACTTCTGCCAACGTGTCGGCCGACTGGCGCGGCATGACGAGTACTTACAACTCCGTGGTGACAGTGGGCGACTTCGACGGTCTGGAGATACGCAAGTACGTATCGACCTCTGCCTCCTATCCGACAACGACCACGTCTGCTGCGGAGACCAAGAACCAGTCTTATTCCAGCACGCTGGGGTTGAACTATATCGTCTATCGCCTGTCGGATGTGATGCTGATGAAGGCCGAGGCCCTGGCGGCTCTTGCCACCGGTGATGACGACGTGGCTCATCTGCAGTCGGCCTTTGAACTGGTGAAGACCGTGAATCTGCGCTCAAGGCATAATGAGGTTGACTCCCTGAAGTGGAACACGTTCCGTGGCAGTGTCAGCAGTGTCGAGGACCTGGTGCTGGCAGAGCGCCTGCGCGAACTGGCCTTTGAGGGCAAGCGCTGGTATGACCTGCTGCGCTACGCCTACCGCCACATGGAAGGCGTGGACTATAGCACCATCATGGCTGATCAGTCGGCCACGGTGACTGTCTATGCGCCGATGCTGGATCTGATGAAGCGTAAATTGTCGGGTAAGGGTAATGCAGTGGCCGCCAAGTTGAACACGGAGCCGAAACTGTATATGCCAGTACCGCTGGAAGACTTGAACATCTGCCCCGTGCTGAAGCAGAATCCGGGCTACAGTTCGAGTGAAAATTATAGTAAGAATTATTAATAAAGGAGGATTACGATATGAATATAAACATCTCAAAAATGATGAGACGAGGCATCCTGGCCGGATTAGGCGCGATAGCCCTGACGGTGACGTCATGTAATCCCGAGCCGGATGAGTCGGACCTCTTTACTTTTACAGGTGAAACCATCGAGTCGGTGATTGCAAAGGACAGCCTTCTGACCGACTTCAACGAAATCCTGAAGCGGGTGGGGTATGACAAGATGATGTCCGCATACGGCAGTTATACCTGTTTCGCACCCACGAACGACGGCGTGAAAGCCTATTGCGACAGTCTGTATGACGACCCCGAGGCCGTGATCCCTCACAACGGCATGACGGAGAGGTCGCTGGCAGGTCTTACTGACAGCCTCTGCCTGAACATCGTACAGTATCACATCACCTCCACTTACCGCGACATCGTCTCGATGACGGGTAACGGAGAGGTGCCGACGATGCTGGGCTATGAGTTCTCTTACTCTTCCGACACGGGTAATACGGTGCTTGGCAACAAGGCCACCATCCTCACTTCCGACATTCAGGCCACCAACGGCCTCGTGCATGTCATCGATAACGTGATTCCGCGCTTTACGCGATTCATCGGCGACGTGCTGGAGAGAAGTGATGACTACACAATCTTCTTCCAGGCTCTGGAAAGGACGGGTCTGGCCGACTCGCTGCTCACCTATACGAAGGGCACGTTCGAGTACCGCCAGATGCCCCGTGAGAACTTCTCCGGCCTGCTGTCGCCTGCCAACGGCCCTGGTACGACGGGAAGGGCTGACTGCAAGGTCGGCTATACTGTCTTTGCCGAGAGCGACGCCGTGATGCGTGCCAATGGCATCAACAGCATCGACGACCTGATTGCCTTCGCCAATGAGACGTATGGCAATGCGCCTGACTGGTATGACTATATGAGCGAGAATGGTATCTCTGTCAGCACTGGTAATGACTATACCAACCGCTTCAATGCACTGAACATGTTCGTAGCCTATCATATCCTCGGGGCCTCGATGTCAGTGAATCAGTTGGTCTATGAGAAGGGACAGGACACCTACTGGAACTATGCGCCCGACGCTGACCCCTATGACTATTTCGAGACCATGCTCCCGCATACGATGATGAAGATCTGGGAGCCGGTATCTGTCGGAACGGGCCGCAATCTCTACATCAACCGCTATCGCCGTAACAACACGCTGACCGACGAACTGGGCACCCAGGGCTCCGAGGCCATGCATGAGGTGGTGGAGAATGGTGTCACCATCCTGCGCACCGGCTCCCTGCAGGCTTACAACGGCTATGTCCATCCCATCAACAAGATGCTGGTCTACAACCGTATCGTGCCGAAGGGCGTGCTCAATGAGCGTATGCGCGTGAACTGTACCTCCCTCTTCCCGGAGTTGATCACCAACCGCTACCGCTACTGGTCTACGGGCGACGGAAATATCCCCTCCACGCACGACACATCCCGTCGCGGTATACCTGCCCATTACTTCGACAATATGGTGCTCTTCGACGAGAACATCTGTCTGGCTTACTGCCTGCACGGCGCATGGCGTAGTTTCCAGTCTGACCAGATGCAGTTCTGGGGAACATACGACCTGGCCTTCCGCCTGCCGTCGGTTCCTTCTGGCATCTATGAGATCCGCGTGGTGTATGCACCGATGACCTACGGTTCGTTCATGCAGTATTATATCGGCAATTCTTCAAGCATCACCTCGATGAAGGCCCTCGGACTGCCGTTTGACGCCACTGTACAGGTGGACGATCCCCGTATCGGTCTGACAAATGCCAATGAGGAGGAGGACCAGGGCGTGGCCAGCGACATCGCCATGCATAACCGTGGCTACATGCGCGGTCCCCACAGTTACACCGGTCACGGTGAGAACGGATGGAACTACAACAGCAGTGCCCGTATGGAGTACGGCACGGGTAGTTATACCATACGCTATGTGCTCGGCCGCGTACAGTTGAATCAGGGCGAGGAGAACTGGCTCCGCATCAAGACGCTGAACCCCGACAATGCCCAGAACCCGGTAGGTCTTGACTTTGTGGAACTCTGTCCTTCCAGCGTGCTCGACAACCAGCAGTATGTTGAGGACTGGTACTAATCTTAAAATTGAAGAATTGAAAGATTGAAAAATTGAAGATTATGAAGAAAATTAGATATATAGGAATCCCGGCGATGGCAGCAGCGATGCTTGCTGCCGCCTCGTGTTCCGATTTCAATGACTATAACAAGGCGGAACTTGACGCTACGGCCTCGGCCAACCAGACCTTGTGGGAGAATATCCAGCAGAACGCCCAGTTGAGCGATTTTGCCTCCCTCGTGAAGAAAGCCGGCTTCGACAGCGAATTGGCTGCCACACAGTATTACACCGTATGGGCTCCGCTGAACGGCACGTTCGATGCTTCCGCCTATCAGAATCTGGACAAGGACGCCCTGATGAAGCAGTTCGTGAAGAACCATATTGCCAGTTACGGACATCGTGCCGCCGGCCAGGTCAATGAGCGCGTGCTGATGCTCAACGAAAAGTCGTATGACTTCACGGGCAGTCAGTCGTACACCTTCAACGGGGTGAGTATTGCCGATGCCAACCTGCCGAGTACCAACGGCATCATGCACACGCTGAACGGCACATCCTCATTCTATCCCAACCTTTACGAATATGTGACCAGTGCCGATCTCGCTTCCGGCAAGGGGCTGGACTCGCTGCGTAACTACTTCCTCCACTACGAGAATACCTATCTGGATACGGAGCGCTCCGTGCTGGGCCCCATCGTGGATGGTATGCAGACATACGTCGACTCGGTGATGGTGACGGAGAACACCCTCTGGAACACGCTCAACGTGAAGATGAACGACGAGGACAGCACTTACACCTTCCTGATGCCGACCAATGAGGCCTGGGCCAATACGTATGACCGCATCAAGTCGTACTACCATTACATCCAGACCACCAATGCCCAGTCGTTTACCGGTGCGACCATTGCCTCGCAGTCTGCCTCCATCAGCATCGATCCCGCCTATTGGCAGGACTCTCTGGCCACGCGCTATCTGACACGTAATCTGGCCTATAGCAATACGAATGGCTATAACAAGTGGATTGAGGGCACGCCTACCTATCTGGGTACAGACACGCTCTATTCGACTACCCGCAACAAGTTGTCAAACCCGCAGGACATCCTCGGTGCGACTGTCGAGAAAGTCAGGATGAGTAATGGCTATGCCCGCATCGTCGACAACCTGGCCATGTTCCCCTGGGAAACATACGCTCCCGAAAGGAATGTGTATGCCTGGAGCACAAGCAATCAGGCAAGGGTGACTTCTGGTAATGCACTGTCGGTGGAGGTGCAGAATCCCGACCCCGCAAAAGTTGACCTGACAGAGCAGGGCTCCACGTCCTACCGTTATCTCTGGGTGGAGGCCAGCGGAGGCTACTCCAAGCCCGAACTCGACCTGTACCTGCCCAATGTGCTCAGCACCACCTACGACTTCTATTGCGTCTTCGTGCCGGAGAATGTGGATATGAACAAGGCCGATGCAGTGACGCTGCCCAACCGTGTCATCTTCACGCTCAACTACTGTGATGCGTCAGGGGCTTTGAAAGACCATGTGTTCCTCGACGAAAGCGAAGAGAATATCAGTGCTTTCCAGGAGCAGTTCCATCTGACAGATAATACAACTAACCGGACGACCATCCGTGCTTTCTCCAATGATGTATCCAAGGTCGATACCCTCTATCTGGGAGAGTTTACCTTCCCGGTATGCTATTATGGGCTGGGCGATGAGTATTGCCCGAACATCAAGATCACCTCACCGTTCTCGGCCGTGACCGGACAGGTGAGAAATGCCTATACGCGCGACTTGCGCATTGCGGCTATTATCTTGAAGCCGAAAGAACTCGTGGAATTTGAAGAATCTAACAAGCAATGAAGATGAAGCGTACTATATTCAATGTTTGGCAGACCTATGGCCATAGGCTCTTCGTCTGCACACTCGCGTTGGGGCTCTCCACCTTCGCATTTGCCCAGACCGACGATGAGGAAGAGGTGGATGAGGTGGAAACAGGCATCAAGCAGCCCAAGCGCACTCAAGAGAGAAAGGTGAACTACCCGACGGTCAGGATGCATGGCGTCGTGACCGACCAAGCCACAGGCTCCCCTCTGGCCGGTGTCCAACTCCGCGCCCTCGGCAACGACCGCTATACGGCCATGACGGAGGAGGACGGACGGTTCACCATACTGGTTCCCACCTTCACGACGTCTCTGTATGTGCATGCGCCGGAATACCTCCCGCAGCAGGTGGGCATCATTGCCGGCGACAGCACGCAGACGATTCAGGTGAGGATGCTCAGCGGCAAGTTCCAGCCCATGTATGGCACAGGCACGCAGTACACGGCACGCCGCACGGCTCAGATAGAGCGCTTCGGCGTCACAGTCGACAATGAGGTGTCCGACAAACTGGGGGGTGACATGCGCGCCGTTCTCCACTCGGCGGCTGCCGACGGCGGGGCTTCGATGTTCATCCGTGGTCTGAACAGCATCACGAGCGACGCACAGCCCCTGGTCATCATTGATGGCATAGAGCAGGACATGCAGCGCGGCCGGGCAGCCCTTCATGCGGGGCAGTTCAATAATATCCTGGCCAATATCGCGCCCGACGACATCGAGAAGGTGACGGTCCTGAAGAATGCCACTGCACTCTATGGTGCACGCGGCGCCAATGGCGTGGTGCTGATTGAGACAAAGCGCGGTAAGTCGATGGCTACCCGTATCGATGCCAATATCTCCGTCGGCGTGCAGTTGATTCCCCAACTTCCCACGCTGATGAATGCGGCACAGTACAGGACGTATGCCACTGAAATGCTGGGCACAATCAGCAACATCAATGAGTACAAGAACTTCCATTTCCTCAACGATGACCCGACGGGGTATTACTATAATACCTATCATAATAATACGGACTGGAACGACTATGTCTACCGCAATGCCATGACGCAGAACTACAGCATCAATGTGCAGGGTGGCGACGACGTCGGTATGTACAATCTCTCCGTCGGCTACGTCAATTCCAAGAATACCCTCAAGGAGAGCGGCTTCGACCGTATGAATGTCCGCTTCAATACGGACATCAAGATCCTGTGGAACCTGACCACGAAGTTCGATATTGCTATCTCCCGCACCAATGCCAATGTCTATGACGACGGTATCCAGGAGGACTTCAAGGCCAGCACGGTGACATCGCCCACGGCTCTCGCCCTGCTCAAGTCGCCACTGGTGGCCCCCTATCAGTATAACAGTATTGTGGGGCGCTTCACGTCTCTGCTCAGCGACTATGACGACATCCTGGCAAGCAGCGAGCGACCGCGGTACTCTGCCATTACTAACACGTCGCTCGCCAACCCGCTCTCCATCCTGGAGTACGGTACTGGCGACAACAAGAACAAGGCCGAGACGACTTACTTCACAGTGCATCTGGCCCCTTCGTTCCAGATCTCGAACGACTTCAAACTGTCGGCCGACCTGAACTATCTGCTCAACCGCAATGCGCAGCGCTACTACCGTCCATATACGGGCGTCCCCCCCTTCGAGGTGGCCGAGATGGGTACGGTGACGGCACGCGTGGCTTCGCTGTTCGCCAAGGAGCAGAATTTCATGGGTAGGCTCCAACTCGACTGGACCCGCCAGTTCGGCAGGCACACACTGGCCGCCTTCATCGGCTCACGCTACAACTACTTCTCCTTCGACACCACCGACCTGAGCACAGAATACCGTGGGGTAGCCGACGATAAGAACCCCTCGCTGAGCGTATCAGGATTAGTCGGTGTCGACGGTGTGAACGATGTCTGGAAGAACATCCAGTGGTACGGCAATGTGGACTATAACTACATGAACCGCTACTTCGCCACCCTGTCGCTGATGGCTGAGTCCAACAGCCGCTTCGGTGAGAATGCCAGTGGCCTGGGGCTCTTCGGTGTCAAGTGGGCCATCTTCCCAAGCGTACAGTTGGGATGGGTGATGTCCAACGAGCGCTGGTTCCCCAAGCAGTCGGCTATCAACTATCTGCGCATCAATGCCGGATACGACATCAGCGGCAATGACGACATCTCCAACTATGCCGCCCGCACCAGTTTCTCCACAGTGAAGTACTACAACAATGCCATCGGTATACAGTTGACGAATATCGGTAACGACAAAATCCAGTGGGAGTCCACCAAGAAACTCAATCTCGGTCTGCAGGCCTATCTGCTGAGCAACCGCTTGGGCCTGACGTTCGACTACTTCATCCACAAGACCGACAACCTTCTGATGCTCAAGACCTTCTCTAACCCGATAGGCGGTATCAACAGATACTGGAGCAATGGCGGCTCTCTCCAGAACAAGGGCTTCGAAGTCGGGCTCACCGTCAAGCCGGTCGTCTCCAAGGACTGGCGCGTCGAACTCGGCGCCACCGCAGGCCACTATAAGAACAAGGTCACCAAGTTGCCCGACGGCGACTATACCTCCTCCATCTATGGCGACAACAACATCATCACCAGTGTGGGCAATCCCGTGGCCATGTTCTATGGCTATCAGACGGCTGGCGTCTTCTCTACCGACGAGGAGGCCAGGGCCGCTGGCAAGGGAGGCTATCTCTATATGGAGGACAATGCCGGTAACACCTACAACTTCACCTCCGGCGATGTGCATTTCATCGACCAGAACGGCGACGGCAAGATTGACGCGAGCGACAAGACCATTATCGGCAATCCCAATCCCGACCTCTATGGTAATATCTTTGCCACGGTCAACTGGAAGCATCTGACGCTCTCGTTGGGATTCAACTACTCGCTGGGCAATGATGTCTACAACTATCAGCGCTCCGTGCTCAACTCTGGCTCCACGTTCTATAACCAGCAGGTGTCTGAGGCCAGCCGCTGGCGCTATGAAGGCCAGAAGACAGAACTGCCGCGTGCCTACTACGGCGACCCGATGGGTAACAACCGCTTCAGCGACCGCTGGATCGAGAACGGCAGTTATCTGCGCCTGAAGAGTGTTCATCTGAGTTATCAGATTCCCATCCCCGGCACATGGACCTGGCTGCAGGGCCTGTCAGTTTGGGCCGAGGCACAGAACCTGCTGACGCTTACGAAGTATCTGGGCAATGATCCGGAATTCAGCATCGGCAACAGTGTCTACTATCAGGGCATCGACTGTGGAAATCTGGCGCATGGCCGCACGTTTATGGGAGGCATCCGGATTAACCTCTAAAGAAAATTTAGAATTGAGAATTTAGAATTGAGAATTATGATTACCAAGATAAAAAATTGTGCATTGAGCATTGTGAATTGTGCATCCGCACTCCTCTTGTGCCTTCTCCTCCTGTGCGCTTCCTGCAGCGATATGCTCGAGAGTGACAGTTCGAGGCAGGTGTTCGATCCCGAACTGGCAGAGAAGACCGACTCCGTCTACTATTCCCTGGGCATCCTTCAGGCCATGCAGCAACTGGCCGACCAGTATGTCTTCCAGGGCGAGATGCGCGGCGACCTGGTGAAGACCACGTCCTATACCGACAACAACCTGCGGCAGTTGGCCAACTTCTCTGCGTCGGCCACTAACAAGTATGACTCGGCCTACGTCTATTATCGTGTCATCAACAACTGCAACTACTACATCGCCCATCGCGACACCACCCTCCGTACCGGTGCCGTCGATGTCGTCATGAAGGAGTACGCGGCTGTCAAGGCCGTTCGTGCCTGGGCCTACATGCAGTTGGCGCGCGTCTATGGCAAGGTGCCCTTCTATACTGAGCCGCTGACCCAGATCTCACAGATCGACGACAGCCGCTATCCAGAACTCGACATGGCTGGCATCGTCGCCCGTCTGGCCCCCGACCTGGAGCAGTACACAGGCTATGCCACCCCTGACTTCGGCAGCACCGTGCCCGCCCAGAGCGTGTTCTTCCCCTCAGCCATCTTCATACCTGTGGACATCGTGCTTGGAGATATGTATCTGGAGACGGAGAATTATGCCAAGGCCGCACAGCATTACATCACCTATCTGACCGAAGTCGCCACCATGCGCCATATCGCCTGGACGCAGCCTTACGTCATGCGGATCCGGGGCGGCTTTGTCTCCGGCTTCGACGAGTTGCCCAGCGACTGGGATGTGCAGGCTAATGCCACCTCTACCGCTGGTTCCTGGGCCGACATCTTCTCCACGTCGCAGAACACGCTCTCCGGCGACGTCATCAGTTACATCCCGATGGCCCAGAGTAAGCAGCAGGGGGCGACGACATCGATCCCCAAGGCCTTCGGCTATGACTTCTATGCCAACTCCAAGGGTTATATCGACGAGATCCAGATCTCGCCCAGCGACAGTTACGTAGCCCTGTCTGAGGCTCAGCCCTACTATTATTATTCCACGCAGAGCAGCACCTCCGCCGTGGTTATCAATCAGGCCAAACTGGGCGACACCCGCTATAGCGCCATCACGCGTGAGGATGAGGAGGAGAGCGAGGGGCAGGCTGTCTCCAGGGTGTGGATCACAAAGTACAACAACGCCCGCATCATCCTCTACCGCCAGACCACGGTGTTCATGCATCTGGCCGAGGCCCTCAATCGTCTGGGCATGTACGATGCCGCCTTTGCCATCCTGAAGGATGGTCTCAATGCCATGCTCGTGGCTCAATATACTGACCCGGAGACAGGCATCGACCGCCCGCTGGTGCCCTATATGCGCCAGTCCACCGTCGACGCCCTCACGTCTACCTATCCCCTCTTCTCCACGGCCAACATCTCGAAGTTCCCGAACACTTCGCTCCAGTTCTTCGGCGTCCATACCCATGGCACGGGGCTGGCCAATGATGCCTACGGCACGGTGTACACCCCCGGCCAGTCGCCCTATCAGTTCGGCCCCATTGTCGCCGCCAAGTTGCAGGAGATTCAGGATACCTATGGTGTCAGTGTCGGCCAGACCGACCAGGACATCGTCAATGCCGTCGAGGACTTGCTGTGCGACGAGTATGCCCTGGAGTTCGCCTTCGAGGGGACGCGCTTCTACGACCTCTGCCGTCTGGCCCGTCACAAGAATGCCGCCGGCCTCTACGGTGCCAACTTCGGCAGCCAGTGGCTGGCCAGGAAGTTGGCCTACAAGCATCCGACGGTCAGTCTGGAATACGCTAATAACTGGTATTTGCCATTCAGGTGATTCGCTCCCCCTACCGACGTGATTCCCCGCCCCCAATAAAGGGCGGGGAATCATATATTCTTGATGATATCATCCTTCAGCCCCTCGTAATCCATCCGAATATAATGGGCTACGGTGTCGTATGCACCAGTACCTTTGGTAAAGGGCCGATAGGGTGTCTTACCCGGGAAAAAGTTTACAGCCTATGAGTCAACTTCCTCTAAGGAAAAACACAGTCCGAAAAGCCGATTGTTGTGACCTCCCCTAGCCCCTCCTGTAGGAGGGGGATTGAATACAAGGAGTCGGAGTCGCTCGACGAACTTTTT
>CAMVJQ010000019.1 GCA_947167845.1 uncultured Prevotella sp. | reverse complement strand
TTGTTGCTAAAGGGTTTGCGCTTTTTAACATAGTTTATGTTCTGCGGATTTTGGGTTCTATTTCTCCTCCTGAAACAGAAAAGAGTAACAAAAATAGCCCCATGACGGTGTAAAGGAGCACCACAGCCGATTCGATTTGTCGTTTGAATCGGTTCAATCGATGATTTGAATCGATTCAGCGTTTTTGGGGACGCATTCGAGTTTTCCTGCTCAACAATGCAGACTAGCAATTATTTTCATAGAAAATGGCGGATTGTTTGGATATTCAGGAAATAATTTCTATCTTTGCAACCAAAATATAATAATGTGGAATATGAAAATAAGTAAGACTTTTATGACTATCGGTATCGCATCGGCTATGACGATGCAGTTTTCAGCCTGTCAGCAGACTGAGCGTGAGAATCCGCTGTTGGTGGAGAGCGGGCTTCCCTTTGGGGCGCCTGATTTCAGTAAGATCCAGACTTCTGACTATCTGCCTGCCTTCGAGGCTGCCATCAAGGAGCAGCGTGACAATATCCGGAAGATTGTGGAGTCGAAGGACGCTGCGACGTTTGAGAACACTATCCTGGCGCTCGACGAGAGTGACCGCACACTCGACCGCGTGAGCCGCGTGTTCTTCGCCCTCACGGAGGCTGACAAGACGCCGGAGTTGGGAGAGATAGAGAAGAAGGTGATGCCCATGCTGACTGACCTGGAGAATGAGATCTCATTCAACACGCAACTCTTCGGGCGCGTGAAGCAGGTCTATGACAACGCCCATGAGACCCTGACGGGCGAGGAGCAGAAACTGCTGGAGGAGACGTATAAGAGTTTCGTCCGCAAGGGTGCCCTGCTGCCTGAGGACAAGATGAAGCGGATGAAGGAGATCAACCTGCGTATCACCGACCTGCAGCAGAAGTGGGGCGACGACCTGCCAGCCGCCACGAACGACGCTGTGGTGTGGGTAGACAAGAAGGAAGACCTCGCAGGACTCACGGAGGCTGACATCGCACAGTGTGCCAAGGATGCTGAGAACCTCGGCAAGAAGGCACCTTACGCCATCGTCATCGTGAACACCACCCAGCAGGCCCTGCTGACGAGCCTCGACAACCGCGACCTGCGCAAGCGCGTCTTCGAGGCCTCAGTCCATCGCGCTGACGGCACCAATAAGCACAATACGTATGGCATCGTCGTGGAAATCGCCAGACTGCGTGCCGAGCAGGCTGAACTGATGGGCTATCCCAACTATGCAGCCTATTCGCTGGAGCGCACGATGGCCAAGACAACGGATAATGTGTACGCTTTCCTGAAAAACCTGATTCAGGCCTATCGCCCACAGGCTGATGCGGAGACAAAGGCCATCGAGGCTTTTGCCCAGAAGACGGAGGGGGCTGACTTCGAACTGCAGCCCTACGACCGCTTCTACTATTCGGCCAAGATGAAGAAGGAGCAACTGAACATCTCCGACGACGAGGTGAAGCCCTACTTCAATGTGGACAGCGTGCTGCTCAACGGTGTGTTCTATGCCGCCAACCGCGTCTACGGCCTCACCTTCAAGCAGCGTGACGATATCCCCACCTATCACTCGGATATGAAGACGTTTGAGGTGTTTGACAAGGACGGGCGGTCGATGGCCCTCTTCTATACCGACTACTTCCGCCGACCCACCAAGCGGGGCGGAGCCTGGATGGACGGATTTGCCAAGCAGAGCCGTCAGCGCAGCCAGTTGCCTGTCATCTTCAATGTGTGCAACAACGCCAAGGCCCCGGAAGGGCAGCCCTCGCTACTGACCTGGGACGAGGTGACCACACTCTTCCACGAGTTCGGACACGCCCTCCACGGCATGCTCTCCAACTGCCAGTATAACGGCCTGAGCGGCACTTCGGTGGCCCGCGACTTCGTGGAGATGCCCTCGCAGTTCAATGAGTCGTTCGCCTCGATACCAGAGATATTCGACCACTATGCCCGCCACTTCAAGACAGGAGAGCCGATGCCCGCCGACCTGAAGGAGCGGATGCTGAAGAGCATCAACTTCCAGCCCTGCTATGCGATGGGTGAGAATCTGGCTGCCACCTGTCTCGACCTGGCCTGGCACATGCTGCCCTCCGACAAGATCCCTACGGCTGAGGGTGCTGCCGACTTCGAGACGGAGGCCCTGAAGCAGATCGGACTGCTCGACCCGCAGATTCCACCACGCTACAGGACCAGTTACTTCAACCATGTGTGGGGCGGGGGCTATGCCGCCGGCTATTACAGTTATCTCTGGACGGAGGTGCTGGCAGTCAATATCGCTGATGTCTTTGCCCAGAAGGGCGCCCTGAAACCAGAGACGGGACAGGCCTTCCGCGACAAGATACTCAGTCGGGGAAATACGGGCGACCTGATGCAGATGTTCACCGACTTTACAGGGATGCAGCAGCCTGACGCCTCCGCTCTGTTGAGGGCAAGAGGACTGGTACAGAATGTAAAATAGGCAGCACTATGGAATATATGTCACAAGATGGCTACGACAAACTCGTGGCCGAACTCCAACAGTTGGAGACGGTGGATCTGCCTCAGGTGAGGGAGGCCATCGCTGAGGCGCGCGACAAGGGCGACCTGAGCGAGAACTTCGAATATCATGCCGCCAAGCGCGAGCAGGCCCGGCTGCTGGGTCGCATCCGCTTCAAGCAGAGGGTGCTGGAGAACGCGAGGGTGATCGACATGTCGAGGCTCCACAGCGACTCGGTGCAGTTGCTGAGCAAGGTGGAGATGACCAATCTGGCCAACAACAGCAGGATGACCTATACCATCGCCAGTCCGCACGAGGCTGACCTTCGTCAGGGCAAGATATCCATCAAGTCGCCCATCGCCCAGGCCCTGCTCAGCAAGAAGGCGGGCGATGTCGTGGAGGTGCGCGTGCCGGCAGGTCTGCTGCGGCTGCGAATCGAGAGCATCACTTTATAAAGGGTAAAAAGGCAAAAGGGTAAAAGGGTAAAAAAGCGACATGATATGAAGAAACTTGGAATCTGGACTCTTCTGGCTCTCACAATCGCCTCCTGTGGCGGAAAGGGTGGGGGCGGCACTAAGGCTGACGAACTGATCGACGCGGCCTACCGTGCCAAAAACTATCAACTGCTGCTGACGCTGGCTGACAGCATGCAGCAGACGGGTGAACTGAGCGACGCGAAGGCCTACTACTGGCAAGGCTATGCCTGCGACCGCCTGAAGCAGCCGCGCACGGCGGAGTTCTACTGGAAGTCGGCCATCGCTGCGGCGGAGAACTCGACGGATGCCGAGGATCTGGCCCTCTATGCCAAGTCGGCCAGCAGACTGGCCAATGTGCTGAGCGTGCGCGGCGACTACGAGAGTACGCTGAAGGCTGCCGAGCCCGTGGTGAGGCGCCTGGAGGCCCTGGGATGCGACACGACGAGCGACTATACCAACCTGCTGGTATTCGTGGGCTGCTGCAAGACGCGCTTCGGACTGCCTGAGCAGACGGCTGACAGTTGCTATGATCGGGCGCTCGACATGCACGAGGACTTCATCAGCAGGAGTCACAGCGACGAGGCCTATAAGAATGCCATCGCCGGCGTGATCAATATCGCCTACAACTGCAACGGCACCAGCCATTTCGAAGACGCCCTGCGCTGGACTGACCGCTTCGGCAAACTGATCAGCGAGTATGAGATGCGGCAGGGACAGAATACTGACTACGTAGACAAGCAGTGGGCGCGCTACGACATCTACCGCGCCATCGCCCTGGAGGGGCTGGGGCGCAGCGAGGAGGCCGACAGCGTGTATCGCGACTATCTGCGCACCCAGTATGCCCAGACCCCGGAGGGCCATATCGACGGGGCCGACTATCTGGTAGCCGCCCGAAGATGGGGCGAGGCCGCCGACGCCTATCGCTGGCTCGACGACCTGATCAGGAGTCAGGGTATGACGCTCTCGCTGGAGAATATCCAGAAACTGGGGCTCAAGAAATACCGCGTCAACGAGCAGGCAGGGCGCCGCGACTCGGCCTACGCCGTCGCTGCGTCCATCTGCGGGATGCTCGACTCGGCCATCATCCAGTCGCAGCGTCTCAATGACCAGGAGCAGCAGACCATCCGCGACGAGGAGATGCAGATGAAGACGCGCCAGGCCGAAACCGTCCGCCAGCGGATGTGGATGACACTCGCGCTGCTCCTCCTGATTCTGGCGGCATTCGCCGGCTACATCCTCTGGCGCCGCCGCCTGATGGTCCGGCTGCTGTCGGCCCACGAGGAACTGAAGTCGAGCGTCGGGCGGATGGAGGAGAACGCCACCACGAAGGAGCGGCAGGAGAACAGGAGCAGAATCGCCCGCAACGTGCAGATGAAGATGATACGCGAGGCCATCCCCGAAAGCCGCGACGTGAGCCTGTATGCCACGCTGGCACACGGCAGCGAGACGAGCGGCGGCCTCTGCGACTACTTCATCCGCGACAACAAACTCTTCTTCTGCATCGGCGAGGCCAATCAGAAAGGTGTCGCCGCCGCTGTCACGATGGCGATGGTGAAGGCTATCTTCAACTCGGTGACCAACTATGAGAGCAGGCCGGAGCGCATCGTGGCCACGATGAACCAGGTGGGCGCAGACAACGGCGGCGAGA
Organism: uncultured Prevotella sp.; assembly: GCA_947167845.1. GTDB lineage: Bacteria > Bacteroidota > Bacteroidia > Bacteroidales > Bacteroidaceae > Prevotella. The sequence goes on along the minus strand of CAMVJQ010000019.1, from coordinate 37,439 downwards.
CGGCCCGGCTGCTGGTGGGCGTGCTCGACCTCGCTTCGGGACGGTTGAAATACTCAAATGCAGGCCATACGGCTCCGCTGCTGGTGGGCTCAGGTATCGGTCTGCTGCCGACAGATGCAAACGGCGTGCTGGGCGAGCGTAAGGACACGGTGTTCACAGAGCAGGAGGCCCTCATCGACCCCGGCACGGTGATCTTCCTCTACAACGACGGACTGACAGCCGTCGAGGATGCCAGCGGACAGCCGTTCGGACAGAAGCGGATGATGGGCGAGGCCCTGCAGACGCTGCACGGACTCAGTGCGGAGCCGAAGGCCTTCACGGAGCGGATGATGGAGGCCGCCGACAAGTTCAGGGGCGAAGCCGAGATGCGGGAGGACGTGATGCTGCTGACCATCCGCTATACGCACAAGGCTGAAGGCGGCAGATATCAGCGCAGCGTCAACCTGGCCTGCGAGTCCCAGGAGGTGCTACGCCTGGGCAGTTTCATGGAGAAGGTCTGCCGCGACCTGAACGTCAGCAAGACGGTGGGCGACGAGATCAGCCTGACGATGGAGGCGGCGATGGTGAACGTGCTGAAATACGGCTATGCCGACGGCCAGAAGGGCGACATTCAGGTGGAGGCCAGTGCCGACGCCAACTCGCTGCGACTCGTGATGCGCGACCAGGGGAAGGCGTTTGATGCCCTGGCCTGTCTGCCTGAGCACGGGATGGATGCCATCAGTTATGAACTGGTGGACGGCCATAACGTGCTGACGCTGATGAAAAATATGTGATCAGACAGGAATCCGGCAGGATTGCCAAAAGTGTAAAACAGACAGCCCGAACATCTTGGATAGGTGTTCGGGCTGTCTGTTGTTTAGCGATTGATGATCTTCTTGCCATTCTTGATGACGATGCCCTTATAGTTGGCATCCACCTTCTGGCCTGAGAGATTGTAGACATGGGTTGCACGGTCTTCGACTCGGATATCGTCGATGCCTGTCTTGGTGCAAGTGAGCACCAGTTTGTCGATGTTGACGTATGGCTTGTCGATGGTGATGCGCAGCGTCTGTTCTCCAGCCTCAAGTGGCACTTTGAACTTCTCTGTCACGGCCTTGTAGACGCCCCAGTCGCCATTGGCCGTCATCGGCACGCTGATCTTGCAGAGCGGCGTCACCTGTCCGTCCTTCACCAGTGAGACGGTGAATGCAGAACCACCTTCAGAGCCACAGGAAGCTAAGGCCTCACAAGTGTATTCGCCTGCCACGGTCACGTTGACAGAATATTCGAGCCACTCGCCTGATGCGGTATAGCCAATGGCATAGCCGCCGTTGCCCTTCACGATGTCGACCCCTCCGCCATTGCTGCGGTAAGAAGTGGCATCGCCTTCCTTCCGGTTGTCAGAGTCGTGGTATGACAGGCCCTCTGCGCCAGCGTCGAAGTCCTCTGCCTCGATGGTGCCAGGCATCTGCTTCACGCCGTTGTATGCCTCGCGGGGAGCGTAGACCGTAAAGCCGGAAAGGCGCTGATACGCTGTGCCGTCAGTCGTTGTGGCGATGGCCTTGATTTCGTACTTGCCTTCCTTCTCAGGTGTGTACTCTGCCTCAAACGGGGCTGCCGTCATGGTCTTGACGAGCGTGTTGTTGATATAGAGGTCTACGTGGTCGACAGTCTTCGTCCTCATGCTTGCCTCTACCTTAATATTGAGGCGTTCACCCCTGGTGGTGACGATGGCGGAGGGCTTGACGTAGAGCGAGGCCTCCTTCACCATACCAGGGAAGGGACTCTTGGCCTTGATGGCCTTTTCGGTCTGCATATACTCGCGCAGCCATTTCAGCGCCGGACGCTCCTGGCCATTCCTGATGATTCCAGAGATGCCTTTCTCGCCAGTCTGGTCATTATTAATCCAGGTCTGACCGTAGATCCATCCCCAAAGCGTGACGCCGGCGCAGTAGTCGGCTTCCCACATCACGGGGAAGTGCTGCTGGAAGTTCCATTTCTGGTTGGCGTCGTTGGTATCGCCGATGTCGTACTCCGTGATATACATCGGCATCTTCAGGGCATCCTGAATCTTCTTCATTGCCGCAGCAAATTTGGTCTTGTCCACGCCGCCAAGGTCGTGACTCTGGCAGCCGTACGCATCAATCGGTGCACCGGCATCGCGGATAGTCCTGACGAGGTCGATGAACTGATCGGTGTTCCACTGGAACGTATTGTAGTCGTTGTAGATCAGGATGGCATTCGGCCAGCGTTCGTGAGCCATCTCGAAGGCCTTGATGATCCAGTCGTAGCCCGTCTTTCCGTCGCCTCCAAGTGCAGCCTTGTAAGGTGCTGGGGCGTGTCCGGCAATAGCCTCGTTGACCACGTCGATCATCTCCAGGTCGGGATAGTGCTTCTTTACTTCATCCATCCACTTCTCGATGGCCTTATACTGGTCGTCTGCGGAGAGGCGGTCCATCCACTTCGGGTACTGAGAGCCCCAGATGAGGGTGTGGAACTTGAACGGGAATCCCTTCTGTCTGGCATAGTTGGCAGCCTTGTCGGCACCGCTCCAGTCGTAGCGGCCGCGCGTACGTTCAACGCTTTCCCACTTGGTGGCGTTCTCAGGAGTCACCTGGTTCCAGTAGTCGGAGAACCTGAAACCATTGGTATCCATGTCGCTGCCCCAGCCAGTGGTGATGTTGCCCAGGAACTTGTCCTTATTGGCAGAGAGTCCGGAAGAACTGGCGCCAGCAGCCTCAAGCGTGACGCGCCCCGTGGGGATGATCGTGAGGAGCATCAGCCATGCTGATAGCAGAATTTTCTTCATCATACCGTTTGATTTTAGTAATTTACATTGAAAAAACGGTTGCAAAGGTAGGGCTTTTTCCTGAATCCTGCTTTTTCTGTTATTTCGGATACTTTGTCATTTGTTTCAAAATACAGGCAAAAAGCACCTCGTCAGTCTGGCGAAGTGCTTTTTTGCGGGGTATTCAGTTGGTGCTTTGGCTTTATTTCTGTTATTTTCGGACAATCACGCTACCGCTGGCCTGATGGGTGGCGAGGATGAGGACTTCTGCTATCTGCACATGGGCAGGTGCGTTGGCTGCATAGACGGCCACATCGGCGATGTCGTCGCCGGTGAGGGGCTTGATGCCCTGATAGAGTTTGGCAGCACGGTCGGTATCACCTCGGAAACGGACGTTGCTGAAGTTGGTCTCCACGAGGCCTGGTTTCAGATTCGTCACGCGAACGGCGGTATTGGCCACATCGATGCGCAAGCCGTCGCTGAGAGCCTTGACGGCAGCCTTTGAGGCGCAGTAGACGTTACCTCCTGCGTAAGCCGCATCGCCAGCCACAGAGCCGATGTTGATGATATGGCCACTGTCGCGCCTGACCATATCGGGCACGATGAGGCGGGTCATCGTCAGCAACCCTTTGATATTCGTGTCGATCACGGTTTCCCAGTCGTCGAGGTTGCCTTCGTATTCCGGCTCCATCCCCAAGGCGAGCCCGGCATTATTCACAAGCACGTCGATCTGCTGCCATTCTGCGGGCAGGTCCTCGATGGCTTTCTGGGCTGCATTGCGGTCTCTCACATCGAAGGTCAGCGTCAGCACTTCAGTGCCTTTGGCAGAGAGATCCTGCCTGATAGCCTCCAGTTTCTCGGCGTTTCTGCCAGTCAGGATTACACGGTCGCCATTCTCTGCGAACTTGCGGGCGCAACCGAGGCCGATACCACTCGTTGCACCAGTTATCAGTACGGTTTTCATCATCGTTACTTTTTTACCCTTTTACTTACGTTTCCAGGTCTGTGTCTCGTAGAATACGCCCAGATAGCCTCTGACCTTCAGTTTGTCACCTTCGAGCCAGATGCTGCACTTGTAGTTCTTGCCGTTCTTGGGGTTGTAGATGCGGCCTCCCTCCCATTTGTCCTTCTTCTGTGAGAGACCAGAGAGGATGTTGACGCCCAATAGTTTGCGGCTCCTCAGTTTCTCATCGGAATTATGTGAATCCGTCGTCTCAGGCCCTTTCGCCAGCCAGATGATCTTGCCGTTCAGTTTGTCGCCCGACTTGTAGATTTCCACCTGCGCATCGCCTGCTTCCGTTATCCACTTGCCCAGCACGTCCTGGGAATACCCGGCCACTGCCATCAGAGCGAGGGCCATTGTAAGAATCACTTTTTTCATAATCAATACTGTTTAAGTTAATGTTTCTGGCTGCAAAATTAATCATTTTCCCCAAATAATCACCCTCTTCTTGCGTTTTTTACCTTTTTTACCTTTTTTACCTTTTTACTTTTTTACCTTTTTTACAAGGATATTTTGCAGTCTCCCTTTTTATTCATACCTTTGCAGCAAAAAAGAGAATGGAGTATCCTGAAATATATTCAGCCGCGCAACTCTCGGCATTCATCCAGCAGGTGGGATTCCTGCCCTTGCTGGATAGCGGCATCCGTGGCTTTTCGGCAGAAGACGTTGTGACTGACGACTGTCGCTACGTGGTATTCCCTGATGGCGGTTGGGACTGGCCGATGTGGAAGTGGAAAGGCCAGATTGTGACAGAGGGCAACTGCGTCTATGGCAAGTTCTTCGCAGGCAAGGCCGGCTACATCAGCCGAGCGTGGTGGCCCGACTTCTTCTGCTATCGCCGTAGCAAGCACCCGGCCCCTGAGGAAGGCAGCATTGAGGACACGATCCTGTTGACGCTGCGTGAGCAGGGCAGTCTCATCACGCGGCAGTTGCGGGCTGCCTGTGGCTTTACGGGGCCGAAGATGCGCAGCAAGTTCGACGGCTACGTCACACGTCTGCAGATGGGGTGCTACATCGTGACGGAGGACTTTGTGTATCCCACCGACAAGCACGGCAAGGAATATGGCTGGGGCTGGTCGCTGCTGACGACGCCCGAGTCGCTCTTAGGCAGGGATGCCTGCTATTGCAGTCGCTCGCCGGAAGCGTCCTATGAGCGGATGGCCGACCATCTCAAGTCCATACTGCCTCAGGCTGACAAAGATCAAATCGCGAAGTTATTGAAATAAGTATGCAATATTCAGATCAGACAAAGAATCTACTGTTGATGGCGGGGACGCTGCTGGTACAGCAGGCTGGGGCGGAAACCGCTGACAAGCAGGCACAGAAAGCCACGCCTGAGCGCCCCAATATAATCTTCATCCTCGCTGACGATATGGGCTATGGCGACCTGGCGTGCTATGGCAACGAGTATATCCAGACGCCGAACATCGACAGGCTGGCACGCACGGGCACCAGTTTCACACAGGCATACGCCGGCAGTGGCATCAGTTCGCCCTCACGCTGTTCGCTGATGACGGGCAAGAACAGCGGCAGCACCCGCATCCGTGACAACTTCTGCTATGCAGGAGGCATCGAAGGCTTGAAGATCAGTCCGCGTGGCGATACTACCATCGTCCGTCGGGCTAACCTGCTGCCAGTGGATACGACCCTGGCCACCGTGATCGGCACGGCGGGCTACAGGACTTGTCTGGTGAACAAGTGGCACCTCGACGGCTACGACCCGGGGGCATCTCCCAATCATCGCGGTTTCGATGAGTTCTATGGCTGGACCATCGCGACCGTGCATAGCAATTCACCTTATTACTATCCTTATTATCGGTTCCACGGAGACAGCCTGATCAATATCCGTGAGAATGAGCACGATGCCCACGTGCGGCACAACACGGAAATCTCTACTGACGACGCCATCGCCTTTATCCATCGCAACAAGGAGCGGCCCTTCTTCCTCTTCCTGGGCTATGACGCGCCGCACGAACCTTATAATATAGATGACACCTCATGGTATGATGAGCACGGAGAGTGGTCGATGAACACCAAGCGCTATGCTGCTCTTGTGACGCACATGGACTACAATATCGGACGGCTGCTCGGTACGCTCGACAATCTGGGCCTCCGCGAGAACACACTGGTCATCTTTGCCTCCGACAATGGTGCTGCCGTAATGGCCCCACTGAAGGAACTGAATTGCGGTGCAGGACTGAAAGGCCGTAAGGGACAACTCTATGAGGGCGGTATCAAGGTGCCCCTCATCGTGAATCAGCCCGGACGGGTGCCGGCCCGCCAGATCAGTAATCAGGTGTATTTCCCGGACTTCATGCCTACATTGGCCGCGCTGACAGGCAGCAGCGGGGCCGTCATTCACGATACGGACGGTATCGACATCTCGCCTCTGTTCTTTGGCGATGAAGTGGATACGGATCATCGTTATCTCTACTGGGAGTTCCCTGGCAAGCAGCGGGCCATCCGCTATGGGGAGTGGAAGTGCGTGACGGTGAAGAAAGACGCACCGCTGGAATTGTATAACATCATCGAAGATCCCTGTGAACAGCATAATCTGGCAGCAGAGAATCCTGAGTTGGTGAAGCGGCTGGATGCCATCATGCGGAAGATGCATAAGCCATCGGAGAACTATCCGCTGCCTGGGGAAAGGTAAAGAATAAAAAGGTAAAAGGGATGGGAGTGATAGCACCATTCGGCAAGCCGCTCTACGTGATGCTCAAGCCCGCTGGATCGCTCTGCAATCTGGCGTGTGACTACTGCTACTATCTGGAGAAACGGAAACTCTATCCGCAGGATGAGTCGAAGGTTATCAGCGACGAACTGCTGGAAGAGTTTACCAAGCAGTTCATCGAGGCGCAGACGATGCCGCAGGTGCTTTTCACCTGGCATGGCGGCGAGCCGTTGATGCGCCCTGTCTCCTTCTATAAACGGGCCTTGCAGTTGCAGCAGCGCTATGCCCGTGGGCGACAGATAGACAACTGTATCCAGACCAACGGCACGCTGCTGACGGATGAGTGGTGTGAGTTCTTCAAAACACATAATTTCCTGGTGGGTGTGTCGATTGACGGGCCGCAGGCGTTCCACGATGCGTATCGCCGCTCTCGCGGGGGCAAGCCCTCTTGGCGCGACGTGATGCGGGGCATCCGTCTGTTGCAGAAGCACGGGGTGGAGTGGAATGCCTTGGCTGTGGTGAACAGTCTCAATGCCGACCATCCTCTGGAGGTCTATCGTTTTTTCAAGGAGATAGGCTGTCGCTATCTACAGTTTACGCCAGTTGTGGAGCGGCGTGTCCGGCGCAGTGATGGTCTGACGCTGGCACCAGGCATGCAGGAGGGTGGGGCAGTGGCCGACTTCTCGGTATCGCCTTCGCAGTGGGGCCGTTTCCTCTGTATGCTCTATGATGAGTGGGTGCGTCGGGATGTAGGCGAGGTGTTCGTCCAGACGTTTGATGCCACACTGGCCAATTGGGCAGGTGTGCCGCCGGGCATCTGTGCCTTTTCGGGGGAGTGCGGTCATGCTGCCGTGATGGAGCCGAATGGTGATGTGTATTCGTGCGACCATTTCGTCTTTCCCGAGTATCGTCTGGGCAATATCCGTCAGCAGACGCTCACGGGCCTGATGTACAGCGAGCAGCAGAAGGCTTTCGGACGTATCAAGAAAGATGCGCTACCCAGACAGTGCCGTGAGTGCCGTTTTCTGTTCACCTGTCATGGGGAATGTCCGCGAAACCGTTTTGTGCACGATAAATATGGTGAACCAGGCCTGAACTATCTCTGTGCCGGCTATTATCAGTACTTTGAACATGTCGCTTCCGACATGGACTTCATGAAGGCAGAACTGGATGCGGGGCGGGCACCTTCGAATATTATGAGGCACAAGGAATAGGCCTATCCGGCTAGTTTCAGTCGCAGACTGTTGAGTACGACGCTGACGCTCGAGAAGGCCATCAGGGCAGAGGCCCACATCGGCGTAATCTGCCACTGGGCACCAAAGAGGTAGGGCAGGCCCGCAGCGAGGGGGATGCAGACGACATTGTAGATGAAAGCCCAGAATAGGTTCTGGCGTATCATCCCCACGGTGCGCTTCGAGAGGCTGATGGCATCAGGGATGCGTCGCAGGTCGGTGCCCATCAGCGTCACTTGTGCCACCTCCATCGCTACGTCAGTGCCTTTGCCCATCGCGATACTGACATCAGCAGAAGCGAGTGCCTGAGAGTCGTTGATGCCGTCGCCTACCATCGCCACGCAGCGGCCCTCTCGCTGGAGTTGTCTTACGAGGTCTTCTTTGTCCTGTGGTAGTACCTGCGAGCGATAGTGGGGGATGCCAGCCTCCCGGGCGATGGCCCTGGCCCGTTCGTCCTTGTCGCCACTGCACATATAGACCTCGATGCCCCCTCGGCTCAATTCCTCCATCGCCTCACGGGCATGAGGTTTCAGGGTTTCACCCGTTTCGTTGGGTATGGTCAGCGTGCCCGTCTTGTCTATCACCATTGCGTTCACCTTGCGTATTTCCTCAAGGGCAGTTGCGTCCTTGATGAGTATATTCTTCTCTGCCGCCTTGCCGATGCCCACCATCAGGGCCGTTGGCGTGGCGAGTCCCATGGCACAGGGACAGGCGATGACGAGTACTGAGACGGCTGACAGGATGGCCTGCGGCAAAACCGCTCCGCCTCCGATGAGGAGCCAAATGAGGAATGTCAGGATGCTGATGCCGACAACGCAGGGCACAAAGACGAGGGCTATCCTGTCGACGGTGCGTTGCACGGGGGCCTTCGAGCCCTGAGCCTCCTGTACCATCTTTATGATATGGGCAAGCATTGTCTTCTGACCAACCTCCGTTGCCTTGAAGCGGAATGTGCCCTGTTTGACGATGGTGCCTGCCAGCACTTTATCGCCTGCCTGCTTTTCGACGGCTACGGGTTCGCCTGTTATCATCGACTCATCGATGAAGGCAGAGGTGCCCTCCCCTGAAGAGACGTTTATGACGGCACCGTCAACGGGGATGCGCTCACCAGCCCTCACTTCGATGGTGTCACCAGGTTGCAGGGCGGAAATGGGGGCATCAGCGACGTCGCACCCCTGCGCCCCCGTGCCGTCGCACCCCCGCACCAGATGAGCCGTCTTGGGCTGAAGCCCCATCAGGGCGCGGATGGCGGAAGCGGTACCATTCTTGGCGCGTTCCTCCAGGAGGCGGCCTGTCAGTACGAAGGTGATAATCATCACAGAGGCGTCGAACCACGTGTGCCACTCGATGCCTCTTGCTCCCCAGACCTGTTCTCCGAAGAACGTGTTGAAGGTGCTGAAGAGGAAGGAGATGCCTGTGGAGAGAGCCACCAGCGTATCCATATTGGCACTGCCGTGAATCAGTTGTTTCCATGCTGTTACGAAGAACTGCCGTCCGCAGTAGATGAGGTTCAGCAGCGAGATGATGAGCATCGTCTGATTGGCCACATCGCTCGAACCGATATGTATCCAATGCATCGAAATGGCCATCACGAGCAGGGCGAAAGCCCATGAGGCAATCACTTTGTTACGCAAGGTGGTGTAGGCGCGACGTTCGATGGCCTCCACATTGCGGTCTTCCTCTATCACCATGTCGTAGCCGATCCTGCCCAGTTCGTCCTTCATCTGCTTCAGAGTAATCCGGTCTGGGTCGTATTCCACCAAGGCCGTCCGCGACGGAAGACTGACGGCTGCGGACAGAACGCCGTCGAGTTCGTTGAGTTTCTTTTCGACGCGGGCCGAACAGCCTGCGCACATCATTCCCAGTATAGCGATAGTCTTTTTTTCCATAATCGGGTGCAAAGGTAACAATTTTCAATCACAGACGGCACGGATTTACGGAAAAATGATTAACTTTGCAAACTGATTGCAAAAATACGGCGTGACGACAATGGAAAATAAAGGTTTTCTGAGCCGATTCAGACGGCAGGATATGACAACGCGGGAGACGACCAGGGGCAGCGGTGGAAAGGCTGACATACGCCTCCGGCTCGACTTTGGCGATGAAGGGGCAACGGTGACAGTGGTGAACCCGAAAGGCGAACAATTAAGCCTGCTGCCAGACTATCGGCTCTATCAGGGCGAGATGTTCAATGTGCTTCGCGTGCTGGACGACATACAGCAGGCGAGGCTCTACTCGATGGACTGGGACGGCAGCGACCTGACGTTCAGTCTGCGCAATGAGCCGACGCTGCTGTTCGCCCTGTTACGCTGTGACCGGCTCGTGGACAGCATGATGCATCCTGTCACTGTCAGCGATGAGCCTGCGGAAATAGTGCTCAGCATCGCAGAGAAAGACGGTGAGTGTGAACCCAAGTTGTTGGTCCGGTGTCATAAGGGTGACGACACTCTGGCGCGGCAGGCATCTCAGCAGGGGCAGCCTCTGGGTGAGGGCTTCCTGCTTCTGAGCGACGTGTTTGCACTTGTCGGGCAGACGATTCATCCGATAGCCTCGCTGGGCACGAACTATCTTCGTATCGGCTTCTTCGAAGAGGCCTTTCCGAAGGATATGCTGGAGCAATATCTGTCGGTATTCTATAGTTACGTCGACAATGCCTCGCTCGACTATGGCGACTATACCCTCGTCAGGAGCGACCAGACCATAGGCACCATCCCCACACTCGTCATTGAAAAGGTGGATGCCGACATGGCTCTCTATCTGAGGCTGACGCACACGCTGGCCGGAGTGTCGGCAGACTTCGTGAAGGATTTCGACCTGACTTGGCAGGCTCGGTTGACGATGGAGCGGCAAGTGGTGCTGCACCGCATCGTGAACACTGACGAACAGGCCGAGCAGGAATTCCTGCGCAAGACCATCGTCAGTTTCTCGCCCGACCGCAAGGCCGCCAAGGAGGTGTGGCAGAGCGGGGGCGACTTCATCGTGCCTCAGGAGACGGCTGGTCCGTTCCTGCTTCAGGCTCTGCCCGACCTGGTGCGCCGCTACCAGTTGCTGGGGGCGGAGAAGTTGCGCGAATATCGGGTGAAGGCCGTGAAGCCGAAGATGAAACTGTCTCTTTCCTCAGGCATCGACTTCCTGGAGGGCAATGCGACGGTCAGCCTCGACGGCGAGGAGTTCTCACTGCGGAAGTTCCTCCAGCAGTATCGCAAGCAGAAGTATGTCACGCTGAGCGACGGCAATCGTGCGCTCGTCGACGAGGACTACGTGAAGCGTCTGGAGCGCATCTTCCGCAAGGCTGAGAAGGGAGGCTCAGACAAGGTGCGCGTATCCTTCTTCGACCTGCCGGAAGTGGAGAGCCTCTTGCAGGAGCGTCTTCAAGGGGAGGCCTTCGAGCATCATCGTAAATTTTATGAAGGCTTCAATGCACTGGCCTCGAAGAAAATGAGGTTTGACGGCGTGCAGGCCAAACTCCGCAGTTATCAGAAGGAGGGCGTGAAATGGCTCGACTATCTCTATCAGAACAATATGGGCGGCTGTCTGGCTGATGACATGGGACTGGGCAAGACCCTCCAGACGATAACGATGCTGACCCGTGTCTACCCCCAAGAGGCAGCGCCTTCGCTGATCGTCATGCCGAGAAGCCTGCTCTTCAACTGGCAGGACGAACTGCGGAAGTTTGCCCCCCAACTTACCTATTATATATATTATGGTCAGCAGCGAGACCTCAAGGAGGCATGCCGACAGCAACTCGTGCTGACCACCTACGCTCTGGTCCGTAACGATATAGAGCAGTTCCGCCAGGTGGCGTTCCACTATGTCATCCTCGACGAGAGTCAGAACATCAAGAACCTTGCCTCACAGGTCACTCAGGCCGTGATGCTGCTACAGAGCAAGCACCGCATCGCCTTGAGCGGCACGCCTATCGAGAACAATCTCTCTGAACTCTACTCGCTCTTCCGCTTCCTCAATCCCGCCATGCTCGGTTCGGCTGATGAGTTCAACAAGCAATACGCCTATCCCATCCAGCGTGACAACGACAAGGAGGTCACGGAGAGTCTGCGTCGCAAGATATTCCCCTTTATGCTGCGCCGGCTGAAGAAGGACGTGCTGAAGGAACTGCCCGACCGGATGGAGCAGACGCTCTATGTGGAGATGGACGACGACCATAGGCGCTTCTATGAAGAGCGGCGTCAGTACTATCAGACACTTGTGGGCAACACGATTGCCAGTCAGGGCATCGAGAAGTCGCAGATGGTGATGTTTCAGGCGCTGAGCGAACTGCGTCGTATCGCCTCTGTGCCCGAGAGCCTGAGCGACGGCAACATCGCCTCGCCGAAAATCCCCCTTCTGACGGAGCAGGTGGAAGAACTGGTGTCGGCAGGCCATAAGGTGGTCATCTTCTTCAACTTCATTGCCGGCATCGAACTGGTGGGTGAACGGCTGACTGAGATGGGCATTGACTACACCACGATGACAGGTTCCACCCGCGACCGCCGGGCTGTGGTGGAGCGATTCCAAAACGATGCCGGCTGTCGGGCTCTGCTGATGACGCTGAAGACGGGTGGAGTGGGGCTGAACCTGACCGTAGCCGATACCGTCTATATCGTGGAACCCTGGTGGAACAAGGCTGCAGAGGAACAGGCCATCAACCGCCTGCACCGTATCGGACAGAAAGCCAAGGTGATGAGTTACGCCCTGATCACCCGTGACACCATCGAGGAGAAGATCCGTCTGCTGCAGCAGCAAAAGCAGGATCTCGCTGACAGCCTCATCACTGGCGATGCAGCCATGACGAAGCGGCTGACGGAGGAGGACATCAAATACATACTCGGATAAAAGCGAAAGAACAGATATGGCAAAGAAACTCAATAATCCCGTGGATACAGCCCCCTTCGATAAGGAGACCCTGGAAGCAGGCCTCAAGAAGATTGAACTGGTGAGGCCAGACCGGCAGGGTTTGCGTGATGTAGAGATGGCCCTGGAACAACGCTTCTCAAAGGCAGAACTCGAAAAGATGGCTGAGGTCTTCAAGCAGGCTTTCGGCAAATGTGCGTTTGTGTGCATGCAGCCGAATGGCATTACCGCTATCTGTGACGAAGCGATGCAAATCTATAACAACCTTGCCAGGAAAGGCCAACTCGCGACCGCCCTCGGCTGGCTCCTGTGCGAACCTCAGAATGTCAAGGCCTATGTAGATACCCTCACACAGCCGATGAAGAATCTGTGGCGGCATGTGCTAGTCAACGCATTCGTCACAGAGGAAGAGGCTATGGAGATCCTTGGCATCAGCACCCCCATGCTTACTACCCAACGGTATTCATATTATTATGAGCGGCCGTCGATGACGAGAACGGAGTATGACCTCTTCACAACTGTTTCCGGCAGGAAGGCCGCCATGGGGGATCACTATTATCGGGAGTCGTGTACATATATCAGTGTCAAGAGCGTCATCTACTATCATTTCTTTCCGGTTTTCTTCCCGGAGGCATACGATACCGGGCTGTCTGTGGCCGCGCTGCCCTACGAGTCGCCGATGGTCCTGAATTTCGAGAATGAGAGTACGGCCAAGTACACACTGCTGAACAGCCTTATAAAGACTGGTAAATTGCCTATGGGGGCCAAATCAGTCTCTCAGGCTGATATCAAGCGTGTCGCCAAGCAGATGGGACTGCTGGAATTTTTCCCCTCTGAACAGCATACGCTGTATGGCAACCTTCGCTCGCGCTACTATATCGAGACGCTGGCACTGGCCAATCATCTGGTAGACAACAAGACAAAGAAGAAATGGACAGGGCTGCACGATGTGCTCCGGTTCCTTCTGCAGGACATTGGCATAATCGACACTTGGATGACTTCCTTCTTCTTCCCCCATATAAAGGGGCTGCGTAAGCAGATGGTAGAGTATAATAAACTGGAAGATATCTGTGACGGCGTCCTCGAATGGTTTGGGGAGGAACCCGAACGGTGGATTCCCATCAGCGACCTTTTTATGAAGACACTGATCCCCAAGCAGTACGGAGGCTCCATGCTTAATTATGCACAGGTATTTCTTTCAAGTGAGCAGAAAAATGACGTGGAGATAGTCAACGAACTGACAGGCGAGGCTATTGGCGTCGACCGTTATGTACAGGAGTTTGGCTACACCGCTCTTCAGGCCTTCGCTTTCATGCTTTGCAGTCTGGGTGTCGTGGAAATCGGGCTTTCTCCTCTCAAGCGAAATAACACGCCTTTTGCCCGTGCTGAGTATGTCCGGCTTACGGCCCTCGGTCGTTATGCGCTCGGACTGTCTGATGTGTATGAAATACCTGAACCAGAGCATACCGCCTACTTCGAACTCGATCCGGACCGACTGATCATCCGTTCGCTCGTAGACCCCAATCCGTATGCCCAACTACTGCTCGACACTTCTGTAGCCATCTCGCGCAACCGCTTTGAGACCTCTGCCCAGAGTTTCCTGGCTCATTGTTCCAGCCGAAAAGATGTCGAGGAGAAGATAGGCATCTTCCAACAGTTCGTCAGCCATGAACTTCCTCCGCTCTGGAAGCAGTTTTTCGACTCGCTCCTGCAACACTGCAACCCGCTGAAGAAGGAGTATGCTGACTACTATATCTATAGTATCTCACCTGACAATACCGACCTTATCCGTCTGCTCACAGGCACGCCCTCACTCCGCAAAATGTTTGTCCGAGCAGAGGGGTATCTGATTCTTATACGGAAAGTTGACCAGAAGAAATTCATGGATGAACTGAAGAAATATGGCTATCTGCTATAGAAAAAGGAAATATGACAAAAGAAGAATTCGCTAACTTCGAAGAGAAATACTCGAAGGAAATAGAGACGATGCGGCAGTCGGCCTACGACCTGCATCAGAGTGTGAACCAGACATACGGCGACAGTCTGCCGTATGGCTTCCATCTGGATATGGTTGTGGACTTGATTCGCCGTTTCGGCCATTTGGTCTGTGCCGGTGAGGAAGACGTGCTGCCGCTCTTCTTCGGAGGATTCTATCACGACAGTATCGAAGACGCCCGGCTCACCTACAACGATGTGAAGAAGGTGGCCAGGCAGTGGATGACTGACGAACAGGCACTGATGGCAGTAGAGATAGTCTATGCCCTGACCAACGACAAAGGGCGCAGTCGCGCCGAGAGGGCAGGGGAGAAGTACTACAAGGGTATCCGCGAGACGCCATACGCACCGTTTGTCAAACTCTGCGACCGTCTGGCCAACACCACCTTCTCTTGTTCTGATGATGAGGGGAATCCGAGGATGCGTGAGGTGTACAAGCAGGAAATGCCTCACTTCCTGAGAGCCATCAATCCGCATAGCGGCGATCAGCGATTCGCCATTCCGCAAGAGGTGATTGAGGTGCTGGTGGAACTCTTGATAGACGAAATGGAGCGGGATGAGATTCGCAAGAGGTGGCAAGAATTGTAGTTCTTTCGCAAAATTTCTTGCAATTTATTTGCGAAATTCAAGGAAAAGTGTTACTTTTGCACCCGATAAACAAAAAAGAACAGAATATGTCAAAGTTGAACACTTACTTTTACGGCTATTACTTTTACTTTGCAGGGCACTGTGAAGCGGGTCGTTGCGTATAAAGTTCAACGAAAAGGATAAACTAAAAAAGACAACCCCGCTTCACATACGTGAAAGTGGGGTTTTATTTTAAAGTAAAAAAAGTATGAAGAGAATTGCCATACAAGGACTGATCGGGTCGTTCCACGATATCGCGGCACACCTCTATTTCGAGGGTGAACAGATACAACTTATCTGTTGTTCGACTTTCGAAGAGGTGTTTGCCAATATCCAGCAGGATCCTACCGCCATCGGTATGCTCGCCATCGAGAATACCATCGCCGGCTCGCTGCTCCACAATTATGAACTGCTGCGCGACTCAGGCACCACCATCGTCGGTGAGCATAAACTGCACATCTCGCACTGTATCTGCTGTCTGCCAGAGGATGACTGGGACAGTATCACGGAGATTCATTCCCATCCCGTGGCCCTGATGCAGTGCCGTGAGTTTCTGGCCCGGCACCCACAGATGAAGAATGTGGAGGCTGAGGACACGGCTGGATCAGCCAAGATGATCGCCGAAGGGCAGAAGCGTGGCTGGGCTGCCATCTGTCATGCTGAGGCTGCAAAACTATACGGTCTGAAGGTGCTGGAAAACCATATTGAGGACAATAAGCACAACTTCACCCGTTTCCTTGTAGTCAGCAATCCCAACAAGGCCGATATGCTGCGTCCGCTGACGGAGACCAACAAGTCAAGCATCGTCTTCTCGCTGCCTCATGAGGAAGGAAGTCTTTCTCACGTGCTGGCCATCCTCTCTTTCTATAAGATCAACCTGACGAAGATTCAGTCGCTGCCGATTATCGGGCGAGAGTGGGAATACCTGTTCTATGTCGACGTGATGTATGATGACCTGACCCGATACCGGCAGTCGATAGATGCGATTATCCCCCTGACGAAGGATCTCAAGATCTTAGGAGAATATAAGGACGGACGACAAACGAACTAAGGATTAATAATATAGTCTAAAAAGAAAGAATAATATGATACAACCAGCAGACAGGCTCAGTTTAGTGAGCGAATATTATTTCAGTAGGAAACAGAAGGAAGTAGCCCAACTCAATGCCGATGGCAAGGATATCATCAGCCTTGCCATCGGAAGTCCGGATATGCCGCCCTCGCCACAGACCATCGAGAAACTCTGTGAGGTGGCCCATCAGCCCAATGCCCACGGCTATCAGCCGACGATGGGTACGCCAGAACTCCGCGAGGCAATGGCGGGATTCTATAAGCGGTGGTATGATGTCAGCCTGGATGCCAAGACGGAGATCCTGCCGCTGATTGGTTCTAAGGAAGGTATTCTTCACGTCACCCTCGCCTTTGTCAATCCTGGCGATGAAGTGCTGGTGCCTAATCCCGGCTATCCTACCTATACTTCGCTTTCGAAGATTCTGGGTGCGAAGATCGTGAACTACAACCTGCGTGAGGACAATGGCTGGCAGCCCGACTTCGACGAACTGGAGCAGATGGACCTCTCGCGGGTGAGACTGATGTGGACCAATTATCCCAATATGCCGACGGGGGGCCGTGCCCAGCGTGACACCTACGAACGACTGGTTAAGTTTGCCAAGGCACACGACATCGTCGTGGTCAATGACAACCCCTATAGTTTCATCCTCAGCGAGGAGCATCTGAGCATCCTCCAGATACCAGGTGCCAAGGACTGCTGCATTGAGTTCAACTCGATGTCGAAGAGCCATAATATGCCAGGCTGGCGTGTGGGCCTTTGTGCTACGAATGCCGATTTTATCTCATGGATACTGAAGGTGCAGTCGAATATCGAGAGCGGCACTTTCCGGGGCATCCAACTGGCTGCTGCTGAGGCCTATAGGAATGATGAGGCTTGGCATCGTGAGTACAATATCAATACTTACGCCCGCCGTCGTCAGTGGGCAGAGCAGATTATGGACCTGCTGGGCTGTACCTACGACAAGCGGCAGGTGGGTATGTTCCTCTGGGGACGAATCCCTGATAGCATCGCTGATGTCGAAGACTTGACGGAGCGCGTACTTCACGAGGCTCGTGTCTTCATCACCCCAGGCTTCATCTTCGGCTCCAACGGCAAGCGCTATATCCGCATCTCACTTTGTGCCAAGGAGGAGAAAATACAGGAAGCATTAGAAAGAATTAAAAATGCAATATAACCAATGGAACTAGAATTAGAAAAACTGAACCTTCCGAGTGACAATGAACGTCCCTTCGTGATTGCTGGCCCCTGTTCAGCAGAGACTGAGGAACAAGTGATGACAACAGCCAAGGAACTGGCCATGAAAGGGTGCCATAACTTCCGTGCCGGCGTGTGGAAACCTCGCACCAAGCCAGGCGGCTTCGAAGGTCACGGTGAGCCCGCCCTCGTCTGGATGAAGCAGGTGAAAGAAGAAACCAAGATGCTGGTATCTACCGAGGTGGCAACGCCGGAACACGTAGAACTGGCACTGAAATACGGTATCGACATCCTCTGGATTGGAGCCCGTACCTCTGCCAATCCCTTTGCGATGCAGGCACTGGCTGATGCCCTGCAAGGTGTGGACATCCCTGTGTTTGTGAAGAATCCCGTCAATCCCGACCTCGAACTCTGGATCGGAGCCATGGAGCGTCTGAACCAGGCTGGCGTGAAGCGTCTGGGTGCCATCCATCGGGGGTTCTCCAGTTACGACAAGAAGATATACCGCAATATGCCGATGTGGCAGATTCCCATCGAACTGCATCGCCGTATACCCGATCTGCCGATGATCTGCGACCCCAGCCACATCGGAGGCCGTCGCGAACTGATAGCCCCGCTCTGCCAGCAGGCTATGGACCTGGGCTTCGACGGACTGATTGTGGAGAGTCACTGTGATCCTGACAAGGCATGGAGCGATGCCAAGCAGCAGGTGACGCCTGATGTGCTCGACTATATCCTGTCGCTGCTCGTCATCCGCGATGAGAACACCACAACGGAGGGCATCACCCAACTGCGCAAGCAGATTGATGAACTCGACAATCAGATTATGGATATCCTCGCCAAGCGGATGCGCGTCTGCCGGGAAATCGGACAGTATAAGAAGGAGCACAATATGACCGTGCTGCAGGCCAACCGTTATAACGAGATCCTCAACAAGCGCGGTGCTCAGGGTTCGCTTTGCGGCATGTCGCCTGAGTTCGTGGCCCACGTCTTCGAGAACATCCATGAAGAGAGTGTACGCCAGCAGATAGAGATTATCAATAAGTAATAACGGGTCAGTCTGAAAAGCCAGTTGTTGTGACCTCCCCTAACCCCTCCTGTAGGAGGGGGACTGAATACAAAGAGTCGGAAGGCTCCCTCCCCTTCGGTGGTAACTAATCCCCCTCCTACAGGAGGGGTTAGGGGAGGTCACAACCCGCACCAGACTTTTGGGATTGATCCGTAATAACGACGTAGGTGTAAAGAATAAAGGAATATGAAAATTATTGTAATGGGCGCAGGCAAGATGGGAAGTTTCTTCATCGACCTGCTGAGTTTTGATCACGAAGTGGCGGTCTTTGAGCGCGACCCCAAGCGGATGCGCTTCACCTACAACTGTCAGCGCTTTACCTCCTACGAGGAGATCCAGGCGTTTAAGCCAGAACTGCTGATCAATGCTGTCACACTGAAATACACCATCCCCGTCTTTCAGGAAGTAATACCCTATCTCCCCAAGGAGTGCATCATAGCAGACATCGCCTCGGTGAAGACCGATCTGAAGGAGTTCTATGAGTCTACGGGCATGCGTTATGTCTCTACCCACCCGATGTTCGGGCCTACCTTCGCCAATCTGCAGCAACTTTCCGAGGAGAATGCCATCATCATCAGCGAGGGCGACTATATGGGGCGCATCTTCTTCAAGGACCTCTATCAGAAGTTGGGACTCAACATCTATGAGTACACTTTCGAGGAGCACGACAAGACCGTCGCCTACTCACTGTCTATCCCGTTTGTCTCCACTTTCGTCTTCGCTGCCGTGATGAAGCATCAGGATGCACCAGGTACCACCTTCAAGCGCCACATGCGCATCGCCAAGGGCGTGCTCAACGAGGACGACTACCTGCTGCAGGAAATTCTCTTCAACCCATTCACCCACGACCAGGTCAGCCAGATCCGCACGGAGTTGAAGGAACTGCTCGAAATCATCGATAACAAGGATGCAGAGGGCATGAAAGGCTATCTAACCAAGATTCGCAACAACGTCAAGCGCGACATTGAGATTAAGCGGTAGTCTGATATATCACTTCGTAGCCTTTGTGGTAGTGGCCATCTGGGGATCGACATTCGTCTTCACCAAATTGCTGCTGCTCAGTGGGCTGACGCCTGCGCAGATCTTCACGCTGCGCTTCATCATAGCGTATGTGCTGTTGCTGGGATATTCGCTCACCAGAAATCACTGCTGGCTCTCCGACTCGGTTAAGGACGAACTGCTGATGATGGCACTTGGTGTCACTGGGGGCTCACTTTATTTCCTGACAGAGAACTCGTCGATGAATTATACCACGACTACAAATACCTCACTCATCGTCAGTCTCTCGCCGCTGATTGCGTCGGCTCTCATTTCTTTATTCTACACGACAGAGCGCCTGAACCGTATTCAGATGGCAGGCACGCTGATGGCTGCCATCGGAGTGGCTGTCGTGGTGCTCAACGGCCACTTCGTGCTCCATCTCTCGCCCTTGGGCGACTCGCTGGCCTTCTCCGCCGCCCTCTGCTGGGGCTTCTATTCGCTGCTGATGATTCCTGCCAATAAGAAATATGATACGGTGTTCATCACTCGCAAGGTGTTCTTCTATGGTCTGCTTTCGATGATACCTTATTATCTGTTCTGCCCTGAGGAGACTTCCAATCTTCCATCCTTCAATTCTTCCATTCTCCTCAACCTGCTGTTTCTCGGTTGTGTGGCGTCGATGCTGTGTTTTCTCGCGTGGAACTGGGTGATGAAGAAGTTGGGTGCTGTCGTAGCCACTAACTACGTCTATTTCAATCCTGTCACTACCATTCTGTTTGCCAGGGTCGTCCTTTCCGAACAGATTACGCTCTATTTCCTTATCGGTACCCTCCTTATACTCGTTGGTATGTATCTGGCCGACAGGAAAAAATAAGTGATTTGCTTTGCAGTTTCAGGGAAAATGCGTAATTTTGCAGCATAAAATCAATTTGAATATTATAATTATGGGAATTATTGGATCAATTATTATTGGATGTTTGGCTGGCTTCTGTGCCGGCAAGTTGATGAAAGGCGGTGGCTTCGGTTTCATTATGAATCTGGTGCTGGGCCTCTTTGGCGGTGTCCTCGGTGGCTGGCTCTTCGGGCAGTTGGGCATAGAGTGGGGTGGCATTCTGGGCCAACTCGGCACGGCCATCATCGGTGCTGTCGCCATCCTCTGGATTGCCTCGCTGATAAAGAAGTAACTCGTCGTGGAGCGTCTGGAACAACTCACCCTGTCTGTCTGCGACATAGCACAGCGGGCGGGTGACTATATCAGGAAGGAGCGCAGGAAGTTCTCTCTGGAGCGAGTGGAGCGGAAGCATGCCCACGACTATGTGTCGTATGTGGACAAAGGTTCAGAGCGGCTGATCGTGGCTGCTCTGAAAGAACTGCTGCCAGAGGCTGGATTCATCACCGAAGAGGGACTGGCCGGACACGATGCAGAGCAGTTGTTGTGGGTGGTGGATCCACTTGACGGCACGACTAACTTCATCCATCAGTATGCCCCATACGCCGTGAGCATCGCGCTACTGAAAGGTAAGGAGATATTGATTGGTGTGGTGTATGAGATCTGTGCAGACGAGTGCTTCTATGCCTGGAATGGGGGTGGCGCATGGCTTCAAGTACCAAGGGGACTTGGCCGAGAGCCAGAAGAGCAGAATCACGCGACCAGGCCCGTTGACCTGCATGTCAGCAGCCAGAAGATTCAGGATGCCTTGCTCTGCCTTCAACTGCCCTACAACAGCGATGCCTATAAACCTGTCATCAAGCGCCTGATAGATGCGCTTTATGGCCGTGTGGGCAGCATCCGTATGTGCGGTTCTGCAGCGATGGCACTCTGTTATGTGGCTTGCGGACGGCTCGACGGATATGCCGAACAGTATATCGGCCAATGGGACTATATGGCTGGCAGCCTGATTGTGAAGGAGGCTGGCGGTGTGGTTACAGACTATGCAGGCTCTGACGATTTCACACAGGGCAACAGCGTGGTGGCAACTAACGGCGTCGTACAGCAGGACCTGCTGGCGATTATCAATTCATAATTCATAATTATTTTTTATGGCAGCAGGGAAATGGATAGGGGGCTTCATCGGCTGGATGGCTGGTGGCCCACTGGGAGCGATAGCAGGCTATCTGTTCGGCTCTCTCTTTGACACCATGCTCGATGGGGTCAATTCGCCGGGTAATTCGGGCACGTGGGGCCAGGGCTCCGAGCGCGATGACGGCTCGTGGCAGCAGTCGTATCAGGACTATAATCAGGCTTATCAGCGGGCCTATCGCCAGCGTCAGCAGCAGGGGCAGCGCAACAGTTTCCTGTTCTCTCTGTTGGTGCTCTCTTCATATATCATCAAGGCCGACGGCAAGGCGATGCACTCGGAGATGGAACTGGTGCGGCAGATGCTGCGCCAGAACTTCGGCAATGAGGCGGTCAGTCAGGGTAATGAGATCCTGAACAAACTCTTCGACGAACAGAGGCGGGAGGGTTGGAATCAGTTCAAGCAGACTGTGAGACAATGTTGCGGACAGATCAATCAGCAGATGGATTATTCGCAGCGGCTTCAGTTGCTCAACTATCTGGTGATGGTGGCCCAGGCCGACGGCAGTGTGCCGCAGAGCGAGATCATGGCCCTGAAGGAATGTGCCCAGTGGATGGGGCTCTCTGCCAGTGAGGTTGACTCGATGCTCCATCTCTCCGGCGACACGCTGGAGGATGCCTATAAGGTGCTGGGTGTCAGCCCGGATGCGACAGATGATGAGGTGAAGAAAGCCTATCGCAAACTTGCACTTGAGCACCATCCCGACAAGGTGGCAGCGCTGGGCGAGGATGTGCGTAAGGCGGCAGAGAAGAAATTCCAGGAGATCAATGCGGCGAAGGATCGCATCTGGAAAGCCAGAGGACTTTAAAACGTGAAGAAGCCTGCTATAGTAGTTCCTGAGGGGTGTCGCGAGGTGTTGCTACATGCCTGCTGCGCCCCGTGCTCGTCAGCCATCGTGGAGTGGCTGGTGCAGCATGATGTCCGTCCTACAATATTCTATTATAATCCGAATATCTGGCCGAGGGAGGAGTATGACATCCGGAAGAATGAGAGCAAGCGGCATGCGGAGAGTCTTGGACTTACCTGGATTGACGGTGATTACGATCACGACGGGTGGCGACAGGATGTCTGCGGACTGGAGGGAGAGCCTGAGCGTGGGCGGCGGTGCGAACTATGCTTCACGCTGCGGCTGACGGCGGCAGCGCGGAAGACCAGGGAACTGGGACTGCACTATTTCACCACAACGCTGGCCTCCAGTCGATGGAAGAGCCTGGAGCAGATAGAGCGTGCCGGCCGTCTGGCAGAGCAGGCGGTGCCTGATACTGCTTTTTGGGCACAGAACTGGCGTAAGGGCGGACTCTACGAACGCCGTAACGAACTGCTGAAGGAATTTGGTTTTTACAATCAGCAATACTGTGGCTGCGAATTCTCGCAGCGGAAGGAATAACGGATTTATTTCCGCCTGACACGGAGCGTCTGAACGATGCGGCTCATCTGGTTGGGAATGCGTATCTGCTGGGGACACTTGGGCAGGCATTCTTCGCAGTCCTGACAACTCCGCGCCCAGGTCTCGGCATCGGGCAGTGCCTTCCGGTAACCTTCGATGAACTTCTGCTGGCGCTCTGCGTAGTCGGTCGCTCCGGCATCGGGCAGTGGCAGGATGTGCTCGTTGACAGCCTCATTATAGTAAGCGAAATTGCCTGGGATGTCAACGCCGTAAGGACAAGGCATGCAGTAGCGGCAGGTGGTACAGGGGATGGTGGGGAAGCCAGCCATCTGGTCGGCTATCTCTGCCAGGAGTGCGTTCTCCTTTTCTGTACACACTTCCAGCGGCGAGAAGGTCTTGATGTTCTCCTCGAGGTGCTCCATGCGGTTCATGCCGCTCAGCGTGGTGAGCACATTGGGATATGACCCGACCCAGCGGAATGCCCAGCGGGCAGTGCTGTCGCCGGGGCGGACGGCCTGCAACTGTTCGGCCAGTTCCTGGGCCATCTTTCCGAATGCTCCGCCGCGTAGTGGTTCCATGATGACGCATTGAATGCCGAGTTTATCCAGTTTGTTGTACAGATATTCAGCATCGGCGTCTACTCGCCGTCCGCCGCGAAGCGAAGCGTGCCGCCAGTCGAGGAAGTTCATCTGTATCTGCACGAAGTCCCAGTGATAAGTCTCGTTGTGGTCGAGCAGCCAGTCGAAGGCGCTCACGTCGCCGTGATAGGAAAAGCCGAGGTGGCGGATGCGTCCGGCCTCGCGCTCCTTCATCAGGAAGTCGAGCAGCCCGTTGTCGAGGAATCGCCCCTTGAGATTGTCCACGCCGCCACCGCCGATGCTGTGCAGCAGGTAGTAGTCGATGTGGTCGACGCGCAGCCGTTCGAACGACTGCTCGTACATCTTCCTGGCCTCGTCGAAGTCCCATAGCCGTTGGTTCTGGTTCGACATCTTGGTGGCTACGAAGAATTTATCCCTTGGATGGCGGGCCAGGGCATTGCCTGTGAGCACTTCCGACTGTCCACGCATATACATCGGCGCTGTGTCGAAGTAGTTGACACCGTGCTCGATGGCATAGTCCACCAGTTGGTTCACTTCGTCCTGATCATTCGGCAGCCGCATCATGCCGAAGCCCAGCAGGGAGATTTGCTGGCCCGACCCGTGCTGTACGCGGTAGGTCATGCGGTTGGCGGCCTGTGGCTTGTCGTCCTGGGCCATCACGTTCATCGGTTCCAAGGCCATCAGGGCGAAGGCCGATCCGGTGCCGATGCCAAGTCTGCGCAGAAACTCGCGTCGGCTCATGCTTTGTCTGTCTTTTTCCATCGTTAAGCGGTTTCGTTGGGGACAAAGTTACGAATAAACGAGCGAAATGCAAAGAAAAACAAGGCCAAAGTTTGTTGTTTTCGTTTTTTATTTGTAATTTTGCGCCCTAAAATAGACAGAAATTATAATTTATAAGTTTTTTATGCCAAATAGTAACACTTTCGTAGGTTCCAAGATAAAGGGACTTCGAGAAACGAAGAACCTTTCCGTAGAGGAGGTTGCTGAGAGTACAGGACTCTCGGTAGAGCAGATTGACAGTATAGAGAATGACCAGAACCTGCCCTCGCTGGGGCCGCTGATTAAGATTGCCCGGGCCTTGGGCGTGCGCTTGGGCACGTTTATGGACGACAATGATGCCCTGGGGCCTGTGGTATGCCGCGCTGAGGACCGGGAGAAGGACCGCAGCATCAGTTTCTCCAACGGTGCCGTCGATGCCCGTAAGCACATGGAGTATCACCCCTTGGCCCAGCAGAAGGCAGGGCGCCACATGGAGCCGTTCATCATCGACATCAATCCCGCCGACTCACTCGACTACAAACTCTCTGCCCACGAGGGGGAGGAGTTCATCTACGTGATGGAGGGCGAGATAGAGATAGAATATGGCAAGGAGAAATACGTGCTCAAGCAGGGCGACTCCATCTACTACGACTCTATCGTGAAGCATCACCTGCATGGTGCACTCGGTAAGTCCGCCAGAATCTTAGCGTTGGTTTATATCCCATTCTGAAAATGAGTAATGTGAAATTAGATATGGCAGGCCGTCCACTGCCTGACCGTACATACCCTGCCGAGACGGGCAGTGAAGGCTATCAACTCTATGAGCGCACGCTTGGCCAGTGGCTCGAATACTGGGCGGAGAAGACGCCCGACAAGGAATATATCGTCTATAGCGACCGCGACCTGCGATTCACCTGGTCGAAGTTCAATGAGCGTGTCGACAACCTGGCCAAGGGCCTGATTGCCATCGGCGTGAAGAAAGGCTCCAATGTCGGTATCTGGGCCACCAACGTGCCAGACTGGCTCACCTTTCTCTATGCCACGGCCAAGATAGGTGCCGTGCTGGTGACGGTGAACACCAACTACAAGCAGAACGAACTGGAGTATCTCTGCAAGGACTCCGATATGCATACCCTCTGCATTACTGATGGCACATGGGACTGTAACTATGTTGACATGACCTATACCATGCTGCCCGAACTGAAGAACTGCGAGCGCGGCCATCTGAACTCGGAGCGATTCCCCCACATGAAGAATGTGGTGTTCATCGGCATGGAAAAGTATCGCGGCATGTACAACACCGCCGAACTGCTGCTCTTAGGACAGAACATCGAGGACGAGACGTTGCTGGAGATGAAGAAGCAGGTGACCTGCCACGACGTCTGCAACATGCAGTACACCAGCGGCACCACGGGATTCCCCAAGGGCGTGATGCTCACCCACTATAACATCGCCAACGACGGCTACTTCACCGGCGAGAACATGGCCTTCACGCAGGATGACAAACTCTGTGTCTGCGTGCCCCTATTCCACTGCTTCGGCGTGGTGCTGGCCACGATGAACTGCCTCACCCACGGCTGCACCGAGGTGATGGTTGAGAAGTTCGACCCCCTGGTGGTGCTGGCCTCCATCCATAAGGAGCGTTGTACGGCAGTCTACGGCGTGCCCACGATGTTCATTGCTGAACTCGATCACCCGATGTTCAATATGTTCGACGTGTCGTGTCTCCGCACGGGCATCATGGCAGGCTCGCTCTGTCCGATAGAACTGATGAAGCGCGTCAGCGAAAAGATGTTCATGACCATCACCAGCGTCTACGGACTCACGGAGTCGTCGCCCGGCATGACGCAGACCTGTCTGAACGATTCGTTCGAGCAGCGCTGTACCACCGTGGGTCGCGACTATCCCTTCGTGGAGGTGAAGGTGCTCGACCCCGAGACCGGTGAGGAGTGTCCCGTCGGCGTGCAGGGCGAGATGTGCTGCCGCGGCTTCAACGTGATGAAGGGCTACTATAAGAACCCGCAGGCCACGGCTGAGGTGATCGACAAGAACGGATTCCTCCATTCCGGCGACCTTGGCGTGAAGGACGAGCAGGGCTTCTACCGCATCACGGGCCGCATCAAGGACATGATCATCCGTGGTGGTGAGAATATCTACCCCCGTGAGATCGAGGAGTTCCTCTACCACATGGAGGGCATCAAGGACGTGCAGGTGGCTGCCGTGCCCTCGAAGAAGTATGGCGAGGCCGTCGGTGCCTTCATCATCCTCCAGCCCGGCGTGAAGATGGAGCCCGAGGACGTGCAGGAGTTCTGCCGTGGCAAGATAGCCCGCTACAAGATTCCGAAGTACGTCTTCTTCATCGACGAGTTCCCCCTGACGGGCTCCGGCAAGATCCAGAAGTTCCGCCTCAAGGAGATGAGCCTCGACCTCTGCAAGAAGTTCGGCTATGAGGTGATTTAGGAGTGAATCGAGAGCGAGAAAGTCTACTATGATAACGATGGTGCCATCCGCACGGCAGAGGCTAAGGGCCGGAAAGAGGGTTTCAGCGAAACTAAACTTGAAGATGCCCGTAAGATGAAAACATTGGGCATTGCTGTCGAAGTCATCACTCAAGTGACGGGGCTGTCGGAAGAAAACATAGCAGTGCTGTAGCGTTAATACGTCACCCTTACTGTTTTTTACATACAGTTTTTTTGAATATAGGTTGTAACGTTGTAACATCGCCGATGTACAAAGGGCGTGCAACCTGTTTGGGAGGTTGTGAGGTTGTAACAAGGTTGTAACGCTTTCCAGTCTTGCAGCAGACATGTCAACTTGTTATTTTTGATGACTACTTACAGTGCAGTAGGACCTGATACCATACGATAGAAGGCTCCACGCCAATGGCAGAAGCCTATCTTTCGCTGAATTTACTAGTAAATCGAGTCGTTGACAGCCACCTGACGAGCAGGGAGCGGTATGCCACAAACACGAGCGACATGTTACAACCTTGTAGCAACCTTACAACCTGCGAAACAGGTTGCACGCCCTTTGTACATCGGCGATGTTACAACGTTACAACCTGTATTCAGAAAAACTGTATACGGAAAAAACAGTAAGTGTGACTTTGGGGGCTGACTATAGGGGGCTATTGATAGTCTCTGATGCGCACGTCGATGCCGCTGCCGGCCAGTTGCATCACGGCCTTTGCCACGGGCGTGTTGTTGTAGTGGTAGGGGAACAGCACTTTGGGCTTGATGGTCTTGGCGGCCTTTACCAGTTGCTCTACAGTCATTGTGTAGGGCTGGTTGCAGGGCAGGAAGGCGATGTCGATGTCCTTGAGGCGCTCCATCTCGGGGATGTCCTCAGTGTCGCCGGCGATATAGACGCGCAGGCCGTCGAGTGTCAGGATATAGCCGTTGTCGCGCCCCTTGGGGTGGAACTGCTCGCGCCCGGGCGTCGTGTTATAGGCAGGTACGGCCTCTATCTTGATGTCGGAGGCGTACTGTATGCTGTCGCCGTTGCTCAGGGGGATGCTGTTGCGGAACATGTTGTAGACCGCCGTGTTCGAATAGATGCTGGTGGCGGGGGTGCGCACGCAGGTGATGGCCTCACGGTCGAAGTGGTCCTTGTGCTCGTGGGTGATCAGGATGATGTTGGCCTTGGGAAACTGGTTGTAGTCCGTCGTGGGCTGCACGCCGAAGCCGACGGGGTCTATCTGGATCTCCGTGCCGTTGTAGTTGATCTGGATACT
The DNA here is from genome assembly GCA_947167845.1 of uncultured Prevotella sp. GTDB lineage: Bacteria > Bacteroidota > Bacteroidia > Bacteroidales > Bacteroidaceae > Prevotella. Next base: position 9,421 of record CAMVJQ010000019.1, on the reverse strand, counting down.
GGCGTGCTTGATGCACGTGAACGTCACTCGCTTGCCACTCTTGGTGGTAAACTCGTCCACCTTCTGAGCGGCATTGCATCCTGCTGCCACGATGGCGGTCAGGAGCATGGTCAGGATAGTCTTCTTCATATATGCTGTCGGTTTATAGATCCAGTGTGACGATGATGCGGGCTCCGTCCTTGTAGCGGCTGTCGAGGCTGACGTGGCCTCCGATTCTGCTGGCCAGCATCTTGCTGAGTGGCAGGCCCAGGCCCAGGCCCTCCTTGAAGTTGTCGAGTTTGACAAAGCGTTCGAACACTCTCTCTGCTTCTTTCTCTGGGATGCCGATGCCCGTGTCCTCCACGGCCACTTCCAGACGCTTGTCGTCGGCGGCGGCGCGGATGGTGATGCCGCCTTTCGTGGTGTACTTGCAGGCGTTGTCGATCAGCGGGTTGATGATGCGCTTGAGCAATTCCTCATTCGACTTGATGGTGTAGTCGTCGGAAAGTTGTGTGTCGAGGCTGAAGGTGACACCGGGTGCCAGTTTGAGTTCGTTGGACTTCAGCAGGTCTTTCAGGAGTCTGTTCACCGCGACGGTGTCGTCTTTGGGCACGTCAGAGTCGGTCTTGTCGCTGAACGAGAGTTCGAGCATCTCGTCGATCAGTGTGGTGATCTGGTTGGTGTTCTTCAGCATCATGTTGGCCATCTCCTTGCGCTCCTTCGGGCCTGCATCGAGGTCGGGGTCGGAGAGTATCTGTCCGAATCCGCTGATGATGTTGAGCGGGGTGCGCACCTCGTGGGTGATGTTGCGGATGAAGTCGGACTTCATCTTGTCGGCCTCCAGCACGTGGTCGTAGGCGCGCTTGAGTTCCTTCAGGTGCTTGCGTCGCGAGATGGTGATATAGGTGAGGGCGGCCACGAGCAGGGCGAGCAGCGCCGCGAGGGCTGCGAGTGAAAGTGTGCGGCTGCGGGAGGCCTCGCGCTCTGCGTCGTAGATGCGCAGTTCGTCGTTGATGCCCTCCATGTTGTTGGTCAGCACCACGTTGTTGATAGAGTCCTGCCTGGCGGTCTGTTTCTTCAGCGATTGGAATGCCTCCTTCCATCTGCCGGCCTGTTCGTAGATCATCGTGATGGCCTCTTGCCCGTCTTCGCCCAGTTCGGCATCAGCCAGTTGGAGGGCTTTGTCAGAGTTGCCGGTGAGCACTAGGTAGTAGATTTCCATGATGCGGCCGTGTACTGACGACTTGCCTTCTGCCACGCCCTCGCGGTATCGCTTGTAGCCTTCCAGGAATTGCTCTTTCTTGCCGCTGTTGAAGTAACTGAGAGTCTTGCGCGTCTCGATGTCGAACACGCGCTCGGGTGCGTATTTCCTGGCTATCTCCAGCGCTTTCTCCAGCAGCACGAGCGACCCCTCGGGGTCGTCGTCCAGTTCCACGTTGACGATGTTCATGTAGATGGGTGGCATGCTCTCGTAGTAGCCGGCGTGCTCCATCATCTCGATCACCTGTTTGAAGCATTCCTTCGCCGCCTCCTTGTTGCCGCAGTAGCGGTTGATGTGACCCATCATGTTGTAGGCCATGTACATCTCCTTGTCGAGCCGCTTCTCGCGCAGTTCCTTCGACAGTTGGCGGGCCAGTTTGTAGGCCTCGAAGATGCGCTGGCGGTTCATCAGGAAGACGATCTCGTTGCAGCGCTGCGTATAGTAGGCGTGCAGGTCCTCCTTCTTCAGCAGATAGTCCTCTAACTTGTAGAGGGCGGGGAAGAAGCGTGCGCTGTCGCCGCTGTTGAAGGCGGTGCGCATGGAGTCGCGCAGAGCCAGATATGCCGGCTCGCTCTGATAGTCGTCGGCAGCCACTGATGCGTGGGAGCCCAGGAAAAGCATGGTCAGTGCCAAAAGGAAAAACCTTATGCTCATTGCTGTAGTTACTTGTTCGATCGTTTATCGGTTTCTTGCTGCAAAGGTACGCATTTATTTTCAGATACGGACAAAAAACAGTGTTAAATTTTCATTCTTGTCAAGCCCCGTCTTCCATCTCGCGGTCCAGTTGTCCCCGCCAGAGGTATTTCCGCGTCTCGTGTACCAGGATGCCGCTCAGGCAGAGCAGTGATATCAGGTTGGGGATGGCCATGAGGGCATTCATGCAGTCGGCCAGGTTCCAGACTATGGTGAGATTCGTCACACTGCCCAGGAATACGGCGATGATATAGGCGACACGGTAGCCGACGACCCATCGCCGCCCCTTCAGGTATTCCACTGCCCGTTCGCCATAGTAGCACCAGCCGAGGATGGTGCTGAAGGCGAAGGTGAGCAGGCCGAAGGTGAGCAGGGGCGTGCCCAGGTAGGGTATCTTCGAGAAGGCGGCCTTCGTCAGTGTGGCGCCGTTCTCGTAGGTGATGTCGGGGTAGGCGATGACACTGCTCACAATCACCAGGCCTGTCAGGGCGCAGATGACCACCGTGTCCCAGAATGTGCCGCTCGACGAGACGAGGGCCTGGCGAACGGGGTTGCGGGTCTGTGCCGCTGCCGCCACGATCGGGGCAGAGCCGAGCCCTGACTCGTTGGAGAACAGGCCGCGGGCGATGCCGAATCGGGCGGCCATCATCACCGTTGTGCCTACGAATCCGCCGCCTGCCGCCTGGGGGCTGAAGGCTGATGTGACAATCAGTCTCAGTGCCGGCCACAGGTAGTCGCCATTCATGCATAGGATGATGATGCAACCGACGACGTAAAGGCAGGCCATCAGCGGCACGAGCATGCCGCAGACGCGGGCAATGCTTTTCACGCCGCCCAGCACGACGGCGCCTGTCATCACGCTCACAAAGACCCCCGTGATGTAGGGTGATATCTCGTATGTCTCATGGCTCAGCGTGGCGATGGCATTGGCCTGCACCGTGTTGCCGATGCCGAAGGAGGCGATGGCCGTGAAGAGAGCGAAGAGCACCGCCAGCCACTTCCAGCCCAGGCCGCGCTCCAGGGCGTACATCGGGCCGCCCAGCATCCGACCCTGCGGTGTCCTGACGCGGTATTTGATGGCCAGCAGGCCCTCGGCGTATTTCGTGGAGATGCCGAACACGCCCGTCAGCCAGCACCACAGCACGGCTCCGGGGCCTCCCAGTGCGACTGCCGTAGCCACGCCGATGATGTTGCCCGTGCCGATGGTGGCAGCCAGGGCCGTAGCCAGTGAGCCGAACTGCGACACGTCGCCCTTGGCGTCGGGGTCGCGCCTCACCGACAGGCGGATGGCGGTGAATATCCTGCGCTGGGGGAATCTCAGGATGATGGTCAGGTACACGTGCGTACCTAATAATAATATGATCATCGGCCAGCCCCAGAGCCAGCCGCTCAGTGTGGTGAGTATGTCGTTGAGCCGCTCCATCATTTCTCTATTTTGATGACCACATTCTCCTTGCCCATGCCCCGCAGCATCTTCCTGAAACTCTCCCGGGCGTTATCCTCTGCTGTCTGGATGTTGGCGGGTGTCAGGCAGTGCGCCTTCATCCGGCGGTAGGCCCGCTTGTACATCTGCTCGCGGTCCTGCGCCGTCCATTTGCCGCTCTCGAAGAATGACTTCGTGCGTGCCTCGTCGATGAAGTTTTCGTCAAGGAGCGTCACGGGCGGCAGTATCACGTAGAGCGTGTCGCCCTCCTGCCTCACCCAGCCCGGCCTGGCCTGCCGCATGTTGATGCCCAGGCGCAGCGTGCCGTAGTAGATGCGCGCCAGTTGGTCGGTGTGCAGGAATCCCTTGCGGACGGTGTCGATCAGTTCCTCGTCGCTCACCGAGAGAAATTCCCACTCGCCGATGTCCTCGATGCTTTCTATCTGTGTCGGCGTCAGTCCGATGGTGTCGTCGGTGTCTATCTCGATATGGCTGCTTGTGATGCCTTGGTAGAGCCAGCATGCCAGGATGAGGCCCAGCACTGCGGCCGCTTCTATTGCGTAATTTCTATATTTCTTAACCATAGTCTGTCTGTCTTGAATTCTTTACGGAACGCGATGGTCACGTTCTCCTCCCGATAGCCCATCTCGGCGAGCATCGGCACCAGCACGCGGGCGGCATTCTCGCGGGCCGTCTCCGTCAGCCCCAGACTGGGGATGCTCTCGATGATCGACTGCCGTCCCTGCTGCTCGTAGCGGGTCATCTCGGCATCGCTGAACTCAGCCCTGGCCAGGGCCACGTACTGGCGGATATGCTTCTGGTCCACTTTCGAACTCGTCATCTCCACCTTCGGGTCGGGCAGCACGATGGTGATGCGCTCCCCGCTGCGCTCCACGTTCTTCTCGGAGAAACTGCTGAAGTCGATGTAGGCCTTCAGCGTGGCGTCGATGGGGATGGCTATCTTGCGGTCGCCCAGGGGCACCGTCAGGTTGAAGTCCTTCTTCAGCAGTGTGCCCTTCAGGCGGATCACGTCGTCGTGGGTCACGATTTTGTGTACGTGTACCTCTGTCGTATAGAGTCTGGCGCACTTCTTCACCTGCAGGATCAGCATCGGCAGCGAGTCCACTGCCTGGCTCGCCGTGTCCTTCGCCGACTGCTGGCCCTCCTGACTGCAGGCCGATGCCAGCAGCAGGCATCCCAGAGCCGTCGCGCAGTGTCTTAGTATTCTTCTCATTCGTTGAAAGATTTTGTGCAAAAGTAATAAAAAAATGGCTATTCGCTGAAGAAAAATGCATTTTTTTGTGTTCTAATTAAACTTTTTGTGTCCTTTTGCGTCAAAAAGACAGTTGCAACTAAAACAAATGAATGTTGAACTCTAAAAATACAAGATTGAAATGAAAAGGATAATGTTGACAATAGCCGCCGCCGTGATTGTAGCATCCGCTGGCATGGCACAGGACGAGAAGAATGATGGTAAGCGCCCCGAGCGCAAATTCGACAAGACGGAGATGGTGAAGAAGCGTACTGAGGAAACTGCCAAGAAGTACAATCTGAACGAGGCTCAGACCAAGCAGTTGCTGGAACTCAATACCAAGTATGCCGACAAGATGGGGCCCAGACATAGAGGTGGTCACCACGGCCGTCCGGGCATGCGTCCGCAGAAAGACGGCGATCAGCCGCAGGCCCGCCCCGAGCGCCCCGCTGACGACGGCAAGCGCGAAGAGATGCGCAAGCAGCGCCGCGCAGACATGGAGGCTTACGCCGCTGAACTGCAGAAGATACTCACTCCCGATCAGTACAAGGCTTACAAGGAGGATATCGAGAAGCGCGGTCCCCGAGGCCAGCGTCCGCAGAAGCAGGAAAAAAAGTAAGTTGGTATAAAATATCTGATGTGAATCATAGTGATTTAGGTTAACATAGTGTTTTTTTACAGGCAAGCGTGCCTTTATCTCTCAAAGGACATAGTTTCTATGTGGAAAGAGATATAAGTTTTTAGGAATAACGTCGGGGCCTGCCCAGTAAGGGCAGGCCTCTTTTGTATGGGAAGCCTGTAAATTTGACAAAAAATCGGCAAAATTCGCAGGAAACTCGGATTTTTGTGCTATCTTTGCAGCAGATTTATGGTTCTGATTATGAGAAAAGCAGTTCAGATAGTACTGGCAGTGCTGCTCACAGTGGCAGTGACTGCCTGCAAGGAGAAGAAGAAGCATGACGACATCATCGCCACCAAGAGTGAGTCACCGAAGCCACAAGAACCCATCCGCATGCAGGACTACAGGCAGACGACAGACATCAAGTGGCTCAACAAGAACTATCAGGTGGAGGTCGTACGCACGCCTGATGACAGCCTGAAGATGGTGAAGGACGAGACGGGGCAGAAATTCGTCGACAACCGCATCACCATCCGCATCCTCCGCGCCGATGGCAGCGTGGCTTTCAAGCGGGTATTTACCAAGGCGGCCTTCCAGCATCTGCTCAATGACGACTACCAAAAGACGGGCATTCTGGAGGGGCTGGTCTACGATCGCGTGGAGGGCAATAATGTGGTGCTGGCTGCCAGCGTGTGCCATCCGCAGACGGATGAGTATATCCCCCTGGTGGTGACGGTGAGCAACTTCGGCGACGTGGGCATTCGGCTGGATGACCAACTCGACACGACGGGGGATGAGTTATAATGCATAAATTCATGATTAATAATCTATAATGAAGTTTGAGAGAAACCCCATCACTTTCGACAGTTTCGTCAGAGGATTCCTCGGCGTGTTGCTGCTGGTGGGTATCGTGATGCTGCTCAACAGGCTGAGCAGCGTGCTGGTGCCCTTCTTCCTGGCTTGGCTGATAGCCTATCTGCTCTTCCCGCTGGTGAAGTTCTTCCAGTACCGCTGCCGGATGAAGTACCGCATCCTGGGCATCCTGAGCGCCTTCATCGTGGTGGGCGTAGTGCTGGCGGGGGCGGGGCTTCTGATAGTGCCGCCGATGGTGGAGGAGGCGGCTCACGTGAAAGACCTGCTGGTGGCCTATCTCTCGCATTCGAACCTCGTCAGCAACATCCCCGATGCCGTGGACCGCTACGTCAGAGAGCATCTGACGGTGGACGACATTAAGGGCATCGTGACGCAGGACGGTTTCCTCGATGGCGTGAAGGCCACTGTGCCGAAGGTGTGGGATGTCATCGCGCAGTCGGTCAGCATCGTCTCCAGCGTGTTCACGGTGACGATGGTGATGCTCTATACGCTCTTCATCCTGCTCGACTATGAGGAGATCACCTCCGGATGGCCAAATCTGCTGCCTGAGCGCTATCGAGGCTTCGCTCTACAGTTGGTTGGCGACGTGGAGGATGGCATGAACAAGTATTTCCGCGGACAGGCTATGGTGGCCCTCTGCGTGGGGGTGCTCTTCAGTATCGGATTCCTCATCATCGGATTCCCGATGGCGGTGGGTCTGGGCTTGTTTATAGGTCTGCTCAACATGGTGCCCTATCTGCAGTTGATAGGTTTTGTGCCCACCATCCTGCTGGCTATCGTGAAGGCGGCTGACACAGGGCAGAACTTCTGGCTCGTCCTGCTGATGGCACTGGCGGTGTTTGCTGTGGTGCAGGTGATTCAGGACACCATCCTAACCCCCAAGATCATGGGGCGCGTCACGGGGCTCAACTCGGCCATCATCCTGCTGTCGCTTTCCATCTGGGGCTCACTGCTGGGGGTGCTGGGCATGATCATCGCCCTGCCGCTGACGACGCTGCTCATCACCTACTATCAGAAATATATCATTCATAATTGAGGGCTCGCACCGGTGTGACTTTCATATAGACTGGATCAGGCTCTGCCAGCCATTGTCGAGTCGTGGCATATTGTCGAACAGCAGATCGGCATTGGCGTCGAGCAGCGTCTGGCCTGGCAGGGGGCCTGTATTCACGCCGATGGTGAATATCTTGGCTGCTACTCCGGCCCGGATGCCTAAGGGGGCATTCTCCACGACGATGGCCTCCCACGGCTGAAGTCCGCCCGCCTTGCGCAGTCCCGTGAGATAGGGGGCGGGGTGGGGCTTTCCCTGCTTGACATCGTAGGCTGTCGTGATGTGGGCCTCGTCGACAAAGGCGCCGAAATCCCGGAGGATGCGCTGGATGAGAGGGCGCTGCCCGCTGCCGGTGACGACACCGCACTGCAGGCCGCCGGCACTGATCTGTTCCATTAGGCTGAGGACACCAGGCATGACGGGAGACTCTGGGAGGGAATGGAAGATGCGGGTCTTCTCATCGTACATCTGCTGGGCTTCGGCCTCGCTGATGTCACGTCCCTGCTGTCTGCGCACCATCATGCGGATGGTGTCTACCCCCCGCGCACCCTCGGTGGCATAGGCGTCGGCAGCGGTCATCTGTATGCCGAACGATGCCATCGACTGTTGCCAGGCGACGGCATGGCTTGGCATTGAGTCGTAGAGCACACCGTCCATATCGAAGAGCACGGCTTTGGGGCGCAGAGCCTCAAAGCCGTGTCTTTCCAAGTATTGTTTAATGGCCAGGCGATACATTATGCCTCCTTTGCCAGACGTTCCTTGATCGCCTTCGAGTCAGCCTCATAGCCGGGCTTGTCGAGCAGGGCGAACATATTCTTCTTGTAGGCCTCCACGCCAGGCTGGTTGAACGGGTTGACACCCAGCACATTGCCGCTGATGCCGCAGCCAATTTCAAAGAAATAGATGAGTTGGCCGAGGTAGCGCTCGTTGAGGCGGGGCATGGTGATGCGGATGTTGGGCACGCCGCCGTCGACATGGGCCAGGCGGGTGCCGAGTTCTGCCATCTTGTTGACCTCGTCGACGCGCTTGCCGGCGAGGAAGTTCAGTCCATCGAGATTTTCCTCGTCAGAAGGGAAGAGCAGTTTCTTTTCAGGCTCCTCAACGCTGATGACGGTCTCGAAGATGGTGCGCTCGCCGTCCTGGATCCACTGTCCCATGGAGTGGAGGTCGGTGGTGAAGTCAACGCTGGCAGGGAAGATGCCTTTCTTGTCCTTGCCCTCCGACTCGCCGTAGAGTTGCTTCCACCACTCGCTCATGAAGTGGAGTTTGGGCTGGAAGTTGACCATAATCTCAATCTTCTTGCCGCTCTGGTAGAGGCCGTTGCGCACGGCGGCATACTGTGCAGCGGGGTTCTCGGCGAAGGGCACGTCCTTGCCGCAGGCCTTCTCCATATCCTGGGCACCGGCCACGAGTTCGCGGATGTCGAATCCGGCACAGGCGATGGGCAGCAGGCCTACCGGGGTGAGCACGGAGAAGCGGCCGCCGACGTTGTCGGGGATGACGAAACTCTTGTAGCCTTCCTTGTCGGCACAGGTGCGGGCAGCCCCGCGCTTGGCATCGGTGATGGCGACGATGACCTTGCGGGCCTCGTCCTTGCCGCGCTGCTCCTCGCACTGCTTTTTCAGCAGGCGGAAGGTGAGGGCGGTCTCCGTGGTGGTGCCGCTCTTGGAGATATTGATGACGCCGAACTTCTTGTCCTTCAGGTAGGTGGTCAGTTCGAAGAGATAGTCCTCACCGATGTTGTTGCCGGCGAAGAGGATGGTGGGGTTCTTTTTGTCTGCGACGAGCCATGCGAACGAGTTGCTCAAGGCCTCGATGACGGCACGAGCGCCAAGGTATGAGCCACCGATGCCTGCCACGACGATGGCCTCGCAGTTGTCGCGGAGCGTATTGGCACAGGTCTGCAACTCATCGAGGAATTCGGGTGTGATGCTGCTGGGCAGATGAAGCCAGCCAAGGAAATCGTTACCGGGACATGTTCCGTCCTCAAGGGCCTGCTGTGCGGCCTTCACTTTGGGCTCGAAAGCCTCCACTGCACCTGCCTCCAGGAAGCAGGCGGCTTTGGTGATGTCAAGTTTGATGTTACTCATTGTCTTGTTTTGTTATAATATAGGGTTAGGATTAATCTTCAATGCTTAATGCTCAATGTTCAATGTCCTACCTGAAAGAGTCGGTGAGGAGTTTGATCTCAATCTGCGGGGAGATGCGCTCGTAGAGGATGTTGTAGACGGCATCGAGGATGGGCATGTTGACGTGCCAGTGGCGGTTGA
>CAMVJQ010000018.1 GCA_947167845.1 uncultured Prevotella sp. | reverse complement strand
GGGGATTTATGCTCGCGTACTCTTTGCGCTGAATCTGGAAAATGACATCACCCTGCTGGCTGCTGACGACGCTCTTGGCAGACAGCTTCAGGATGCAGAATTGTTGAGAAAATGAAAAGGATTATAGTTTACGCAGATTTTGACTTCCTAACCTCTCCCGAAGAGATTGGAACATTAGGCTACGAACATGTTCTTGGCAAAGACCATTTTGTCTTTGAGTATTCGCGCCAGTGGTTGAAACAGCATGGCGGCATTCTGCTGAGTGGTGACCTGCTGAATGTTCCTTCATTGCAGCATCCTCGTGGAGATGATAATGTATTCGGCTTCGTCAAGGATTCCTTCCCCGATCGCTGGGGACGTTTGTTGCTTGACCGCAGAGAACGATTGACTGCCCAACAGGAAGGCAGACCGAAACGTATGCTCACCAATTACGACTACCTTATTGGTATCGAAGACTTCACCCGTATGGGCGGCATACGTTACAAAGAGGAAGAAGGTAGTGACTATATCAATGCAAGTACAAAATACCATGTTCCCCCTATTGAGAGTCTTCGTGCCCTGTGCGATGCGTGCCATGAGATTGAGTTGGCAGAGGAGCGCAATGAATTGCCGGATCAGCGCTGGCTCGACCAGTTGATTGACCCAGGAACCTCTCTTGGCGGTGCTCGCCCTAAGGCCAATGTGGTTGATACTGACGGAAAACTGTACGTGGCAAAGTTCCCATCAAAAAAGGATCTGGAGAATACTGAGCTTATTGAGCACTTCTCGCATCAACTTGCGGCAAAGGCAGGTATCAACGTGGCAAAGACGCGCACCATCAAGATTTCAAAAGACTGTGATCTGCTTCTTTCTGAACGCTTCGATAGAACAGCAGAGGGCCGTCGCATTCATTTTGCTTCCGCTATGTCGTTGCTTGGTCTTGATGATGGAGCTGGCAGCAGCACAGGTAACGGCTATCTTGACATCGTTGATTTCATCCTTCGTGGGTGTACCGATGTGCGCCAAAATCTCCGAGAACTTTATCGCAGAGTGGCATTCAACGTCATGTTTGGCAACACCGACGACCACTTCCGCAATCATGGTTTCCTGCTTACCCCGAAAGGCTGGACACTCTCTCCTGCATACGACATCAATCCAGGAGCAAAGTCACATCAATGCTTGCTTATAGACTCATACACAGAAGAGTCGGACATCAATGCTCTGCTCTCTGCAAGCGAGAGCTACATGCTTGAACAACAGGAGGCAAAAGATATTATTGAGGAGGTTCGAGCCGCCATCAAAGACTGGCGCAAAACCGCTACCGAACTGCAAATACCCATCAAACTGTTAGAATCATATTCTATTCGTTGGGATGAATTATAAAAAAGATAGCGCATTCAAGTTTTCAACCCATTTTTTGGCAGTTCGCCGTAAAATAACTACCTTTGCAGACTTTTTTAAAATAGCATTATTCATGAAACGCATTTATCTTATCATCATGACAGTCTGCTTTCTGCTGGCATACGCCGGACACACGTACAGCAGAACACTGAATCTGAAAGCGGGACAGTTAAAGAATCTGTTCAAGACCTACGAACTGAATCACGAAAGAGACCTGACACTGATTGGCTCTATCAACGGCAGCGACCTGAAGGTGCTGCGCGACTGGGCCGGCGACTCCAGGACACTGGACCTGGGGGAGTGCCGCATCGTGGCAGGCGGAGAGCCATACTATGAGGACTACACGACAGAGAACGATGTCCTCGGCTCCTATCTCTTCGGCGACAAGGAGTTCAAGCGCCTGGTGCTGCCATGGACGCTGAAGAAGATCGGCGACTATGCCATCTCCTTCTGCGGCGACAGTATCAACCTGCCCTCTTCGCTGACCTGGCTCGGCGACTATGCCTTCGTCAACAACAACTTCAAGAAACTGCACCTGCCCGCCTCGCTGGAGCATATCGGCAATGCCGCTCTGAACGGCAATATCAGCCTGGCCGACGTGACCCTCGATGCCAACAACCCCTACTTCGTACTCGAAGACGGCTATCTCTACACCCGCGACCACAGCCGTCTGCTGTCGTATTTCGATAAAATCAGCACTCGGACTGAGACGTTCACCATCCGTCCGGAGGTCAGGACCATCGACGACAAGGCCTTCAACTTCCACCGTACCTATAACATCACGCTCAACGAGGGCCTGGAGCACATTGGTGCCTATGCCTTCAGATATGCGCTCAACAATATTGCGCCCCATCAGAAGAAACTGGTGATCCCCAACAGCGTGAACTACATCGGCGAGTATGCCTTCGAGAACTGCTATATGGACGAGGTCATCATCTCCGACAATGTGGACTCTCTGTTCAATGACACCTTCTCCTTCTGTTTCATCGATAATATCCACATGCCTGCGAAACTGAAGTATATTGGTGCGAGAGCGCTCTACAACAACCATCTGGACAACCTGGTGCTGCCCGAAGGACTGGAGACGATAGAACATCACGCATTCAATACTTTATCTGTGGATAAACTGGTGATACCTGAGAGCGTGAAGTTTATCGACGAGTTTGCCTTTTATTTCCCCCTTATCAAAGACCTGGAAATCAAGGCCCCGCTCGACAGCATACCCAAGGCAGCCTTCTACAGTTGTCAGGACCTTGAGCGGCTTGTCTTGCCGCCCACCCTCAAGCGCATCGGCCAGTCGGCCTTCTACGAGTGCTATCGCCTGAAGGAGTGCAAGTTGCCGGAGGGGTTGGAGGAGATAGGAAAGTGGTCGCTGGCAGGTGCCGACCGTCTGAAGGAGTGGCACATCCCTGCCACGGTCAGGAAGATAGAGTGGGCAGCCTTTGCCGTACCAAACTTCTCTTCGCACACGGTCTATATGTACTCCGAGGAACCGCCGGCAGAAATGGATGAGGATGCTTTCCGCTACTGGACGATGGAACAGTCGGTGCTCTATGTGCCTAAGGGCTGTATGGATAACTATCGGGAGGCTCCCTGGTGCTATTTCGGAACGGTCAAGGAGTTTGAGCCAACGGCTGTCGCATCTGTTCTGCGCAGCCAGAAGGAGGTGGACGACCATTGCTACGACCTTCAGGGACGGCCTGTATCTTCCGATTCTCACGGCGTAGTGATTATGCAGACACCCGACGGTCCAAGAAAAGTAATGAGGAAATGAGAACTGTAAATAAACGGATTCAAAACAAACAAAACGATTAACAATCTTATGGTAGAACTGAAGAATGAACGACTCTCCATCCTCGTCAGCGAGAAAGGAGCAGAACTGCAGAGCATCAAGGATGCCGGCGGTAAAGAGTATCTGTGGCAGGCCGACCCGAAATACTGGGGGCGCCACTCTCCTATCCTATTCCCCATCGTGTGCTCTGTCAACGACGAGACATACCGTGTCGACGGCAAGGCGTATCACCTGCCCCGCCACGGATTCGCCCGCGATGCCGAATTCAAACTGATAGCACAAGGGGAGCGCAAAGTGACCTTCGCCCTCGAGTCGTCGGAAGAGACGAAGAAGGTGTATCCCTACGACTTCACGCTGAGCGTCAGTTACGTGCTTGACAATAATAAGATAGGTGTCATCTGGCACGTCCTCAATACAGACAAGCAGGAGATCCATTTCCAGATAGGCGGCCACCCAGCCTTCAACGTGCCCGGCATGAAAGACGGCGAGCCGCAGCACGGCTGCATCCGCCTCGACAACCAGGAGCCGATGGACGCGCTGCACAGTTATCTCGACGGATCACACGAGATGGACGAAGTGCCATTCGTGGAGGCCGACAACGGCCTGTTGGAGTTCTCGAACAACACGTGGCGCAACGACTCCATCAAGGTACACAAGAGCCAACTGCATCGTGCCGAGCTACTGGGCAGGAACGGGGAGCCGGAGGTGACGGTGGAGTTCCGCACCCCTGTCATCGCCTTCTGGAGTCCTTACGGCAAAGAGGCTCCCTTCGTCTGCATCGAGCCGTGGTATGGCATCGGCGACCCGCGAGGCTTCTGCGGGGAGTTCAAGGACAAGCCGCTGATGAACCATCTGCAGCCAGGCGCCTCGTTTATGTCGAAATACGAGATCAGGATCGGATAAACCGAAATCCCCGCCGACTGGCGGGGATTTCGGTTTTCCATCAGAGGTGCTTCTTCGGATAGAGTGCCTCCCACCAGGAGGGATCGTCCTTTAGGAAACGGGCAAACCAAGCCATCTGCGTGGCCAGCCACTTCTCCTTCTTTCCGTAGTCGAGGATATGATGATTCTCGCCCTCCACCTCGACAAGCGCCACCTCGCGCCCCAGCAGTTTCAGGGCCGTGAACATCTGCAGGCTCTCAATCAGCGGCACGTTGGTGTCGGCATTGCCGTGAAGCAGAAGCAGCGGCGTGTGGATCTTGTCGGCATTGAAGAGTGGCGACTGGTCGACATAGAGCGAACGATGACTCCAGGGATAACTGTTGGCCATCGAGACCTCACTGTAGTTGTAGCCCCAGTAGCCCTCGCCCCAGTAACTGGTATGATTGGCGATACCCGCATGAGAGACGGCAGCGGCGAAGATATCGGTCTGCGTCTGCAGGTACTGCGTCATAAAGCCACCGTAGGATGCACCCATGCAACCAATCTTCTCCTTATTAATATATGGATGAGCCTCGCATATCTTCTTAGTGCCTTCGATGATGTCCTCCGCTGGCCCGCGCCCGGCGGTATTCACGTGGCGCGACGCCCACTCCTGTCCGAAGCCCGTGGCTCCGCTCGGCTGCAGGATATAGGCGACATAGCCCAGTGAGTTCCAGTACTGCGGGGCGTAAGGCGACTCAAAGTAACGGCTGACGGGCGAACAACCACCATAATAATAGACGATCATCGGATACTTCTTCGTGGCATCGAAGTCCTTCGGCAGATAGAGCCGACCGTAGACAGTATCACCACGGGAGTTCTTGAAGTTCCAGTCCTGGCAGGTGCCAACCTCCGCATCGCCGAGGGCACTTGCGCCGTCGAAGAAGGTCTGCTGTTTCTTGGTCTTCACATCCATCACGTATGCCGATGCCGGTTCGAGCGTCTTATACGACAGATAGGCCAACGACGCTGCCTTCGAAGCCAAATCCCAGCGATAGACATCATCACCATTGGCAGGCATCTGCACAATCTTTCCGGTCTTGGGGTTGAGGGTGAAGAGGCGGACATAGTCGCGGTCTTCAGCCGTGAAATAGATCTGACCGTCGACAGGCGACCAGTCAGGACTGCCATTGACGGACGGGTCGAAGTCCTTCGTCAGGGGCGTCACCTTCCGGGTAGCGATGTCGTAGAGGAAGAGTTCTGTCTCCGTCATACTCGGCGTCACCTCGGCAGGCAGTTGGCAGCCGATGCGCCCGAAGGCCTCAGGCGTGCCTTCAAAGAGAATCTGTCTGCCGTCGGGCGAGAAGGTGCCACCGCCAACAAACCCCTCACACGCAAAGAGCGTGTCGACGCTGAAGGTCTTGGCATCCATCAGCAGGACATCCATCACCTCCGTGGGCCGCTTGGACAGGCGGGAGTAGGAAGTGCCTATCAGCAGACGGGAGCCGTCGCGGGTGATATCCTCCAGATACTGGCCTTTGGAGCCGAACGTGACGCGCTGGCTGATGCCTGTCTGAAGGTCATACTTCACAAGATAGGAACGGTCGCGCCAGCCTGGCTGACGGTCGTCCATCTCGACGACCTCAAAGACATCCTTGTCCTCCTTCGGGCCTTTCTCTTCGGCAGAGATAATCAGGTAGTCTTCTGTCGGACTGACGGTATAGTGACCATCGGGAATATTGAAGGCAAAGCGGCTGCGGACACCTGACAGAGGCTCCACCCGGTAGAGCACCCGCTTGTCGCCCTCCTTCTGCTCTTCGAGATAGCAGGCAGTCTTGGGGAGCCAACGGGGACTGGAAGCCGGTCTCGAAATCAGGCGTCCCGTCTTCGTCTCACGCAGTTCATAGTCCCAACGACTGTTGCCGCCTCGTTCTGTGGTCTGATAAGCCAGACTGACGAACTGGCCGTCGGCCGAGAGTGAGATGCCTCTCACGCGCTTGCCGTCAGTCAGGTCGTGTACCATATAGGGGTGCGCCTTATCAATCGTATAGGCCACCGCCTTGTCGGCCTCAATCACCACGCTGATGGAATCCGTATCCTTTGGCTCCGCCAGATACTTGATGGCGAAGGTATGATGCTCCGGGGCCAGTTTCAGTTCCGAAGAAGCCTCCACATCGTCGATATAGAGTTTGTAGTTCTTCGGGCCTTTCACCGTGACAGAGCCTTTCAGATAGTCACTATTATTAATATAAAAGGAGAGCATCCCCACGCTGCGACTGTCGGCGAGTGAGGGCAGCACCTGCCCGCTGAACGTGGAGGTTGCCTCTGAGGTCAGCGCCATCGCTCCGATCAGCGACTTGTCGTCGAACTTCTTGCCCTGCACGTCGACCGTGTCCAGCCCGAGAGGAGCGGCCACAGCGTATGGTCCGGCAAGGCGGAACTCACGCACTTCTATTTTATGCTGTGCAGATGCGCCAATGGCGCAGAGCAGCATCGATACGGTCAAAATCCTATTCATAATGCACAATTCACAATGCACAATTCACAACTGTTTATCTTGGTAATCATAATTCTCAATTCTCAATCTCTCAATCCGCCTGTTACCTCAATCACCTGTCCTGCCCTTGTGGCAATATCGTATTCATATACCTTCGGCAATGTGGGAGATGGTACATCCTTGAGTTCGGCCGACAATAGCGGCTGCTTCACGTGGGCAGGCTCCAACAGGGGATTGGGGCACTGCCCCTTAGCGGGTTTGAGCCCCCGGCCAGAGAGCGGCACATAACTGCGCAGACGGAGACGGCCGCCTATCGTGGACTGGATGCGTGCCGACTGCAGACGGCCCTCCTGCCACTGCTCGTCGACAATGAAACCGCCTCGGGCCCGAAGCCCCCTGACCTCGCCTTTCTGCCATGCATCGGGCAGGGCGGGCAGCAGATGGACGGCTCCGTCGTGACTCTGCAGGAGCATCTCAGCCACGCCGGCGGCACAGCCGAAGTTGCCGTCGATCTGGAACGGCGGATGGGCATCGAACAGGTTGGGATAGGTGCGGCCCTCAGGATACTGGCTGACACGCGAGTCGTCGGGCAGCAGTGAGAGCATGTTCGAGAGGATGCGCAGGGCATGGTTGCCGTCGAGCATACGCGCCCAGAAATTAATCTTCCAGCCCAGGCTCCAGCCAGTAGCCATATCGCCACGCTGCGTCAGCGTGGTACGGGCTGCCGTGAAAAGTTCCGGATGCCGCCACGGCGATATCTGATTAGAGGGATAGAGTCCATAGAGATGGGAGATGTGGCGATGCTCGTCCTTCGGGTCGTCGGCATCGATCATCCACTCCTGCAACTGGCCATAACGGCCTACCTGCATCGGGGGCAACTTCTGCAACGCGGCCTGCAGCCGGGCCGTCGTCGCATCCTTGAGGCCAAGCACCTTGGCAGCGCGGATGACGTTGGAGAACACATCGAACACGATCTGGACGTCCATCGTCGAGCCAGCCGTCACCGTGGTGCCCTTGCCCTTCGGGCCATGTTCGGGCGAGACGGTGGGAACGGTAACGAGCCACCCGGCCGCCTTTCCGATTTCACCTGTAGCGGGATAGGTCTGCATATAGTCGAGCAGGAACTCTGCGGCTCCCCGCATGACGGGATAGTTCTCCGAAAGGAAATGCTTGTCGCCCGTGAAGAGATAATGCTGCCAGATGTGGGTGGTCAGCCAGGCTCCCCCCGTGGGGAACATGCCCCACGTGGTGCCGTCGACAGGTCCGGCAATACGCCAGAGATCGGTGTTGTGATGAGCCACCCAGCCGCCACAGCCATACATCTCACTGGCTGTCCTGGCTCCCGTGGTGCTCAGGTCCCTGATCATTGAGAAGAGGGGCTGCTGGGTTTCTGCCAGATTGCCAACCAGGGCGGGCCAGTAGTTCATCTCGGCATTGATATTGATGGTGTACTTCGAATCCCAAGGAGCATTCATCTTGTCGTTCCACACGCCTTGCAGATTGGCGGGCTGACCGCCTGGCTGCGAACTGGAGATGAGCAAGTAACGGCCATACTGGAACATCAGGGCCACGAGCGCCATATCCTGCCCGCCCTTGAACTGGGCCAGGCGCTGGTCGGTGGGGAGACCCGACTTATCTGATGCGGGCAGTGAAAGACTCACTCTACTATACTGCGCCTGATACTTTCTGAGATGAGCGTCGAATAAGTCGTAGAAGCCGCGCCCCTTGACAGATGCCACTACCGCATCGTTCTTGGCCGCAGCACTGCCGCTGACATCGTGATAGTTGACAAAGTTGGTGGCGGCAGTCAGATAGACCGTAGCCGTGGTGGCATCTTCGACGGTGACAGTCTGCCGCCCGTCGCTGAGGTGTCCGTCCGTCTCCACCCATATACGGCACTCCGCCTTCAGCCCGGCAGGAACGCCCTCCTGCTCCACGCCACTGACAATGGCTGTCAGCACATGCCCGTTGACAGAGCGGCTGACAGGCAGCAGGCTCTCGTATGACAGAGAGAAATTCAGCGCCTTCGCACGGTCAGCCTCCAGACGCAAGGCAATCAGGTTGTCGGCCTGTGAAGCCATCACAGTACGGCGATAGGCGACATCCCCCACCTTATAGTTGACGCGGGCCACGGCACTGTCGAGCGACAGGCTCCGCTGATAGTGGCTGGCTGTCTGATGATTCCAGAACTTCACCATCAGATTGCCCATCGGCAGGAAACGCATGCCGTGAGGGCCCTTGATAAAATACTTGTCGAGCAAGGCATGGGCCTCTTTCTCCCTGCCCTGGTAAATCAGGTTGCGCACCTCCTGCAAGTGAGCCTTCGACTCTGCAGAATTATTATGATGGGGAGAGCCACTCCAGAAGGTCTCCTCGTTCACCTGAATCTGCTCCGTATCAGCCCCGCCATAGACCATACCGCCAAGGTGGGAATTGCCGATGGGCAGTGCCTCCAGCCAATGGCTGGCACTATGGTTATACCACAGTCTGCTCTCCTGTGCCTGAACCGTCATCGCCAGACAGGAAAGGCACGTCATCATCCATAGCCTAATAGGCTTCCCGGTATTTGCTTTCATCTTTGTCATTGAGCATTGATAAATAACTTTGATAGCGACTTTGCGCGATAAAATGATCATCAAGAGCCTGCAGCACGGCGCACCCCGGCTCTTGGGTATGGGTACAGTTGGAGAAGCGGCAGCCCTTGGAGAAATGGAATATCTCGCGGAAATAGCCCGTCAGTTCCCCCGGCTCCATATCGAACGTGCCAAAGCCCTTGATGCCAGGCGTGTCGATGAGCCAGCCGTCAGCCACAGGTATCATCTCACTGAAGGTCGTGGTATGCTGTCCCAGATTATGAGCATCGGAGATCTCGGCTGTTCGGAGGTTTGCACCAGGCACCAGTTGATTAATAAGCGTCGACTTGCCCACACCGCTATTGCCACTGAGGAGCGTCACCTTTCCGCTCAGCAGCGTCTTCAACTGCTCCAGCCCCTGGCCCGTCTCTGCCGAAATGGCATAGCACTCATAGCCGACGGTCTCGTAGAGTCGGATCATCATCTCCTGGTAGCGGCGCAAGTCATCATCGAGCAAGTCGGTCTTATTAAATAATAGGATGACAGGCACGCGATAAGCCTCAGCGGAGGCCAGGAAACGATCAATAAAAGTGGTGGAAGTCTCAGGGCGACTGACGGTGACAAGCAGGAAGGCCTGATCAACATTGGCTGCCAGGATATGGCTCTGCTTGGAGAGATTGATAGACTTACGGATGATATAGTTGCGCCGGTCTTCAATCCCACTGATGAAAGCCGTCCCCTCCTGATTCGTGACGATGGTGACACGGTCGCCCACCGCCACGGGATTAGTGGAACGAATGCCCTTCAGGCGGAAATTACCCTTGATCTTAGACTCAACCAGTTGGCCATCGTCCGTACGGACGGTGTACCAACTGCCTGTATTTTTGACGACGAGTCCCGTCCGTGCGGACGGTGTATCGGTTTTCATAGGGCTAAACCGTCATGATCTCCTTGTTCTTGGCCGCAATGAGTTCATCAATTTTCTTGATGTAGGCATCGTGAATCTTCTGCAGTTCGAGTTCCGCATCCTTCTCATTATCCTCAGAGAGTCCGTCCTTGATGGCCTTCTTCAGTTTGTCCTTGATGTCGGCTCTGACGTTACGCACCTCTACCTTGGCCTTCTCCGCAATCTTGTTGCACTGTTTGGTCAGGTCGCGGCGGCGCTCCTCAGTTGGGACGGGGATATTGAGGCGGATGATCTCACCATTGTTCTCAGGCGTGATGCCTACGTCAGAGTCCATGATGGCCTTCTCGATATTGCGTATCTCCTTGCGGTCCCAGGGCTTGATGGCGATGGTACGCGGATCGGGCACGCTGACATTAGCAACTTGGTTGAGGGGAACCCTGCTGCCGTAGGACTCCACCCTGACACCGTCGAGGATGGCCACATTGGCACGGCCGGCACGGATGCGGTTCAGTTCCTCCTCAAGGAACAGCGCTGCCATTTCCATCCTCTCTTCACTCTTCTTCAATGTTTCTTTGACGTCTAACATATTTATCGTTTTAGTTTTACATGAATTTCTGATGACAAAAGTAGTGTTTTTCCCGGAAACTGCCAAATATTTAACGGTAATTAGTGATTTTTCGGAAAAAAATTTGGCAGAACACATTCTTTTGACTATCTTTGCGCTGAAAAAAAAGAAAAAGAGGAGTCCAATAATGCGTAAGACCTATAACGATAAATTGCTGATCCTGGTGTTTTTCTGCATGTCTGCATCGAAGGCTTTTGCCCAGCAGGAGGATATGAAGACGCTTTTCGACATCCCCCACCTGATGGCCTATCTTGTGGCAGCGCTGCTCATCTCCTTTTTTGTGATGATTTTCTACAACCGCCTGTTCTGGTACCGCGAAAAGGAAGTCAACACCGAGGCGGAGCGGCTGAACACCCAGTTGGGACTGGTGATGGAATCGAAGAAGAGAGTGGTTTGGGTCTACAACCGGGAGAAGAATGCGTTCCACCGGCTCTCCTACCTGACAAGCGTGGGCCCGGCGATGCTCCCCATCGACTTCTCACGCGACTACGACCGTGACGACTTCATGGAGATGCGCGAACTGATGCATGCCATCCTGAGCGGGGAGGCCCTCTCGCAGGAGGTCTATGTGAAGGGAGCCAGGCCGAAGACGCCGGACGAGCGTCAGCGCCTCTACGAGATCAGCCTCTCCATCCTGCGCCGCGACGACCACGACCAGCCCGCCGTCATCCTCGGCATCCAGACGGACATCACCGACGACCAGACACAGAGCGAACAGGCGCGCAGACTGATGCTGCGATTCCACACCGTGTTCAACTCGTCGCTCGTGGACATGGTCTTCTATGACGATAACGGCATCATGACAGACATCAACGACAAGGCCTGCGAGACATTCGGCATCGCCGACCGCCAGGCACTCTTGGAGCGAAAGGTCAACTTCCACGACATCCCGGCCTACCGCGACATCGACATAGCACATCTGGACACCATGCAGATGTCGTCGATCACCGACATTCAGGCCGTGAAGGAGCAGGACGAGCGGATTCCGGAGGTCACCATCAGAAGCAAGATATACTATGAGGCCATGGTCAGTGCCATCCACGACGAGAACAACAACCTGCTTGGCATCATTACAGCAGGCCGCGACATCACAGACATGGTGGAATCCAACCACCACCAGAAAGAGGGCATCAGGACGCTGGAGAGGACGACCCGGGACATCAAGGACTACATCGACAACATCAACTACTCGCTGAAGGTGAGCGACGTGCGCCTGACGAACTACTACCCCGACACCCACGAACTGGAAATCTCAAGCGACCTGAACAAGACGCAGTATAAACTGCCGCAACTGAGAGCCATCACGATGGTCTGCGACGAAGAGCGCCGCAAGGCCAAAGGCCTGTTCCGCCGCATGGACCGCCGCCATCCGGGCATCATCACCGACACGCTGCAGACCCTGATGCGCGACCGGCAAGGGCGCCGCGTCTACCTGAACTTCAACGTCATGCCCATCCGGAATGCCGAGGGGAAGATCACCCACTACTTCGGCATGTGCCGCAACGAGACGGAGATGACCTACACGGAGAAGAAACTCCGAGAGGAGACAGAAAAGGCTCAGGAGACGGAACAACTGAAGAACAGGTTCCTGCTGAATATGAGTTACGAGTTGCGCACGCCACTGAGCGCCGTCATCGGCTTTGCCGAACTGTTCAACGGCGACCACAGCCCCGAGGACGAGCCCGTCTTTGCCGAGGAGATCAGGAAGAATACGGGCGAACTGCTGAAACTGATCAATGACATCCTGTTTATCTCCCGCCTCGACTCCAGGATGATTGAGTACAACTATCAGGAGTGCGATTTTGCCACCATGTTCGACGGCTGGTGCTATATGGGGTGGAGCACGCTGCCCCCCGACGTGAAGGTCGTCGTGGAGAATCCCTACACGCGGCTGATGGCAAACATCGACAGCCAGAATCTGGGCATGGTCATCCAGAAGGTCTGCACCTTCTCCGCCAACTCCATCAAGGAAGGCATTGTACGGGCCAAATACGAATATCGCCACGGCGAACTGATGATCACGATTGAGGACACGGGAGAGGGCATCTCCAAGAATGACCTGCCACACGTCTTCGAGCGCTTTGTCCTCAACGAAGACAATGAGCACTTCGGCTCGGGGCTCGACCTGCCCATCATCCAGGAACTGACAGAGCAGATGGGCGGCAGCATCGAGGTCATGTCGGAAAAGGGCAAGGGCACCTCCATATACATCAGCATTCCCTGCCAAAGCAGCAATTTCGAGAAGAAGTCAGAAATCATAGTATAAAGGACTCCATAAAGATGAACATGACCTTGTCACAGATACTCACATCCGCCACGGGAACGGCAGTCGACGGCATCTCACTGCTGATGACCCTGCTGGTTGTCATCGCCTTTACAATCAGTTGGGGCTTCAACCGCCTCAGCATTCTACGCATCCGCAGGAACTCTCAGCGGATTCACGACATGTCGGCCATCATGAAGCACACGCTGAACTTGAACGGCGACGCCGTCATCAAGTTGTCGCTGGCAGAACACTATGCCACCAACATCCACGGCGACTTCCTGCCGGAGAAAGGAATGAGTTACGAGGAGAGCAGGAAATACGTACACCCCGACGACTGGCACTTCTACGAGACATTCATCAGGGAACTGATGAGCGGCAAGAAGACGGCCGAATGCAGTTTCCGTTGGAACGTCAGCAAGAAGGAAGGCCAGGCGGAATGGCACAACATCCACAACCTGGGCGTGGCAGAGTTTGCCAACGAGCAACTGCGCACCCCCACCAATCTGTTCTGCACCATCAGCGACCATACCGACACCGTCGCACAGGAACAGGAAGAGCAACAGTTGAACGACAAGTACAGGAGAATCTTCGAGCAGTCGATAGTCGGGCTGGCCTTCTACGACAAGGACGGCAACCTGCTCACCGTCAACCAGAAGATGCGAGAGATACTGAAGTTCCAGTCAGAAGACGACCCTTACTACTTCTCCCGCACCATCTACGACATGCCGACCTTCAAGGAGTTGCTCGACAACAGGCATATCGAGGAACTGTGGTTCTGCACCCAGAGCGTCATTCTGGAGAGAGGTGTCAACTGCTATACGGAACTGCGCGTCCACCCCATCTACGGCGATGACGGCCAACTCATCTACATCACATTCTCCATCCGCGATGTCACCAAGGAGCGGGAACTTTACCTCCAGAACAAGCAGAACGACGAATTCATCCGCCATCAGGTGAAGGAAATCCAGCAATACGAGACGGAACTGAAATACCTGATGGAGCAGTGCGACATGCGCTTCTGGCGCACCACGTTCGAGGAGCACACCATCTCCTTCTTCAAGGAACTGAGCAAGCCCGAGAAGGTGCTGACTTACGATACCTTCCTCAAATACTTCATCGATAAGGAAGAGTCGGTGGCCCGCAGTTTCCAGGCTCCCGAAGAACATTTCACGGAGCCCAAGGCCTACCTATGCCACATGCGCGCCATTTACCACGACAGCGACGACCTGCAATGGAACATCATCGACAGCGTGCCTTTCTACGATGCCGACGGGCACTTGAAGGGATGCTACGGCGTGATACGCAATGTGACAGAACTGATACAGAAGCAGGAACTCCTCAAGCAGGAAACAGAACGCGCCAACGACTCCGGCCGTCTGAAATCCGTCTTCATGGCAAACATGACCCACGAAATCCGCACACCGCTCAATTCCATCGTCGGATTCAGCGACGTGCTGCCCATGATGACCACTCCCGAAGAGAAGCAGGAAATCGTGAAGGTCATCATGAGCAACTGCGACATGCTGCTGCGCCTGATCAATGACATCCTGGCCGTCTCGACCCTCGACTCCAACGGCATCAGCATCGAGGACAAAGAGGTGGACTTCGCGGAATCCTTCAACAGCATCTGCCAGTCGCTGGCACAACGCGTACAGAATCCGCAAGTGGAGTTCATCGCTGAGAATCCCTATAAGACACTGACCGTCAGGATCGACCCGGACCGCATACAGCAAATCATCACCAACTTCGTCACGAATGCCGTGAAATACACGCAGCAGGGACATATCAAGGTGGGATACGAGTATCGCGACAACGGGCTCTACATCTATTGCGAAGATACGGGGTCCGGCATTCCCAAAGGCGACCAGAAGAAGGTGTTCGAGCGCTTTGTCAAACTCAATGACTACGTACAGGGCACAGGTCTGGGGCTTTCCATCTGCAAAGCCATCGCCGACCGCTACAAAGGGCGCATTGGCGTTACATCCGAGGGAGAAGGGAAGGGCTCTACCTTCTGGGCGGAGATCCCATGTGAAAGAATGAAAAAATAATAATGATGAATATAGACAACAAGCGACTAGTCCGGCTGAGGATGATATGCATGATGTTTATCTTCTGCCATCTGCCAGCCAGCCCCTCCTGGGCTCAAGCCACTGCCGATAGCGTCAGCGTGTTCGACGAGGCCCATCCGCTCGTCTACGAAGACGCCTGGGATCTGTGGCCCTACGTCTTCCTCAATGAAAACGGGGAGCCGGACGGCTATAACATCGACCTGCTGAAGATGATCTTCAAGCGGCTCGATATCCCCTACCTTATCAAACTAAAACAGACCAGCGACGCCCTCAACGACCTGAAGGCAGGCAAGTCGGACCTGATGCTGGGAATGGCTGCCAGATTCCACGACGAGTTTGCCCTGTATGGCAAGTCCATCGTACACCTGTTCACCCACAGCGTCGTCCACAAGAAAGGAGTCAGCCCCAAGATCAAGGGGATCAAGGACCTGGCCAACAACCGTGTCATCGTACACGACGGCAGTTTCAGCCACCACCTGATGAAGGACCGGGGCTGGGAGGCTAATGCCGAAGCATACAACGACATGAAGGAGGCCATCCAGAAGATGAGCACCAATCCGACTACCGAAATCATCTGGAACACGATGTCGCTGAAATGGCTCATCCAGAAATACCAGATCAAGAACCTGGAACTATCGCCCATCGACACGCCCCACGGTGAATACAAGTTCATGTCGAACAACCGCCGTCTGCTGAACCAGATAGACAGTGTCTATGCACTGCTGCTCTCAGAGGAGCGCCTGCAGCCCATCCAGAACAAATGGTTCTACCCAGAAAGGACGGAGAGCGGCATCCCCTCCTGGATATGGAAGATAGCGACGGCCCTGGCCATCATCGCCGCCATCTCCCTGTTCTACTATTCCTTCTTCCGATACAGGGAGAAGAAACTGACGAAAGACCTGAAGAAAAAGAACGACCGCCTGTCGCTGATCCTGAAGACCTGTACCGTACGGTTCTGGACTTACGACATCCCGACGAAGACATTCACGTGGATGGACGAAAACGGGAAGGCCGTACGCAACTATACCGTCCTGGAGTTTTCGCAGCGTTACAACCGTGAGGATTTCGAGCAACTCACCGCAGCCATCAACCAGATCGTGAGACAGGAGAAAGAGCAGACCACGCTCTACCTGAGGGCCAAGGACGTAAACAAGGGAGATGAAACCCGGGAGTTCACCATATCGCTGGCAGTGCTCAGACGCAACAAGAAGGGAAGGCCCTCCATCATACTCGGAACGCAAAGCGACATCACCGAAGAGAAACAGCAGCAACAGTTGGCACAGAACAATATGCTACGCTATCAGGCCATCTTCAACACGGCCATGACCGACATGGTCTACTACGACAAGGACGGCATCCTGGTGGATATGAACCAGAAGGCCTGCAAGACCTTCATGACCGACAAAGAGACCATCCAGTCGTATCACATCACCGTACAGGAAATGATAGGGACGGACGACCTCTCCCTGGAAAACCTCGGCACCATCCACACCACCCTGCTCTATAAGGCGAATGCAGGAAACCGCCTGGCCAGGAAGTTTCTCCAGAAGGGCATGATGTACTATGAACTCAAACTGGAACCCATCTACGACCAGGATCACCAGTTGCTGGGCATCTACGGCACAGGCCGCGACGTGACAGAGGTCGTCAGGTCGTACAACCGCAATCAGGAAAACCTCCGCAAACGGCAGAAAGCCAATGAGGAAGTGACAAGTTACATCAAGAACATCAACTACGTGCTGAAGGTGGGAGGCATACGCATGATCAACTATTCCAGCAAGACCCACATGGTCACGATCTTCAGCGAGATCGGAAAGGCACAGTACGAACTGACACAGACACGCGCCCTCTCGCTGACAGCCGACCACCACAAGCATACCGTGCAACGCATGCTCAACAGCATGGACAACCATACCGCCGCCCCCATCGAGGCAACGATAGAGACCACCCTGAAGACCAAGGGATTCCCGCTATGCCTGCAGATCCACTTTGTGCCAAACATTGACGACAAGGGCGACGCGGAGTCATATTTCGGCATGTGCCGCGACGTCAGCGACATCAAGCACACCGAGAAGGAACTGGCGAAGGAGACCGCCAAGGCCCAGGAGGTGGAGGTGGTGAAGAATGCGTTCCTGCGCAACATGAGTTATGAGATCCGCACACCGCTCAACACCGTGGTTGGCTTTGCGGAACTCTTTGAGATGGAGCACAGCAGCAGCGACGAGAGCGTCTTCATCGATGAAATCAAGGAGAACTCGCGCAACCTGCTGAAACTGATCAACAACATCCTCTTCCTGTCGCGCCTGGACGCACAGATGATCGACATCAACCCGCAGCCCACTGACTTTGCCAAGGTGTTCGACATGAACTGCACCGCCAGTTGGGAAAATATCAAACAGCCTGGGGTCAACTACATCGTCGAGAATCCCTACGACCAACTAATCGTTGAGATTGACGCACAGAACGTAGGCATCATCCTGGACCAGATTGTACGGAACGCCTGCCAGAACACCACAAAGGGATATGTACGCACCCGCCTTGACTACATTGGCGACCATCTCATCATGACTGTCGAGGACACAGGAACCGGTATTCCCGACGACCTGCTGCCAAACATCTTCGAGCGCTTCTCCAATGGTGCGAACACTGGGTCGGGACTGGGGCTGAGCATCTGCAACGAACTGACGCAACAGATGAAGGGCACCATCAGCATCAAGTCCAAAGTCGGCAAGGGCACCACAATATGGGTGAGCCTTCCCTGCAAGGCGAGTGAAATAACAAGAAAGTTGTGAGTATATATGAAGCATCATTATAACTTTGTCCGGTTCTTCGTCCTGCTGCTGACCGCCATCAGTTGCCAGACTGCCATAGCCCAGCAAATCCACGAATACACGCAAGAACAGCCACTCGTGATAGCCTGCGACTGGGAGTTCCCGCCATACGAGTTCAGGAACGACCAAGGACAGCCTGACGGCTACAACATCGACGTGTACGAACTCATTCTCGACCGTCTGAAGATTCCCCATCGCTATCAGATGGAGGAATGGTTCCAGGCTGTCGAGAGTTTTGAGAAGCGAGAGGCCGACATCATCCACGCCTTGTCGTTCAACTACAAGCAGCGCCCCTATGTCATGACGCGCAACCTGCTACACTACTATCGCATCGTCTGCATACACCATGTCGACACCGAACCACTCACAAAGATCAGTCAACTGGGGCCCAACGACACCATCGTGCTCAGGAACAACGACTACGCGTCGTCGCAAATCATGCTGGGCAATGAGCATCCCGCCTTCACCGTAGAGTACCACTCTCCCCGTGAAGCCCTCGCCGGCGTCAGACAGGGCAGATACAAATATTTCTTCTGGGGAGAACGCCCCGCCTTGTGGAAGATGAAGGAGTTTGGCATCGACAGTCTGACGACCAACGAGATTGACATTCCCGCTGGCGAATTTCGACTGATCGGCTATGACAAGGAACTCATCGACCAGATCGACGATGAATATGCACGTCTGGAACAGGCAGGTGAGATCGACCGCATCCGCGACAAATGGTTCCATCCCGAGCGTGTCCACAACGACTCGTCGCCCATTGCCCTGTTCATCATCATCGGCGCCATCATCACCACGGCCATCGGATTCCTGCTGAGCCGTCTGATGATTTCAAGGGTGAAGGCTGCCGTCCGCAAGTCAGTCGACCTCAACAACATGATGACGCAAGCCTTGAGCATGGGCGACTATTACGTCATAGAGCACGACCTGTGGACTGACCACATTATTAATTTATATGGCAACCTGCTACCGCCGTCAGGCATGAGCAGCGGGGAATTCGTCAGCCGCATCCACCCGACAGAGAAAGACGAATTCGAAGAGATACTGGAGCATCTGCATCAAGGCATCATCACAATGGAGCAGAAGAGGCGCTGGAATGCAGGCGCCCCAGAAAGCCCAGACTGGCGCAACCTGCACGTACACACCATCATCGAGTTTGAGGACAACAAGCCCCACTACGTGGTCAGTTCCATCAAGGACGTCACCCATGAGATCATTGAGAAACAGCAGAACAACGAGATGGCCGAGAAATACATGAAGATGTTCGAGACCAACCTCATCGCCATGTCGTTCTACGATGCCGACGGCATACTCCACGACGTCAATGAAAGGATGAAAGACCTCTGCAGCTTCGATACCTTTGGCGAAGACTACTTCCGCAAGGCTCCTCTCTTCGACGTCCCCATCCTGAAAGGCGACTATGACTTCAACTCCGGCAAGGACTTCCACGTCTGCCACCGCATGTACTACCCAGAACTCGGCATCGACAAATATCTGGAATTCCGCATCCACCCCGTCGCCAACGAGCATGGCGACATCATCTTCTACATCATCACATCCCGCGACCTGACGGACGAGCGCCAGATGTATCTCGAACAGCGCAGACACGACATCGAGATACGCAAGATCAACGACGAGGCCAACCGCTATGAGACGCAGTTGCACTACCTGCTGGAGAACAGCGACATGTACGTATGGCGCTCCGACCTGGTCTCGCAGACCGTCCAGTTCTCCCGCTCACTGCGCACGACGGATCTTGTTATCACGCTCGAGGAGTTTGTCAATTGTATAGATCCGCAGGAGCAGGAGGGAGCGCGCTATGCAATGTCCAGCGAGGAGATCATGAGCAAGCCGTTCAACATCATCCACCGCTTCGCCTCGTCGCCCTTCACCCACCAGCCTGTATGGTATGCCATCAGCGGCATGCCAGTCACAGATGAGCACGGTGTGACGACAGGCCAGTTCGGCGTGATCAGAAACATCACCAACCTGATGGATGCCCAACAGCGGCTGAAGGACGAGACCGTCCGTGCCGAGAACTCCGGACGCCTGAAGTCGGCCTTCCTGGCCAATATGACGCACGAGATCCGCACGCCGCTCAACGCCATCGTCGGATTCTCCGACCTGCTGCCTGTCATCGAAGAACAGAGCGAGCGCATGGAGTTCATACGCATCATCCGCAACAACTGCGACATGCTGCTCCGGCTTATCAATGACATCCTCGAAGCATCCAGCATGGGGCAGGCCCTCGCCATCGAACCGACCGAGGTCGACTTTGCCCAAGTCTTCGATGACATCTGCCAGACGCTGGCCCAGCGCGTCGAAGAGCCGGGCGTGGAGTTCATCAAGGACAACCCCTACTCCACCTACCCCACCATCCTCGACAAGGGGCGCATACAGCAAGTGCTCACCAACTTCACCACCAATGCTGTCAAATACACCCACGAGGGACACATCAAGGTGGGCTACCGCGAAGAGGAGCGGACCGCCGCCGACGGCACCGCGAAGAACGGACTCTTCCTCTATTGCGAAGACACAGGGGCCGGCATCCCGAAAGACAAGCAGGCCAGCGTGTTTGAGCGCTTTGTCAAACTCAACGACTACGTCCAAGGCACCGGCCTCGGCCTGTCCATCTGCAAGTCGATAGCAGAGCGCTGCGGCGGCCAGATCGGGGTCACCTCCGAGGGCGAAGGCCGCGGCTCCACATTCTGGCTATGGATTCCGTGCGAGAAAAGGTAAAAAGGTAAAAAAGTAAATACACTATGCAGACAAGCAAATACCTGCTCGCTGGCGAGCGCGACGCACTATGGGGACTGACCGTCAGCACCATCGGCTATGAGGAGATCGGCCCCGGCGACCCCTACCCCACCAAGGGGCATGCCGACGGCTACTACTTCAACGTCGAGAAGGGACGCACGCTCAATGAGTATCAACTGCTCTACAACCCTGAGGGTGAAGGGCTCTTCCGCAGCGCCCACTGTCCGGAGACGCGGCTGAAGGCAGGCGACATGTTCCTGCTCTTCCCTGGCGAATGGCACACCTATCACCCCCTGTCCGCCGTCGGATGGAAGAGTTATTGGATCGGCTTCAAAGGCAAGAACATGGACGACCGCGTCAAGCACGGATTCCTCTCCCCGGAGAAGCCCATCTACCACGTCGGCTATTCGTCAGTCATCGAGGAACTCTACCGCTCCGCCTACAAGCAGGCTCTGGAAGAGGCCGCCTATTCGCAGCAAGTGATGGCAGGACTGGTGAACCACCTGATTGGCATGATGTACTCGCTGGAGCGCAACATCCTGCTCAGCAAGAACCAGCAGCAGGTGGACATGATCAACCGCGCCCGGCTTCGCATACGCCAGTCGCTGGAGAGCGACCTGACCATCCAGCAGGTGGCCGAGGAGATGGGGGCCAGTTACAGCAACTTCCGCAAACTCTTCAAGGAGTTCACAGGCCTCTCGCCCGCCACCTATCAGCAGGAACTCCGCCTGCAGCGTGCCAAGGAACTGCTGTCAACCACCGAACTGACCGTCAAGGAGATTGCCTATCGCCTCAACTTCGAGTCGCCCGACTATTTCTCAGCCAAGTTTAAGGCAAAAATGGGATGCAAGCCCAGCGACATAAAAATGAAAGAATGAAATTATGCATTATTCATTATGAATTATAAGAAGCCCATTCTCTGGCTTACTGCCGTTCTGCTGGTCGTCTTCATAACAGCCACCGTTGGCGGCAGTTTCTACATGCTCGACTACGCTCTTTCCCCCGCTCCTTACCGCACCGATACATCCGCCTACTTCAGACAGCAGTTTGAAGAGTATCCAGAGACGCGCCCCTGGGTCGACAGTCTCAGGCGCATCGGGGCCTTGCGCGACACCTTCATCACGACAGACGGGCGCCATGAGCGCCAGCATGCCTACTACGTCAGTCGCGGCAGTCGTCGCACAGCCATCGTCATCCACGGCTGGCGCGACAATGCCGTCGAGTTTTTCTATCTGGCCCGCCTCTATGAGCGCGAACTGGGCTACAATGTGGTCATGCCCGACCTCCATGCCCATGGACTGAGCGAGGGCGACGCCATCTCTATGGGCTGGCTCGACCGCAAGGACGTGATGCAGTGGCTCCGCATCTTCCAGACTGACACGATGGTAGTCCACGGCGTATCCATGGGCGGTGCCACCACGATGATGACGTCAGCAGAGAAGATGCCGGAGGGCGTGCGCGACATCCGCTTCGTCGACGACTGCGGCTACACCAGCGTGTGGGACCAGTTTGCCAAGGAACTGCGGGAGCAGTTCGGGCTGCCTGCGTTTCCGCTGATGTACTCCAGCAGCCTGCTCTGCCGTTGGCGCTACGGATGGAGTTTCGGCGAGGCTTCCGCTATAGGCGAGGTAGCCAGTTCACCTTATCCGATGCTGTTCATCCACGGCGACAGCGATAAGTTCGTACCGACGGAGATGGCCTGTCGCCTCTACGATGCCAAGCCGTCGCACAAGTCGCTCTGGATTACGAAAGGTACGCCTCATGCCCATTCCTATTATGACCATCGCGAAGAGTACATCCGTCGCATCAGGGCATTCGTCATGCCCTAGATCTCAGTTCCCGTCGGCAGCGTCAGCACGAAACGGGCACCCGTGGTGTATGAACCGTCGAGTGTGAGCGTGCCGTCCAGCAGTTCGGCAGTGCGTCGCGCCACAGACCGGAATTGTGGACGTTCGTCAATTGGCGCCCCATCTGCTGTGTGGCCTCCAGAGCCTCGTTATATTCTACGGGCCAGATGATATTCGGCCACGGCCCGCCAGGCCTCATAGACCGACTTTTCCCTGCCGTCGCCGAGGCGGGCCATGATCTTGTCTATCAGCGGACGGGCCTGCTCCGTCCCGAAGACAGCCTCTTATTTCCAGAAGACAGGCTCTTATTTCCAGAAGACAGGCTCTTATTTCCCGAAGACAGGCTCTTATTTCCCGAAGACAGGCTCTTATTTCCCGAAGATAGGCTCCCTATAACTCCCCGCCCCTTTAGGGGAGGGGTCAGGGGTGGGGTGAATCAAAAAATGTCCCATCCTATTTTCTAATATAGTTGCCTTATGCACTTTTTACCTTACACTTCTTACACTTCCCACACCTGCCTTAGGTGTAAGAAGTGTAAGAAGTGTAAGATGTTTTAGAAATAGCCTACTACACACGCGCGAAGCCCCGTCACTCACTTCTGTAGTCCAACCATCGCGTCAGGTTGCCTGCAGGATAAACGGCATGACGCTGTCTATCAGCGACTGCTTGCGGTCCTGCAGGGAGAGGATCTGCTCCTCGAGGGTGCCTGCCGATACAAAATGGTAGACGAACACTGCGCGCTGCTGTCCGATGCGGTGGGCCCGCGCGATGGCCTGCTCCTCGGCGGAGCGGTTCCACCACGGGTCGAGCAGGAACACGTAGTCGGCGGCTGTCAGGTTGAGCCCCACGCCGCCGGCCTTCAGCGAGATGAGGAAGAACTGGCAGTCGTCCGCCTGCTGAAATCTGTCTATCACCTGCTCGCGGTTCTGCGTCTGTCCCGTCAGCAGGGCATACTTCCACTCCCGCTCCTGCATCTCGGCGCCCACACGCTCCAGCAGGCTGACGTACTCGCTGAAGATAAGCACCTTGTGCTGCGACGAGCGCAGACTCTCCAGATGGTCGAAAACCACGCGCAGTTTCCCCTCGCCATTGGCTATTTGGCGCAACCTTTGCAGAGCCGCGAGCATGTGCATCTGTCGCCCGCTTGCTTCGGCGTCAGGGTCGAGCCACTCGTTGCGGGCCTTCGACAGTTCTTCGGCATAGCGGCTGGTCTGCTCGGCTGTCATCGGGCATACCACCACCTCGTCCTGACGTTCTGGCAGGTCACTGAGCACCTCTTCCTTGGTGCGCTTCAGAAAGTATGGGGCAATCAGACGGCGCAACAGTTCCCTGCGGCTCTCTTCCATCTGCTGGGCGATGGGGCCGGCAAAGGACTTCTGAAACGACTGGGCATCGCCAAGCAAATAAGGATTCAGCACGTTCATCAGGCTCCATAGTTCTTGCAGATTGTTCTCCACAGGTGTGCCGCTGAGTGCCATCCGATGCAGGGCCTGCAACTGGGTGACGGCATGGTGGATCTGCGACGAGGCGGTCTTGAACGCCTGGCTCTCGTCGAACACCACGATGCCGAACTCATTCTGCGAGAGCAGGCCGATGTCGTTGAGCAGGGTGCGGTAGGTGGTCAGCACCACGTCCCACCGCATCAGGGCTATCCGCTTGTCCCTGCGCTTGACTATGTCGCCCGTATAGGTCATCACCGAGAGCGACGGCGCAAAGCGGCTCAACTCGTTGCGCCAGTTGTGGACGACGGAGGCGGGGGCTACGACAAGCGAGGTGCGGTATGGAAGCGGGGGCGCGGGGGCGCGGAGGAGCGGGGGTGCGGGGTGCGGAGTAGCCGTGCCTTGCATTTCCTCTTCAGAGAACAGCATCCCCGACAGTGGTTTACTGACGGGCTTCGAAGCCTTTGCCGCCTCTTTGTACTGCAGCAGCAGGGCGATGGTCTGGAGAGTCTTGCCAAGTCCCATCTCGTCGGAAAGGCAGCAGCCTGTCTGTGCCGTGAAGTTCTGCCACAGCCACTCAAAGCCCGCCTGCTGATAAGGGCGGAGCGTGGCGTTGAGAGTTGAGGGTTGAGATTTGGGATTTGAGGGCTGAGGGTTGAGATTTGATGGCTGAGGCGATATCACCTCTTGACCTGAAGCCCAGTCGATCTGGCTCCTGTGCCGCCGGAATCCCTGACCTCTGCGCATGCCTGTCAGCATCAGGTCGGCATAGCGCATCAGCCATTCATCGGGTATCAGCAGTATCTCGCCCGTAGACAGCATGTACTCCTTTTCGCCCTTGAGGATGGTGTCGCGAAGGTCGAGGAACGGGATGCGTATCTGCCCGTCATCACCTTCAACCACTACCGTCACGTCAGTCTGTAGCCAGTCGCCCTGCCAGATGTCGCTCCGCTCCACGCTCAGTGGTCCTATGTAATAGACGTGGTCTGCAGGCTGAACCACCTCGAATCCAGCGGCCCTCAACCTGGGGGCATACTGGCGCAGCCAGTCAATCAGTGGCTGCAATAATGGAAAACGGACGACAGGGCCGGCTCCTGTCAGCGCTTTCAACTTCTCGGTTATTTGCTGCTCAACAGGCCTGTTGCGCAGTTGTCGGACAAAACGGAAACTGCTGTCAGTCTCCGTCAGTGTAACCCTTCCGTTCGACTGGTTGTCAGCCGTATATTCCAGACTGCCATACTGGAAACGCAATGTCAGCAGGTGGTCGCCATTGACGGCCGTGCCCACCGTCAGGCGGGGTTGGGGCTGCTGGCTGACATCCGTGATTTCGAAGCCCTCAGCATAGATTTCCGCATGGGCCACATGCCTGAGAATGAAACGGCGGAAGTAGTCGTTCTCCATCCTTCGGGGTATCTCCACTTGTTCCTTCGCGACGAAGGGTATGAGCAACTGTCCGCTGAAGCCCTCGCGCAGCAAGTAGATGCTATTGTTGAGAATGAACATGCCAGGCGTGTGTGTCAGCACGATGAGACGATGCCCGGATGCTCTGCCCGCTAACTTCCCGTCAATGCAGAGTTGCAGCCGATAGGTGATGCCTTCGTCATGACGGTGAAAGTACATGACAGGGCTCACCTCACAGCCACCCTCCAGTTTCAGCCGGTCGGAGATGTGCAGCGGTGTATTCTTGCCTTTGGCATAGAGCATGGGGATGTCGAGTTTGGCTGCCAGACGGACGGCCTCGATCAGTCGCTTGTCCGCCTTCCGCTTCACATACTGTCTGACAGTCTTCTCCTCTGTGGCCCAGAAGTCCTCCTCGTGCCGGAACATCTTCTTGTTGGCATACCGGGCATAGAGGCTGCCAGGGCGCAACTGCTCGCAGGTCTCAGCCAGTTGCCGCAGGTCGGCCTGGCCCATCTCCACCTGTTCACTCCTGACGGTTCCTTCCGTCGTCATAAACTGGCCGAGCGACATCACGCGCTTCAATTCCGCCCCCACGATGGCAAAGTATTCCAGTGGGCGTACAATCAGGATGAAGGGCATATCACCTCACTCATTCATTTCATCGACAGCCCCCGCAGCCTCCTTGAGGGGGAAGAAGCCTGAATCCCACTTGCTGCCCAACCAGTCATAGAATTCACGGAGTTCCCGCGAGCCAGGCTTTTCCTGCATCAGCCTGACCAAGTGGTTGTATCGCCAGATGCCGCCGCAGTCATCAGGAGGACAGGCGTTGGCCCCACCCGTCAGGCGGACGATTGGTTTCTCACCGTCGGCATAGTCGGACTTTGCCGTCAGTTTCACCTGATGTTCCCAACTGTCGCCATAGTCGTATTCGAAGAGCGTCGTGTCACCCGGCTTTTTCAGAAGACGGCTAACGGTATAGTCGTCACCGTCCTTGCTTCTCTGAGAGAAGATGTCGTCTGGCTGATTCATGCTGGTGGCATAATAGTTCTTTCCTTTGCCGACAAACTGATGCAGATGGTCCTCATCCCAGCCCATGGCCAGCAGGATGGCCTGCGCCAGCGAGGAGAGGCTGATGCTGGAAGGCACCTCGAGTTCGCGCCACACCAGCGGCTCTGATTCTCGCAGTTCTACGCGCAATGTGTATTTCTGCAGAGTCTTTACCGGCAGGTAACGGGCCCTTCCGCCATAGGTCCAGCCACAATACTCCTGACACGGCGCCAGTTCGCTTTCGTCATAATCATAGTCCTCATCGTCGTAGTCCTCATCGTCGTCGTAGTCCTCGTCATCATATTCCTCACCATCGTCGTAGTCCTCATCGTCGTCGAAGGAGGTGTCGGCATTCATGTAGATGGTCTCTGCACTCTCCCGGTCTTCGGACAGCACCCCGATATCGGCACGCTTGATGGACTTGCGCACCTCGTTGACTCCGCCGGGAATCAGGATGTTGGGCATCTTGTACTTGCTGTACATCCGGATGATCATCGGCTTGGCAGCCTCACAACGGGCGTGGATGCAGCAGTGGATGATGGCCTCGAGCAGCATCACGTCGCCCACCTCGGGGTCGATGCGGTCGGCAAAGATGCCCAATATCTCGCAAAGCCACTGCTGCACAGGCTGCAGCAACTCCGGACGGCGGCGCGGCAGGGTGGCAGCGGCGGCTATCACCTCGGCTTTGGAGAATGTATGGATACCCCGTTCGCACACGAAGTCGGTCAACAATGGAAGGTCGTCTTCCGTAGCAATCTGATAGATACAGGCGGCTGGCATGCCGACCATATCAGACTCATCGAAGAATGCCTCGGCAAAATCGCGGTCCTGACGCTCTATCTCCAACAATGCCGGGAGACACTCGCGGAGTGCAAAACGCTCGGCTATCAGGATGGCCAGATGCATCGGATGGAGCCATACGCCCTCGTCCTCGTCCGCTTCGTCATTGACACCGTGCCACTTGTCGAGCCAGAAATAGATGAGGCTATCCACAGCATCTACAAGTGTGCCGCGCTCCATCTTCGAGCACGCGTCCATCATATCGTCGAACGATATCAAATCACTATGCTCGGCGCTGTTGTCAAGCAACTGGCGTAGTGCCTCGGGCACTTCCTTCACCATGGCCCCATAGTCGGGATGCTCATAATGATATATCGACTCGGCATTGTCAGTCAGAGTACCCAGAAACTCCATGGCCTTAGCCACTTCTGCATCTGTCACATTGTCCTTGCTTTTCTCCATCATGCTGCGGATTACTGGCTCCAAGAATTCTTTCTCTTCGTTTGTCATTTGCTTCCTTATTTAGCCGTTGTCCTTTTACCGAAGGCACATTTGAGTTGCAAAGTTACTCTTTTTCCCTTGAATGACAAAGCATTCATGATGTTTTTTTATATTTTATGCTTAATTATGAATTGCTTTTAGTATCTTTGTAGCCAAATTGCAGCGGGCCTTGATGAGTTCCGTTCATTTAGACTAAGAATATGGACAACCTTTCGCATTTCCGCTCGTTAGACGAACTGATACGTGCCCTGGACAGGGAGCGGCGGTTGCTGCATGCGCTGTTCCAGGACAGGAAGAAACTGTCGTTCCGCTACGAACTGGCACGCGAACTGGCCAGCAAGCGGGATGAGAGCATCGAGTTCCTGCGGCGATACGGCATCATCCGTGAGAATGCCGACTTCGTGGAACTGGAGGATGTGTATCTGAAGTTCTTCGAGGACGTGCTGGAAGTGAACGAGGAAATCAATGTGGCGAGCGTCAAGGAGAGCATCGGCAATCTGAACAATGCCATCGACTACTATCTCAGCGAGAACAACCCCAGCCGTAAGTATGGCTATCTGCGCGACGTGAAGCGCATACTGCGCAGTATCGCCCTCACCACGCTGCGGAATGTCATTGACCTGAAGCGCAACATCGACAATACCTACAAGAACGAGCCGACCTTCGCCGTCAAGAAAAAGAAACTGGTGCATCTGGATGAGAAGCGCCAGGACATTGCGGCGCTGATCAACGAGTGCGAAAGGGTGATAGACGAGAAGCAGACCACCTTCTTCATGGTGGCGATGGACGTGCAGTTGAAGGACATCGTGACGGACGTGAAACTGCAGTTGCGCGAGGTGTATCACAACCTGCTGGAACTGGACCGCCAGATTATCAACTACCTGAACCTGATAGAATACCAGAGCCGCCTGCTGCAGAAGGTGCAGAAACTGAAATACCTGCGCGACCAGATGCTGCTCGACACGAATACCGACATACAGGCCAGGCTGCAGGCGAGGAACCCCGTATGGATGGAACCCCGTCCACGCTATGCGCTGAAGGTATCACTCTCCATGCTCCGCAATTCGGAAGAGGGCCTCCGCGTGCTGCAGGATGTGGCCAAAGGGAAGGGCAACAGCCGTCTGCAGAAAGGCCATCTGGCAGAGCCTCTGACGGAGAGCGAACTGACGGAACAGCAGGAGGTGCTGCAGATGGTGGACATCGGCGAGGTGAAGAATGCCTTCATGGCATCGGGCGACCATCTGTTCCACTTCGTCATGAACTATACAGGCTACAGCATCCCGATGGACGATGAGGCCAGGCTGGTGCTCTTCTGTCAGATTGCCACGCAATATCTCGACGAACTGCGTATCGATGACGAGTACAGGCAGCAGGGCGACATAGAATATCCCGTAATCTATCCACAGACAAAGATGATGTAAACAACAATGCGCTATACAAAAGAAATATTCGACATACTGAGCAAGGGCGGCTTTATCTCGCAGAACGCCGTCTCGCAGCAGCGCGCCCACCTCTACGATGCCATCGAGGACGACTTCAACGACTACCAGGAGTACTTCAGTGGCATCGGCTTCCTGCTGGAGGGCGGCAATGGCTACTACTATTTTTCAAGGACAGAGAACAGGGTGGACCTGACAGACAAGGTGCAACGGCTGGCACAGTGGATTGACCGTGTGGACTTCCTCAAGACCTTCAACAACACCTTCGCCTCGGGCTTCACGTTCCGCAAGTCGAACATCCTCGAAAAGTTCTCCAGCGACATCGAACTGAAGGAGAAGGCACGCAACCTCTATACCGATGTCAAGACCAACGAAGAGAAGATAGAAAAACTGATAGGCGACCTGGAGCGGATGGGCTTCGTGGAACTGGAGAACGAACTGGACGGCACCTACAAGGTGACCGCTGCCTTCCATTACATCGAGGAACTGATAGATTGTCTCACCATCATCGAAACAGAAGAGTCATGAGAGCATTACGCAAGATAGTCTTTATCAACAGCGCCAACATACGCTACGCAGAAGTGAAACTGGATGGCAACGTCCACTTCATCGGCACACAGGGCGTGGGCAAGAGCACGTTGCTCCGCGCTGTCCTGTTCTTCTACAATGCCGACAAACTGCATCTGGGCATCCCCAAGGAGATGAAATCGTTCGACGAGTTCTACCTGCCCCACGCCAACTCGTATATGGTCTATGAGGTGGAGCACGAGCACGGGCCTTTCAGCATCCTCGTGCTCCGTTCGTCGGGCAGGGCGTGCTACAGGTTTGTGGATGCCGCCTACAGGAAAGAGTGGCTGGTGGACGAACGCGGCGAGGTGACGGCAGAGTGGAAGGTGATTCGCGAACGACTCGGCGGCATCTATATGAGCAAGATCATCGACCGCTATGAGCAGTATCGCGACATCCTCTATGGCAACAAGCAGACCGCAGGGAAGGAGTTTGCACGCTTCCGGCTGTTGGAGACCGGCAGTTACCAGAACATCCCCAGAAGCATACAGAACGTGTTTCTCAACTCGCGACTGGATGCCAATTTCATCAAGGACATCATCATCCGGTCAATGAGCGACGAGGAGGCGAATATCGACCTGGGCTATTTCCGCAGGCAGGTGGCCGACTTTGAGCAGGAGTACAAGGACATCTCCTGCTGGTACAGGCTGAACCAGAAGGGCGAGTCGCAGGTGAGGAAACAGGCAGATGCGGTGGTGAAAGCCTACCACGAACTGCTCTACATGAAGCAGCAGATTGAGGAGTTGTGTTGCGAACTGAAATATGCCGAACGCATTGCTCGCGAGAAACTCCCGCTGATAGAGGCGAGGATAGCGGAACTGATGCAGGAGCAAGACCGCCAGAAGCGCCTGATGTCGGAAATCCAGCAGAAGCATGATACAGAGAAGGCGTCGCTAAACCAGGAGCAGGGCGTGGTGAACGACAGACTGAAGCGCCTGAAGGAGCGCAGGGAATACTATGCTACGCAGCAGATAGACAGCGTGATGAGCCGTCTGGAGAAGGAGGCGGGCGTAAAGGCCGAACTGGAAAGCCTCAAAGAAAAGTTGGCCGACCTGACAGCACGCTTCAACGATGTCACCACAAAATACAAGGCCTTGCGCCAGAACATCACCCATCAGCAGGAATCGTTCCGACAGGCCCAGCAGCAGCGCATCCTCTCAGAAGAGCAGGAACGGCAAAAGGCGGACGAGCGACTGCTGCGAGCATATCATGATGCGAGGACAGAGATTGAGCAGTCGCTTGCCGAGAAGATAACAGCAGCTACAAATGCCATCGATACCGTAAAGACCGAGCAGACCGACTGCGAGAAAGAACTGCTGAAACTCAAGTATCTCGAACCGTACAAGGCAGAACGGGAGGCGCTCCGCCAGCAACTGAACGAACTGCAACTCAGCGAGAAAGGCCTAACGGGCAGAATCAGTTCATTGGCTTCCGACATCAACCGCATCCAGGCTGAATATGACAAACAAGGGGCGGAGACTGCGGCTGAATACCAGCGGAAGTCGGAAGAAAAACAGGCAGAGATTGATAAGTATTCAGAGCAGATTGCCACCATCGACAAGTTGCTCGAACGCACCAAGGGTTCGCTTTACGAATGGCTCGAAGAGAACAAGGCCGACTGGGAACAGAACATCGGCAAGGTAATCAATGAGGAAAAGGTGCTCTATCAGACGGGCTTGCATCCACAGAAGACAGAAGGAGCATCGCTGTATGGCGTGAAACTCGACTTGACCGACCTGCCGCTAAATGTCAGAAAGCCCAAGCAACTCCAGGAAGAAAAGTCGAGTCTGGAGCAAGAACAGAAGCGGGCCAAGGACGAATGGCAGCAGATTCAGCAACAGCAAGAGAAGGCCATCGAGGCGTTGAAGCGCCAGTTTGCCCCTCAGATGAAGGAAATCCGTCAGCAGAAGTCGCTCGCTGAAACAGAACTGCGCATGATTCCCCAGCGGCGCAAGACGATTGCCGTCAGCATCGAAGACTATGAGAACAGAGCCAGGCAAATCATCGAGGAAAGACAGCAAGCACTCCATACTCGTCAGCAGGAGTTGGCCCACCAACTATCTGCATCGCAGGCCGCCCTTGAGAAACTGAATGCCGACAAGCAAAAGCAGCAGAACGCTGCTGAGAAGAAATATCATGATGCGAAGGCAGAGAATGTGAAGGTGCATGCCGAGCGTGTAGCCGCTATCAATGCCGAGACCAAGGTTGCTGAGAAGAATGCCGAGGCAGAACTGATGAGGCTGAACCAACTAGAGAGGGACGATTTGAAAGGCCGTGGGGCAGACACAGCACTTGTGGAGGACTGCAATGCGAGGATAAAGACTGCCCAAGACGAACTCCGCTTTATTGACGAGCATCGCAAACTGGTGTACGACTATCTGCGCGACAAGGAGGAACTCTTTGACCAGGAGGACAACTTGAAGAGTCAGAAGAAAACACTCGCTGAACGGCTGTCGCAACTGAACGAGAAGTATCAGCAGCGCAAACTGAAGTACGACCAGCAATTAGCCGTTATCGGCAAGGAACTCTCAGAGCGCGGCGATGAGCGGAAACATCTA
Source organism: uncultured Prevotella sp. (assembly GCA_947167845.1). Taxonomy (GTDB): domain Bacteria; phylum Bacteroidota; class Bacteroidia; order Bacteroidales; family Bacteroidaceae; genus Prevotella. Next base: position 10,904 of record CAMVJQ010000018.1, on the reverse strand, counting down.
AATGAAGAACTGCAGAAGGCCGACCGCTTTGCCCATGACGAGAACCTGTGTCCGCCCATGCTGGCCGATGCGAAGGAGAAGCAGACGCTTCGCACACCAGACCAGGCTGTCGACGAACTGACGGGCATCATCGTACAGCGTCAGTCGCGCCAGAACCAGTTCAAGCAGAGCGTCAATGTGTTCAAGGGCAATTTCTCCGCGAAGAACACCTTCAACTTCAGGACAGAACTGACCATAGACGAGGACTACCTCGACTTCGCCAACAATCTCGACGACTTCCTCATTAATAATAAGTTAGAGGAGTATCGCCGCCGTACCAGTGAGCGGTATGTGGACATCCTGGCCCGTGTGTCGAAGGAGATGGGCGAACTGACGCGCCACGAGTCGGACGTTGACAAGATCATCCACGACATCAACCGTGATTTCAAGGAGCGCAACTTTGTTGGTGTCATCAAACTCATCGCCCTGCAGTCGGTGCCATCGACGGACAAGATGGTGCAACTGATGAAGCGCATCAAGGAGTTCAACGACGAGAACCAGTTTGCGATGGGCGAGATGAACCTCTTCTCTACCGTCAACCGCGACGAGGTGAACCAGAAGGCTGTCAGCCACTTGCTCGACTTCATGAAGTCGCTCACGGACAATCCCTCGCGCCAGTATCTGACGCTCTCCGACCTGTTCCAGTTGCAGTTCCGCATCATCGAGAACGACAACGATACGGGGTGGGCCGACAAGCTGTCGCACGTGGGCAGTGAGGGTACCGACACGCTGGTCAAGGCGATGATCAACATCATGCTCATCAATGTGTTCAAGGAGAAGGTGAGCCGTAAGTTTGGCGACTTCTATATCCATTGCATGATGGACGAGATAGGCAAGTTGCACCCGCAGAACGTCAAGGGCATACTCGACTTTGCCAACGCCCGCAACATTCTGCTCATCAATTCATCGCCCACCACCTACAACGTCTCCGACTATCGCTACACCTATCTGCTGCAGAAGGACGGCAAGTCGAAGACCATCGTCCATCCGTTAATCTCGCAGAAATGAAGATCACGTCATCACTCATCGACCGCCTCATCCGTCTGCGCAACGGAGAGAGCCTGCCTGCCAGCCAACTTCGCGGCGAGTGGGTGGATGAACTGGAACGTGATGGCGTTATCGTCAGCATTGCTCATGGTAGCCGCCGCACCATCTTTGCGCCCCAGCCAGATGCTTTCCTGCAGGCGCTGTCCACCATTGACGAGAGACTGGCTGATTTGGATCTGATGCGCCACACCCTGCTGGCTGACGAGGCCTCCCGTTCTTCGCAGGCATCAACTACAGGCAATTCAAAACTCGTAACCGTCCGCTCATGCCCTGGCTTCCCTGTCAACGCATACGAGCCGATTCCTTGCACGCTGAATGGTCGTGAGATGACAATAGCCCCAGAGGAAGGTTGTTTCGTGTTCATTGCTGACTGGCAGTCGTTTACCATCCCAAAGGATGTTATAGTCGTAGGTATAGAGAATATGGAGAACTTTCGTATGATTCGCCGGCAGCGGGCATTGTTTGATCGAACGATAGGCACTGGCCACCTGCTGTTTGTATCCCGTTATCCGCAATCCACTGACCTCCGCTCCTGGTTGCAGTCCATCCCAAACCGCTACGTCCATTTCGGCGATTTCGACCTGGCCGGCATACACATCTTCCTCACCGAGTTTCATGCCAATCTGGGAGAGCGCAGTTCATTCTTCATCCCAGCGGATATCGAACAGAGGCTGACGAATGGCTCCATGGAGAGGTATAATGCCCAATATCACAAGTTCAGAAACCTGACAACATCCCTTCCCAATCTTCAACACCTGATTGATACCATCAACAAGCATCATCGGTGTTATGATCAGGAAGGATATATAAACAGATGCTGAGGCTGTCACCCTTTTTTGGAGCCTTGTTTCACTATCCGTTTAGTAATGCCGATGGCACCTGTCGGGCAGACCAGTCGGCAGAGGTGGCAACCCACACACTTGGTGCCCACCAAGCGGGGACGACGCGTCTCGCTATTGAAGACAATGGCCTGATGGCCGCCGTCACTACATGATATCTCACAGCGGCCACATCCCACACACAGTTCCTGATTGAACTTGGGATAGACGATGGTGTCACGATCCAACTGGCTGGGTGTCAGGAACGACGTCAGTTGCTCGCCCACCAGTTGCTGCAGTTCGGTGATGCCGCACTTCGCCATGTAGCGCTGCAGGCCGAGCACGAGGTCGTCGATGATGCGATAGCCATACTGCATGACGGCTGTGCATACCTGTACATTGCTGCAGCCCAACTGCAGGAACTCCAGTGCGTCGCGCCAGGTCTCAATGCCCCCGATGCCGCTCAACTGGGGCCGCCAGGGCATCTCAGCCATCTCCAGCACATAGCGCAGGGCTATGGGGCGCACGGCCCGGCCGGAATAACCCGATATGGTGCGCTGGCCTGTCACCTCGGCTTCTCTGCTCATCGTCACCGACTTGATGGTGTTGATGGCCGACAAGGCATCAGCGCCAGCCTGCAGCGAGGCCTCGGCGGGTTCGGTGATATGGGTGATATTAGGTGTCATCTTGGCAATGACCGGTATCTTGACGGCTCGTTTCACGCAGGCTGTATAGGCCTTCACCAGTTCTGCACTCTGGCCCACATCGCTGCCCATGCCCTTGCTCTTCATCTGCGGGCACGAGAAGTTCAGTTCCACGGCATCGCAGCCGGCCTCCTCGGCCATCTTGGCCAGGGCCATCCACTCGTCTTCGGTCTTTCCCATGATAGAAGCCACGACGACCTTGGTGGGATAGTCGGTCTTCAGACGGTGCAGAATGTCAAAATCCACATCCACCGCGTTCTCGCTCAACTGCTCCATATTGCGGAACCCGTAGAAGTCGCCATGCGTGGCTGCCTGATGCATCGCGTCGAACCGTGGGGACACCTCGTGGATATCATCCATGCAGATGGTCTTGTAGAATACGCCGGCCCAGCCCAGGTCGAACGCATGGGCCACCATCTCATAGTTGGTGCATACGGCCGATGAGGCCAGGAAGAACGGATTCTCGCACCTGATGCCACAGAAGGTGATACCCAGGTCGGGATAGTGGCTTTCGTCCACATCGTCTGCCGATATGCTGCGGATGAGTTGACGGATGCGGATGGGGCCGTTGTAGTGGATACAAGCCTGCTCGGCTCGTTCCAAGTCTTCATCACTACAGTCTTTCACCCATCGCAAGGCGGGCTTATGATTGTCGAAGCGGACGGCACGGATGGCGCGAGCGGGATCTCCTGTACGGCAGGCTTTCGTACAGGGAGCATCATTACACAGCAAGCAGAGGCCTGCTTCCTCGTAGATGTTGATCTTTCTTGTATTGGTATCCATATTCGCAAGTTTTTAGTTAAGATAAGGCAATTGCTGGGGGTGGAATGAGTAACTACGCCCCTTTAGTTTGCAAATATAGGGAAAAAAGTCCAATTGTCACAATCTCGGACCTTCTTTTTAATTTTTATTAGTATCTCGAATTTGCCCATACCTCACTAAATCTCCTGAAATGCCTTTGTAGAAAGGGGTTTCAGCAAGTGAGGTGTCAGCGATAGACCTCACTGACACCTCACTCAGACCTCACCAGGCACCTCACTCCTGCTCAGGCTGCCGTCCGCAGCGGCACCACCTTGTAGTGGGCCACATGGCCACAGTCGGTACTCTCGAACCCGAACGCCTTCATAGCCCTGCCCAGCGCAATCCTCGTACTGTGAGTATCCTTCAGCGAGGGGAACTCCTGGGTGATGACTGCCAGCAGACGGTCACAGTTCATCGACTGCGAGGGCTCACCCTCCTCAGGCTTGCGGAAACAGATGCGCACCATCTCGCCGATGTCCTTCTTCTCCATGTAGTTCTGGTTGAGCTCCTGAATACGGGCCACCTCATCGTTGTTGAACCAATAGGGTGACTTCTGCTCCCTCACCTCATAGAGCACCTGGGCATAGAGTTGATCGTAGGGGATGTCGCCTGCATTGTCGATGAATTTTCCCTTCGGAATCGTCAGACAGACGTAGCGACGCGAGCCCGTGGCATCGGTCAGCGGATGCGGATTGTTGGTGGTGGCTACGAACGATGCATAGCGGGGGCGGTCTTCCTGGCTGGCACCATAGATGGGGCGTCCGTTCACCTTACTCTTCGAGAGTGTCTGTTTCAGGCTCGCATGCTGACTGGGGCGGATGGCATCGAGTTCATCGAGGCACACCAGCAGATTGTTCGTCAGCGCCATCTCCTTGTCAAACTTGTTCGACAGGTTCAGATGGTCCAGATAGTACTCACGCAGATGGGGAGGCAGCAGGCGCACGAAGAAAGTTGTCTTTCCACACCCCTGCGCACCAATCAGCGTAGGCACACATTCGTTCCCGTGAATGGTGTCCATCAGCATCCAGTGGGCCACTACGGATCGCAGCCAGGTGGCCAGATAGCCCATCAGTTCCGAGTCCACCCCAGGCAGCCGGTTGAAGAGTCGCGCCACATGGTTCTCGCCGTCCCATTGAGGCAGATGCTCCAGATAATCGGCAATAGGATCGAAAGTGTCCACCTCGTCTGAGTTCACGTACTCCACGAAGTCCGACTTCGAAGCCCCATCCTCCAGCACCTGTTCGCGCTTGGCACGAATCACGATGCTGTTGAGAGCCGTCTGGGTCAGCGGCTTCCACTGCGGCTCTTCACCCTCTTTCGGCTTGTCAGCGAATTCCACCTTGCCATTGAGCACATTGCGGCGCAGCAGATAGTTGCTCCTCAGGAACATCTCTGCCTGCAGCATCCCTACTTGCGAGGCTCCGAGTGCCTCACCCTGAATCAATAATTCTTCTTTTGTCTTTTGCATAACTTGTGTCTTTTTTGATATTAAACCTATTCCTTAAGGCCTTTTCCTTAATTCGAGTACAAAGATACGAAAAATATCATCATCCTCCAAGCATTCTTCTAAAATTTCATCAGATTTTCGTCAACAAATTCGCCAATTTAACAATTCTGCCTTTTTCGGAAGTGAGGTCTGAGTGAGGTTCAGGTGAGGTCTGAGTGAGGTGTCTCGCCTATACCTCACCCGCCAGAACCCCTTTATGCAAAGGCATTCCCGACAATTCTGTGAGGTATCGCCAGGAATCTGCAAAACGCTGCCTGCCCTATGCAAGTTATAAATATACCGTCTGTCCTGCATAAACTTGCACCCAAGAGGCCGCTTCCTGCATGCCCAGAGAGAGATTACGGCCAAGCCTAAGAGAGATTACGGCTCGCTTAAGGTGAACCGTAACCTCGTAAGGCATGAGGTTACGGCTCGTCTGAGTCCGTCAGCATGCATAAACATGCAACAGGACTGGCTATACGTTTGAGCCAGAATTACATTTTGCTTTTATTGATTATCAATATGTTACGAGTGGCTGTTTGATACACTTAATCTGTTCTAGTGCAACAGTGATAGCATCCTTGCTAAGTTCATCATCGCCTACTGCATCAAGAACTTTATCTGCTAACCACAACGTCAGCATCTCCTTCTCGTCCTGATGCAAGTATTCTGCAAGCTTGATTACATGTTCGCGCTTTGCCCGTCTGTCACCTCGCTCTATCTTGCTGAACATCGGCGTATCAATCTCTAATAGTGCAGCCAACTGTCGTTGCAGCACTCCTTGCTCATCTCTGAGCTCTCTTATTTTCTTTCCAAATATCATATCCGTCCCTTTTACTAATCAAAGAAAATGAATCCATTTCTCATCACAAGATGATTGAAGGGATTGTTATCGGCAATCTCCTTCAGAGAGAAATTAGGGTCAAAGACATTGCTTATCTTCAGTAAGTCTTTGATGACTCTCGATTTCTGTGCTATTGTTGAGCCACTTGCCCCAAAATGTTCTGCGATTTCAGCGGATGATGTATTCAGCCGAGAACTTTTGCTGAACATGAAGTTGATGCTGCAGATGGTATATACAGAAGCGGCAGCCCATATCTCTACTCTTCCAGACTGTAATGGGCAGGAACGCTTACGTCCTAGTTTCTGCACAAGTTTAGTACACAGTTCAGCGCACTCATCATCCAAGTGCTCCTTGCAAAATGCTGTAGCAAGTTCTATAACCCTTGCTTCTCTTTCTTTTAGTTGTTGCTTATCCATTTGTTTCTTCTTCTTTTTGTTTTTGACTTTCGGTTGGAACTAACGTAAAATGACTACTTTTATGACTAGAAACCTACGACTAGTCATTTTATAGCCATTATAGATGACCAATTAACGTGTCTAGGCCATTAATTTGGCCATATTTTAAGTTCTTGGCTATAATTTGGCCATAAGTTAATACCCCATCGTTTAATCTCCGTATTAGATTTATTCATTACTGAATGTTTTTTTTAACAGGATTGATGACAAGTAAACTTAATTTTTTTATCAATTCATTCCCTCCTGATTATTTTGCAGCTCTCCATAAATGCTCCTTCTGCAATAATGGTTTGCTTTGGAACAACAACTGTTTTAAAACCACATAGTGTAAAAGCACCTTCTTCGATCTTTTCCAAAGAATCAGGCAAATAGATGTCTGTTAATTGCTTGCACCAAGAAAATGCATTTTTCTTTATTATTTTTACACCTTCTGGAATATGTATGTGATTAAGTTTCTCACAATTTTTAAATGTTTTCTCTTCTATCGTTTGTAAAGACGATGAAAGCTTGACATATTCTAGATTCTTACTATAGTCGAATGCAGATTCACCCAATTTTATGACAGAGTCAGGCATCTCAATTCTTTTTACATATGACTCTGCAAAAGCCGACTTTCCTATTTCAACAATAATGTCGTTTAGTATTATTTGGCTTATGATTGTATGCTCAAAAGCTGATTCTCCAATATAGATCACATGAGGGGGTAGTTTGACAGGACCCGAAGAAATTTCGTAGAAAGAAAATCTTCCAATTTCTTTAACAGTGGAAGGAAAGGTCATCGGCTTCTTGTCAACAATTCTATTTATGTCTTTAATAACCGATATTATCCTTGTTTTGGCTTTATCGTATAAAATGCCATCTTCTACACAGAATCTAGAAGAATTGCAAGAAAGATTGACATCGCAAGAAACAAAAGGATTTCCTGTAATTTTAATAACCGATGCAGGTATAGAAAATTTTCCAAGATCAGTTTGCCAGAATATGAAATTGCCAATGATTTTAACCGTATTTGGTAATATGATTTGCTTGTCTTTGAAACCATTTGAGAATGAATTGTCACAAAGAATCTCTACTCCTGACTTTATAGTATATTGTTCAAGATTATCCTCAAATGAAAGAAACTTTTTCCCATCTTTAGAATAATAAGCTTCACCTCTATCCCATTTATCATGTTCTTCATTTTCAGCTTCGCCCCAATCAATAACTTTTTCGTCCCAATCTTCTTGAGTTATAACACTTAGACCATAGTCTTTCTTAAGATTCTCAATGTATTTTAAATCTTCTTTAGGAGGGGCTAAAATGTTATTCTTTTCAGAAGCATTAGCAATTGATTTCTTTTTGTCTTCGAGAACAAATATATTATGAAGTATTTCTTCCTCACTTATGCTCGTATCTTCTAATTCGATTATAAGATCTGATAGTTGTTTTGACAATTTACTCTGATAATATTTTAGTTGTCCTGCCGGGACAAAAATCGCCTTCAAATTCTCACATCGGACGATGGCTGTAGGTTCTATAACACTTGTTTTGCCTTCAAAGATAATAGCGGTCAGATTCTTGCATGCAGAAATGGCATTTTCTGCTAATGCTACAATAGAATTTGGCAGTTTAATCAGTTCTACTTCATTATGGCCGCTTATAGCACCGCGACCAATAATTCTAACTCCATTCGGAATGATCTTTGTTTTCTTCTCTAAGTCTATATTTGCTACATATAATGTCTTGTCAACAGAAAGAAGTTCACCATCTGTTATTTTGAAATATGGTGTGTCGCAACTAACTTTATTATAATAGCCAAATGGAGCCCCAAAAGGATTGCCCGTAATATATTTTACAGATGATGGAATTGTCATATTATGTGGACTAAGGAACATAAATGCATTGTTACCGATAGCATACACGGAATTAGGAATACTTATTGTATGTTCGAATCTGTTATTATAGTCATCATAAGCATTGTCACATATAATAAGTGTCCCAGGTCTCGGATTTATGTCAATTTTCTCATCCTTTCCACCTGCACCATTCCATGTTGACAGAAGTTTCTTTCCATCTGCACTATACATCTTTCTTGCAGCTAAGTCACGCATGACATCATTCGTTTCTGGTTTTTCTGTCAGAGCAAAAGTGGATCGATAATTTTTATATTCTGAAACATAATCTTTTTGGGGGGAAGTCGAATTTGACTCCAATTGGGATAAAATCTTCTCTGTCGTCTTTTTCTTCGGTGACCAAACAGGACGTATTGCCATTCCATGCCATCTCTGACCATTTTCTTTCGCTGACTTATTATCCTTGTTAAAATAAAGATATTTTGCTTCATTGCGGTCGGAACTGGCAATTCCTGTCCAATAGAAACCAGCCTCGATTGATTTCTGTTCATCTACAACATTCTCACCTGTTACAGGCAAGAAGATAAAATTACCATTATGTCCTTTTACCTTATATCCATTAATTCCTTCAATGACAGTCCATTCCCATTCGCATTTTTCTAAAAGCTCTTTTATTTCGTGCATTTGTGGCATTCGCCAACATTCTCCCCAAAGAAATGTAGCGGCATCAAAGTTTTTAATTGCGCATATTGACAGTTCATCATTCCCAAGAATTTTATTCAAATCCCAGGACCACTTTTCGTTCAGGAAACAATCCGCATATCGAAAAAGTGTTCTTTGGTATTTATCACCCCATGCAAACTTTCCGCCCTTATCTCCAATAGTCTTTGCAAACAGATTTGTATCTGCCCACATAACAGAAAGACCAAGATCAACTTTATTCTTTTGCCTACTCTTCTCGTCATCAAGGACGGTTTGTTTCTTATCTTGAATAGCCTTTTCTTTGACTCTTATCTCTTCTTTTTCCTTTGCGGCAATCTTTCGTTTATATTCTGGATTCGCCTCAGGATTGAACCAGTAATATATCTTTGCACCAATGCCTAAAACAAACAATATAATAAATGCTAATATGATTAAACCAACAAATAATAATATGCCATTTAGTGCTCTATCAGCACCTCCTGCAACAGCGCCATCATCGTAATAATCATATTGAGTTTGACTAAATAGAAGCACCTGATGTAATAATGCTATTATAATAGTGCAAAAACGTTTGATAAAAGTCATGGTTTTCATTCTTTATTCTCCTTTCTGTTTAATCTTGAATAAGTTTCCGAAAAAAGTTCATGTGGATAGTCATCCAAAATAATATCTTCAACATTAACATCCTGTACGGGTCTATCGGGTGGACATTTTGTAGTACAAACATAGCTGATAATGTCCTCTAAAAAACTATAATCGTTATCATTGAGTGAAAAAATGCCATAGTAATAAAAATCATTCAAGTCTCTGCTCTTATTTTGAATCATCCAAAAGAATAGGATAATTCTTATTGATTCAGGAATAATGCATGACAATTCTGTTAGCCTTAGTTGTTTGTTTGCTTTTGACAAAGACTTATCATGAATGATGAAATTGATACTTAGATGCGTGTATTGTATAAGATATTTTAGGCTATTGAGTTCTTCTGCAATAGTCGAATAATAATATATACAGACTTTTACGATTCTATCATATTGGTAATCACTTAAACTAGAAAAAGGTTCCTTAAAATGGTCACATATTTTTGAATAAATAGAATCGAGTTGTGTTCGTTTATCTTCAGATAATGAACGTATTGTATTAATCATTATAGCAATATGCTGCTCTGTTCTAACTATCTCATTTGTATTTCTTTGCTCACGATACGTCACAAAAATGAAAGCAATAGATAGTATGCTCACACAGATGGCAGCATAATTTCCAAACGCTCCCCAGTCTGAAGATTCTTTTGAAACATCTGCTCCCCAAAAACTTGCAAAATAGAATAGTAAAAGAATAATTACTATCCCAACGGCTGTAAATATGATTTTCCTATCAGACATATTGTTACTTACTTTGTACAAAATACTGTTGTTAAACTCACAGACAATTTCAGCCTTAACATCTCGTTATTGTAGAACTCAAACTGAAACTAAACTCACCCTCTGGTTCATAAACTTTCAGTTCTTGCAATTGAAATGAAGGGCAGAATCCGCATCAGCACCTTTTTATCGTTTTTTATCGATGGATTCTCTTTGCTTCATATTGTCATATAAATCAGCGTGGGCTTTCCTTGTTTGAGATTGTCATATTTTGGACACAAAATTACAAATATAATTTGAAATAACATCAATAAATGGCAAAAATCAGCGCCTTTTAACAGAAATTTTATCGGAATCGTTTAAAAACAGTCCTGGTTTTCAGGAATCGCCACTAAATGCAAGCGCCTACACCTGAATTTACAGATGTGGGCGCTAAGATATTTGCATATGTGATGTTACGATGGCGGCAATACGTCAAAGCCCATACCCTTTCCTCTTTGTTGGCACGTATTGCGAAGCCTTGATGGTCTTTGCAGCATGAAGCCAACAACGGAGTTGGAAGTCCTCGTTCTCCTCGTCTTTCTTGCGGCCGTCCCAGCCAGTCTCGCTACTGACAGAGCCTCCACCTGCACAAGGTATGTTGACATAGCGACCTCCCATGAGAGCAATCGCTACTTCACGAACTAGCTTCTCCGTATCAGGTTTCTCAAAGAGGGCGAGAAGATCAAGTGTTTCATGTATCTGCTGATGTCGGAGATATTTCTCTGTGTGATAATCCTCGTTCAGCTTCTCCATGTCGCGCTGATTCATCAACC
>CAMVJQ010000017.1 GCA_947167845.1 uncultured Prevotella sp. | reverse complement strand
TTGTTCTTCTCGACAAACCACACCACACCTCTGTTCTCGTTAATCATGTCCTGCGACAGAAGGGTGGTCTCCTGGCCCGTGATTATCAACTGCGATTTCTCCGAGTTGAAAATGAAAACATTAAGATAGTAGTACAACAAATCATTGTGCAAATCCTCTCCTAATTCATCAAGATAGTACACATGGGAACTTGTTATCATATCATATAACGCATCCAATATGCGTATGTATTTTATCGTACCTTTCGACTGCCATTTGAGTGGAATGTCAAAATCTCCATTAATAGAATGATTGACAAACGCTACAGAATCAGCAGTCGGTTTAAGCAAGGCCTCTTTCATTTCCTGAGGAATGTTTTCCTTTTGAATGCGTTCCCGATATTCCGATGGAACGAAACGGTCTTCTATAATAGGTCTATATTCTAAGATGTTCAAATCAGCCTTTTGCAGCATTGTGTTATAGAATTTACGCTTTGGGGGAGTGCTGTAAGCATCCTTTAAGATTTCAACAATACCTTTTTCTCCATCACCATCCACATCATGATAATTGTCCATAATCCAACTATGGAGCACATTGAAGGGTGCGATATCCTCTTTCAGCGCAGCCTTACTGCAAACAGATAAGACACTATGGTTATTCAAAGTGTTCTCACGAATACTTTCTTGGGTCTTAACCTGTAGTTTCAGACTTGTACCAAACTTGACATCGGCCTGTATGTTTTCGCCAACAAATGAACGCTCATAAAATAGTGACTTTGACTTGTTGGGATAATAATACAAGACTTCATTCAAAATGTATTTCTCGTTAAATGACACATCGTAATCATATCTGATGCCATTAGCATAGAATGACACATGCATCTCAATGGGGGCGTTCTTTGTGAGAATGAAAGGAATACTGCCATTTATTCTTTGGGTTGCATCAGACTTAGGCAACACCAGTAAGCGAAATACTTCATTTAATGCAATCAACATATTTGACTTGCCTGAAGCATTTGGACCATATAGGATGCCTAATTTATACAAGAACACACCATCGGCAACTTCTGTAACAAGTTCCGATGAGGGCCCCTTTGCTAAGAAACTCAACTCCTGCTTGTCGCGAATGGAAAGGTAATTCTTTACCCAAAAATCTCGTATCATACCCCAAATATTTTATTTGTTTTCGTAATTTTACTACAAAAATACGAATAATATTTGATATACATACTATATTGGTGACTAATTTTTGTAATTATCATACGATTTTATATGTATTTAACTCTTTAATATGTGTAGAGATGGCAAATTTGTACGATTTACTGTCCAAAGTTTTTGCCCGAAAATCCATTTTTCTAGTGCATCAGCAAAGGGACTGCATTGGATTGTAGTTCGTAATTCCAACTTCTTGACGTAATCACACGCGTATTATTATAATATGGTATTATCATCGTCTGCGAATTTGCACATCAAGAGCCGTATGTCCTCAATGTACAACTGCGACAGGCTGTCGCAGTTTTGAATTACAATCGAAGAAACAATCCACATAAGCCAACAAAAACTCATTTTACCCTCTATGTACCAAAGGGGACACGAGAAAAATACCTCTCTACAGAAGGTTGGATAAAAGCACGAGTAATTGAGGAAATGGGCCAGGATGAAATAGTAGTTACGGCTAATGACAAAACGCGTGTATATGGTGATACAAATCCTTCTTTTGACTACACTGTTAGCCAAGGAGAGATATCTGGTACTCCTGAACTCAAATGCGATGCGACAAAAAAGTCTTCTGTTGACAAATATGAAATCAAAATATCTTCAGGCACAATGCCCGCGATGAGCGTAATAATTACGGGCTATTTTGTAATGTCGACTTTCGAATTGAATGGTCTCAAATACCAACTTGAAGACGGAAAGGTTTCCATAACAGGATTCAACAGCGATGATACAGAAGTGGTTATTCCTACTGCAATAGAAATCGATGGAGAGAACTATTCTGTTACGTCTATTAGTTTGGGAGCTTTTCAGGGTTGTAAAGGTATCACTTCACTGATTATTAGCAATGGTATTGAGAATATTGGTGACGAGGCTTTTGCTGGATGCAGCAATCTGAAAGAGATTATCATTGGAAACAGAGTAACACGGATTGGCAGCAGAGCATTTGCAAACGTCAGTCGGAACTCAAATCGTACTCGCACAGAAGAAGGCTTAAAAGTGGTTTGCTATGCAACTGAAGTTCCTGAGACGGCACCTGATGCTTTCGACAATACGGAGATTTCCAAAGCATTGCTCCTTGTTGAAGATGCCAGCGTAAATAGTTATAAGTCCTTATCGCCTTGGAACGGATTCGGCAACATAAGGGGTATTAATGACTACACTGCCATCGAGGGTATTCAGTCAAAAGCAATAGGAAGCAAGAACTTATTTGACCTTTACGGCAATCGGATCTGTCAGATGAAACGCGGAGTAAATATTATTCGCCAAAGTGATGGTAAGACAAAGAAAGTAGTCTTCAAGCGATAAATTAAATAGGAGGGAAGTCAAATACTTCCCTCCTGCTATATTTTCAAAGCCAATTCTGCCAGAGTCACTTCAGAGGCACAGAGATTCTCACGCCCCACCTTTCTCGCATGCTCAGGCACGCCATTACGTTCATGGGATAGAAGATATTAGCGGCGCTTCTGGAGCCGATAATACAGTGACAGGAGAGCCGCGAGCAGCAGGGCTATCACGACGCCGGCCATAACAAGCAGCATGTTGATACGGGACTGGCTGGCCTGGCTGGCCTTTTCGAGGACACTGACGACGGAATTGACCTGATAGGTGCGCAGACGCTGACAGAAGGCCAGGTTGCAGGCCTTGGCAAACTCCATATAGCGGCGGGCACGGTCCAGGTCACCGTCATCAGCGAGCCGCTCTGCCAGAAAGAGGAGCGAGGCCTGATCCCTCACGGCACACTTGATATCGTCGAGTGCCGACTTGCCCAGCCAGTAGCAGGCCTGGTCGTGATTGCCGAGACTGCTATAGACCATCGAACGGTAGAAGGCGGCGTATGCGCTCTCATGCGTATGGTCAGGCTCTTTCCTAAGCCACTACTCGCTCAGAGCCAACGCCTCCTGATACAGTCTGCGGGCAGTCAGGATGTCAACCTTCAGATGATACCATTCGCCGCTGCCCTCACTGGCTACCATCAGCACGGAGTCGCGGTAGAGATTCTGCCGGCCAAAATAATAATGGCATACACCTCGACGCTGTGTGTAAGTACCCATCTCGCCGCAGACGTGCATCCAGGCACTGTAGTAGTCGACGAGTCCGTCATTGTCGAGGGCCGACTTGTCTACGAGACGGAGTTGCTCAAGGGCCTCGGCAAGCCTATCGGACTTGGAGCACTGATAGGCCAGCAGACTGCGGTAGCGCCCGCTGAGACCGGGCCGCCGGAGGGAGTCGGCGAGGCTGACGCAGAGTTCGGCATAATAAAGGGCGGAGTCGTTCCTGTAGGACTTATAGAGCCGGAAAAGGCGGTCTGCCAGCATGAGGCGGGCTTCAGTGTCCGCTGCCGCCGTAAGGCTGTCTGCACAGGCAGCGATCTTCCGGGCCCGCTCTGCCACATACTGGGGCGACTGGCGAATGGCCTCGTCGATCCGGCTATAGAGTTCACTCAGGTTTACAGGCTCGTCGGCCTGCGCTGCAGCCGTGGTGCAATGCCCCATCGTAGCGGCGGCAAGGAGGACGGCGCAAATGACATTTCCCACATATTTCATAGTTCCAGACATTAACCGTTGCCTGCTGATTTTTTGTTGCGCACGGGATTAGCATACATCGTGAGGATGCGCTCACGAAGATATGGCAAGTCCTTATCCGGCAGTTGTATCTTATCGAGTTGCCCGGCGAGATACTTCTCGAAACGCTGTCTGTCGGCCTCAGTATAGTGCGAGGCATTGGCCGTGTTGCCATTCAGTTCGTCAAGGGCGATATAATTGCAGGGGAAGAGTTCGTAGCCGCGATGTATCTCACGGTCCATCCTTTCTGCCAATGCCTTGAAGTAGTTGGCTTTTGGCAGGTCGGCGAGTTCGTCGATCCAGGTGTTTACAGGCGGGGCAGCGCGATAGACGACACGTCCCTTATAGCCGAAGATGCCCGTGCGCATATTGTCGAGGTCGTCCTGTCGCGACTTTTTGAAGGCGGGATTGTCACGCTTCTGCTGAAACTCCTGAGCCTTGAGGTAGTCGCAAGGGTCGAACTCGTAACTGATGGAGAGTGGCACGATGTTGAGTTCGCGCAGGTCGCCGCCCATCGCCATCATCTTCAGCACGGCATCCTGGGTGTGGTCGCTGGAGTCCTTCGACCTGCCCTCCCGCTGGGCAATCCATACGTTCTCCTTCTTTTCGGTGACGGCATGGTGGATGTAACGGCTCATCGTCTGCGAGGAGGCGAGGGTCTCTCTCAGGGAGAGGCCGCGGCGCACGATGAAGCACTTGTTCATCCGGACGAGCCGCTTGATCCAGGGATAGATGAGCAGGTTGTCGCCAAGGCCGATTTCCACCGTTGTGGGATAGCCGCCATCCACAAGCATCACGTCGAGGAAGGCCGAGTCAAGCACGATGTCGCGGTGATTGCTGACGAACGTGTACCGCTCTTGGAATTGAGCATCACCTCGCAGGGCGGCATCGTCGAAGGAGCAGCCGTCGGAGTGCTTGCGGATGATGTATTTGACAACGGGCTTCATAAAGCGCTTCTGGAAGTCGAGCGGTGTCTTCACACCAGTAAAAGCCAGACGCAGCACGCCGTTGCGCACCGACTTCGGCAGCCAAGGGGCAAAGCCCTTCAGCACCATCTGGAACTGGCGGTCGTTCAGCAATTCTTCGAACGCCTGCTTCATCTCTTCCGCCTCGTAAGGGCGGATCTCGTCGAACTCCTCTGAGCCCCCTAAGTTAGGGGGTTGGGGGTCTGAACGATGCTTTATTTCTTCCATGCTCATAAACTTTATTAGTAGGAGTCTTGTTCAGACCCCCAACCCCCTAACTTAGGGGGCCTACTACTATAGGAGTCTTGTTCAGACCCCCAACCCCCTAACTTAGGGGGCTTATTACTATAGGAGTCTTGTTCAGACCCCCAACCCCCTAACTTAGGGGGCTTAAAAACTGGTTCTCTACGATGTCTGCCAGAACGTCCTTCATCTCCAAGCCTGCGGCACGCACCTGCTGGGGAATGAAACTGGTGGCAGTCATGCCCGGCGTGGTGTTGATCTCAAGCATGGATATCCTGCCCTCCTTCGAAATGATATAGTCGATGCGGATAATACCGTTGCAGTGCAAGATGTCGTAGATGTGGCTGGTAATCTTGCCCACACGCTCAGCCACCTCCGCAGGGATGCGGGCGGGAGTGATCTCCTGTACCTGGCCGTTGTACTTGGCATCGTAGTCGAAGAACTCATTGTTCGTCACCACTTCCGTAATAGGCAGCAGCACGGTCTTCTCCTTCGTCTTATAACAGCCCTGCGTGATCTCCGTACCGTCGAGGAAACTCTCCACCATCACCTCCGGACTCTCCATCATCGCCTTGCGGATGGCAGGAGCCAACTGGTCTTTGTTCTTCACCTTCGAGACGCCAAACGACGAGCCGTCGGCAGCAGGCTTCACGAAGCAGGGCATGCCGATGCGCTCCTCTATCTCGTCGTCGCTGACCAGTTCCTCGTAGCCCTTGCGGATCAGCAGGGAGTCGGCCAGACTGACGCCGTAGGCGCGGAGATACTGGTTGAGTACGAACTTGTCGAAGGTCATCGCCTCCACGAGCACGCCACTGGTGCTGTAGGGGATGCCGACGAGGTCGAAATAGCCCTGCAGCAGACCGTTCTCGCCCGGAGTGCCGTGGATGGTGATATAGGCGTAGTCGAAGACCTTTTTCACCCCGTTCTCGACAAACGAGAAGTCGTTGCGGTCGATCCTGGCCGTCGTACCGTCAGGCAGTTCCACGTGCCAGTCCAGTCCCTTGATGTCAACGATATATACATTGTAGCGCTCCTTGTCGAAGAAGGAGTAGATGCCCTGTCCCGAGCGCAGCGATACGTCGTGTTCGGATGAGTCGCCGCCACAGACGACGGCAATAGTTCTCGAACCCCCTAAGTTAAGGGGCAGGGGGTCTGAACGACCCACCTTCTCATTCATGTTTTTATCTTCTACCATATTCTATAAAAATAATACTATCTTGTTCAGACCCCCAGCCCCCTAACTTAGGGGGTGAGAATACTATCTTGTTCAGACCCCCAGCCCCCTAACTTAGGGGGTGAGAATACTATCTTGTTCAGGCCCCCAGCCCCCTATCTTAGGGGGTGAGAATAGTTTCTCCATTTGTCGATCAGCGCAGCCATATCCTCGGGCCACTCCGACGTGAAGTCCATCTGCTGCCCGGTAGTGGGATGCACGAAGCCAAGGGTCTTGGCGTGCAGCACCTGGCGCGGACAGAGCCGGAAGCAGTTCTGGATATAGGCCTTGTAACTGGCCGTGCGCTCCCCCCGCCTGATCTCACACCCCCCGTAGCGCTCATCGCAGAACAGGGGATGACCGATGTGCTTCATGTGGGCTCGTATCTGATGGGTGCGGCCTGTCTCCAGGATACATTCCACAAGCGTCACGTAGCCATAGCGCTCCAACACACGGTAATGCGTGACGGCAGGCTTGCCAATCTCTGAGTCGGGCGGAAACACATCCATCCGCAGACGGTCCTTCGGGTCGCGCCCGATGTTGCCTTCTATCCTGCCCTCGTCTTCCACGAAGTTGCCCCACACGAGCGCATTGTAACTGCGGTGGGTGGTCTTGTTGAAGAACTGCTTGCCGAGCGAGGTCTTGGCATCCGGGGTCTTCGCCACCACGAGCAGCCCGCTCGTGTCCTTGTCGATGCGATGCACCAGTCCCACCTCCGGGTCGTTGGGATCGTATGACGCCAAGTCCTTCAAGTGCCATGCGATGGCATTCACCAGCGTGCCGCTGAAGTTGCCGCAGCCCGGATGCACCACCATGCCGGCAGGCTTGTTGACGACCATCAGGTCATCATCCTCATAGACTACCTCCAGCGGGATGTCCTCCGGCTCAATCGTGGTGTCATAGTGAGGACGGTCGAGCATCAGCGTGACGATATCGCCCGCGCGTACCTTATAATTACTTTTAACGGGTGAGCCATTCACGTGGATGAAGCCGGCATCAGCAGCCTTCTGGATGCGGTTACGGCTGGAGTGAGGCTGATGTTCAGCCAGAAACTTGTCGATACGGACAGGCACTTGCCCCCGATCCACCTCTATGCGGAAGTGCTCGTACAACTGCCCGTCGTCCCCCTTCTCCTCAGGTTCCAACAGGTCGTCAGTCAGTTCGATATCGTCATCCTGCAAGATGCTCATGGGGCCTTTACCTCCTCAAAATCGTCCACTTCACCGATGACGCCGTAGTTATTGCTTTCCGGTGTGGCCGTGGTCGGCTCCACGCCCTCCGGCATCTCCTGCATCTCACGGTATTCCGGTTCAACATAGTCCAAGTCCTCATCGCTCTCGTAGGAGCCATTGCCTATCAGCAGTGTCAGAGGCGTCTCAATAGACACCATGTCGCCCGTCGAGACGCGCCGCCCACGGCTGATGATGCCATACACCCAGTCCTTCTCGCCGGGCACCAGTTTAGGCGGCAGCAACTTGAAGCCGATAGCCATCAACTTGGCCTCTGCCTCCCGGTAACTGCTGTTGTCAACCAGGTCAGGGATGGAGAAGGTGGGAGAAGAGGGGGAGTTGACCGTCACATAAATGGTATGCCCCGACTTCACGAGCGTGCCGTCTCCGGGGCTCTGCGCCAGGATGACGTTGGCCGGCAGTTTCTTGTTGTAGCCGGAGTCCGTCACCAGAATGTTGAGCCCGTCTTCCATGATCATCGTGCGGGCATTGCCATAAAGCATTCCCTCCACCTTGGGCACCTTGATGCCTTCGCCATGATGGGTGTACAACTCCAGTCCGAACTTCACGCCCAGGCAGAGCAGCACGACGACCACAGCCATCGCCAGGAGATGCCCCAGCAGGTAGAGATTCAAAAACCTACCGAAAAAATCCTTTGTCTGCATCTTTTCTCTTCGCTCCCTCGCCCGTCCCCTGAAAAGGAAGCAGGTGGGAGTTCGGTTGCAAAGGTACAAAAAAAATAGAAAGAAGCAAAGATTAAACCTTACTTCTTTCTATTTTAACTTGTTTTTCTGCGAAATCAGCGGATTACTTTCCATGATGCTCGTCAGAAACAGTTAACTTCTTGCGGCCCTTAGCGCGACGTGAAGCCAATACACGGCGGCCATTCTTTGTTGCCATTCTCTCACGGAAGCCGTGCTTGTTCACGCGACGGCGATTGTGCGGCTGAAATGTTCTCTTCATTGCTTTTTACTTATTTTATTGATACTATTTGTTCATTTTGGGGTGCAAAATTACGCATTTATTTCGAAATACGCAAGTTTTTTGGGAAAAATTCATAATTCATAATTCATAATTCATAATTATTTCGTACCTTTGCAGCCGAAAACGATATAATATCAACATTTTAAAGTTTATATGATTAATTCACAAGACATTAAGAAAGGCACCGCCATTCGTATGGACGGTGGCATCTGGGTGTGCATCGATTTCCAGCACAGAAAGCCAGGCAAGGGTAACACAATCATGATCATCAAGGTGAAGAACGTCTCTGACGGCCGCGTGCTGGAGCGTCGCTTCAACATCGGTGAAAAACTGGAGGACGTCGTCATCGAGCGCCGCCCCTATCAGTATCTCTATGAGGATCAGTCAGGCCGTATCTTCATGAATCAGGAGACATTTGAGCAGATCCCCATCGACAACGAGTTGGTGATCGGCCATGAGTTCATGAAGGAAAGCGATATAGTGGAAGTGGTCAGCGACACCACCGACGGTACCATTCTCTATGCCGAGATGCCTGTTAAGACCGTGCTCCGCGTCACTCACTCTGAGCCGGGCGTGAAGGGCGATACAGCCACCAACACCCTGAAGCCTGCCACACTGGAGACGGGCGTTGAGGTTCGCGTGCCTCTGTTCATCAACGAGGGCGACCTGATTCAGGTGGACACCCGCGACGGCAGTTATCTGGCCCGTGTCAAGGAATAAGGAATGAAATATTCCATTATCGTTCCGGTTTTCAATCGTCCCGACGAGGTAGACGAACTTCTGGAGAGCCTTGGATCACAGACGCTCAAGAACTTCGAGGTGATTATCGTAGAGGACGGATCGAAAATCCCCTGCAAGGATGTTTGCGACAAGTACGCAGACATCCTTGACTTGCATTATTACCTCAAGGAAAACAGCGGTCCTGGCCAAAGCCGCAACTACGGCGTGGAACGGGCCAATGGTGACTATGTGGTCATCGTAGACTCCGACGCTGTTTTGCCGCCCGGCTTCATGCAGGCCATCGAAGACGAACTGCGGCGCCAGCCGAGTGATGCCTGGGGAGGTCCGGATGCTGCTCACGACTCGTTCACTACGATCCAAAAGGCCATCTCATACGCGATGACCTCCTTCTTCACCACAGGTGGCATACGCGGTGGAAAGAAGCAGATGGAGAAGTTCCACCCCCGCTCTTTCAATCTGGGTGTGCGCCGACAGGTCTATCTCGACCTGGGAGGATTCTCAGCAGAGCGTTTCTCCAAGATGTCGCTCTATGGCGAGGACATCGACTTCAGCATCCGCATCTTCAGAGGCGGCTACAGTTGCCGGCTCTTCCCGGAGGCCTGGCTGTGGCACAAGCGCCGTACCGACTTCCGCCGCTTCTGGCGGCAGGTCTACAACAGCGGCTATGCCCGCATCAACCTGTGGCGCAAGTACCCCGAGGCACTGAAGCCCGTCCATGCGCTGCCCGCCGTGTTCACCGCAGGCGTCGCCGCCCTCTTGCTGTGCTGTCTGGTGGCCGTCGGCTGCTGGCTGTCGGGAGTGGCCCCGTGCCTGTCGTCGACGATTGCCGTATTGTCCATTCTGCCCATCCTGCTGTATGCCCTGCTCATCTTCATCGACTCGGGCATCCGCAACCGCAGTCTCATAGTAGGGCTCTACTCCGTACCTGCCGCCTTCATCCAACTGACGGGCTACGGCATCGGTTTCATCGAGGCCCTGTTCAGCAGACATCCTTCATCCGGCAGATAAAACCCAGCAACGATGAGCAACAAACTAAGCATCAACCAGTGGGCTGAAGAGGACCGCCCCCGTGAGAAGATGATCGCCCAGGGCGCGGAGGCGCTGACCAATGCCGAGTTGCTGGCCATCCTCATCGGTTCCGGCTCCACGGAGAAGAGCGCTGTCGACCTGATGAAGGAGATTCTCAACGACTGCAACAACAGCCTGAACACGCTGGGCAAACTCTCCACCCACGACCTGTGCAAGTATAACGGCATCGGCGACGCCAAGGCCATCAGCATCCTCGCCGCCTGCGAACTGGGCAAGCGCCGCCAGGCTGAGAGCCCTGAGGAGCGCCCCAAGTTGAACACGGCCACGAAGGTCTACAACCACATGCATCCCGTGATGCAGGACCTCGACGTGGAGGAGTTCTGGATACTGCTGCTCAACCAGAACTACCAACTCATCAAGAAGGTGCGCATCTCCCACGGCGGCATCACAGAGACGGCAGTCGACATACGCATCATCATCCGTGAGGCCGTACTGGCCAATGCCACCATCCTGGCCGTCTGCCACAACCACCCGTCGGGCAACCTCACACCCAGCCGTGCAGACAACGAACTGACCACGAGCATCCAGCGCGCCTGCAGTCTGATGCGCATCCACTTCATGGACCACGTCATCGTCACCGACGGCCTCTACTACTCCTTCCACGAGCAAGGGAAATGCTAACAAAATACAAATGACCGACTTTGCTGAAAAAACGGGGCGATTCGTTGAACGGATTTTCAGGGCTCAACATTTCGTCGTACCTTTGCATCGTCAAACAAAGGAAAGTTAGTTTTTTCATACATAAATTAGGTTATTGTTAGTTATTAATTGGTTAGTAAAGTAACAGGGGGCGCAGGGATGCGCCCCCTGTTACTATTTTCACGGATTTGTTTTGTCATTCCAATTTTATTCACTACCTTTGCGCCGACAAATCATCATTTGCATAATGACACAAGAAGAGAAGACCCAAATAGAAGAGCGGATCGTGGACGTGCTGAAGACCGTCTATGACCCTGAAATCCCCGTCAACATCTACGACCTGGGGATGATCTACAAAATCGACGTGCAGGAAGACGCATCAGTAGAATTGGATATGACATTCACTGCCCCCAACTGTCCTGCCGCCGACTATATATTAGAAGATGTACGCACGAAGGTGGAGAGCGTCGACGGCGTGAAGGGCGCCAACGTCAACCTCGTCTTCGAGCCCGCCTGGGACCAGTCGATGATGTCGGAAGAGGCAAGAGTCGAACTGGGACTTGACTGAAGCCACAGATCACTAAGACTTTCACTGATGAAGAGCGTTTATTTCCTTTCCGATGCCCATCTCGGGTCGCTGGCCATCCCGCATCAGAGAATGCAGGAGCGGAGGCTGGTGAGATTTCTTGACAGTATCAAGGAGAAGGCCGCAGCCGTCTACCTGCTCGGCGACATGTTCGATTTCTGGTACGAGTATAAATATGTGGTGCCCAAGGGGTTCACCCGGTTTCTGGGCAAACTCTCGGAACTGACGGACATGGGCGTGGAGGTACACTACTTCACAGGCAACCACGACATCTGGGCCTATGGGTATCTGGAGAAGGAGTGCGGCGTCATCCTGCACAAGAAGCCGGAGACGACGGAGATCTACGGCAAGATATTCTTCCTGGCCCATGGCGACGGGCTGGGCGACCCCAACAAGCGTTTCAAACTCATCAAGAGCATCTTCCACAACCGCCTCTGCCAGTGGGCCTTCTCAGCCCTCCATCCCCGCTGGGGCGTATGGTTCGGCCTCAACTGGGCCAAGCACAGCCGCCTGAAGCGGCCCGGCGGCGAGGAGCCGGCCTATATGGGTGAGAGCCGCGAGCATCTGGTGCTCTTCACCAAGAAGTATATCCAGTATCACTCCAACGTCGACTACTTCATCTACGGGCACCGGCATATTGAGGTGGACCTGCAACTCACGAAAAAGGCCCGCATGATCATCCTCGGCGACTGGATCACCCACTTCTCCTACGTCGTCTGGGACGGCGACCACCTGCTCATGTCGCAATACATCGAGGGCGAGAGCCAACTATAGGAACAATTCACAAAAACAGATATGGACAGACAAAAGATTGTAACATTCGGAGAACTGCTTCTGAGATTCTCCAAACCAGACCACCTGCGACTGACGCAGGGCGACATGTTCACCAGCAAATACGGAGGCAGCGAGGCCAATGTAGCCGTGTCGCTGGCCACGCAGGGCGAGGACGTGACCTATATCACCCGCCTGCCCGACACCCCCGTGGGCCATGCCGGGGCCATGAACCTGGCGCAACTGGGGGTGGACACCAGCCGGGTGCTCTATGGCGGGCAGCGCATCGGCACCTACTATTTCGAGCCCGCTGCCGGCATGCGCCCGCCCAAGGTGATCTACGACCGCGCCAATTCGGCCTACTACGACCTCAGGCCGGGCATGATCCCCTGGCGGGAGATACTGAAGGACTGCAGATACTTCCATGTGTCGGGCATCACCGCCGCCATCTCGCAGCAGGCCGCCGAGGCCACTTTCGAGGCCCTCGACATCGCCGACGAATTCGGCGTCACCGTCTGTTTCGACATCAACTACCGTAAGAATCTCTGGAAATACGATGGAGCCAATCCCCATGAGACCCTCAGCCGCATGCTCTCCCGATGCGACATGATGTTCGGCGATGCCGTAGAGTTCGACTGGCTCTCACAGCATCCCCAACCACCCTTCACCGCCATCGACTCCAGTTTCCAGATGCAGATGGACGAGTACCGAGAGTGGTTCGACGAACTGCACGCCCGCTATCCCCGGGTGAGGCACTGGATGATGGGCATGCGCAACGAAGTCTCGTCGAAGCACCACACGCTGACGGGCCTGCTCTGGACGGATGGTGAACTGCTAAAATCGCCCATCATGGACATCCCCGACGTCATCGACCCCGTCGGCGTGGGCGATGCCTTCATGGGCGGCTGGCTCCATGCCGTCAGCCTCTTCCCCGGCGACTACCAGCGGCAACTGAACTACTCGTTGGCCGCAGCGGCCCTAAAGAATACCATCCCCGGCGACTTCAACCTGTCGTCGGAGGAGGAGATCCTCGACGTGATGGAGGGGCGCTACGACGCATCGACGCTCTACAAGAAATACTAAACGAAGAGCCGCTCCCAGTGTCGGGAGCGGCTCTTCGCTTTCTATTCTCTGTCCGGATTCACAAAGCGCTTCGGTTTTTCTGCCTTGTCCGCATCGCCGGCCTCGCCATTGCGGGTGCGAGCCCAGTAGTTCCAGTCGTCATACCAACTGTCATAGCCCCAGCGGTAGTCGTTGTAGTACGGGCGGCTCGTATTCAGCAGTTCGAAATCCACCGTATGTCCGTTCTCATAGATTGTCCCGTAGAAGCGGTCGTAGTCGAGACGGTAATCACGGATCTGCATCCTGTCCCCGTCCTCCACGAAGTAGATGTCGATGACCCCGAAATCCACGCGCCACTCGATGTGGTTGGCCACATAGTCCCAAGGGGCATCGCTGTAGTAGTCCACCCAGTAGCCGGTTCCGCTGGAGTATTTGTATGGATCCTTCAGAAACGTGATCTCCGAATAGGTGGCATTATAGGTCCGGCCGCTCCAGTTGGAGGATATATACATATTGCCCCTCCAGGTACCCTCAAGGGTACGGGCGATTTGCGCGTCTTCATTACAGGAGGTGAAGGCCAGTGCCATCACCGCCATCATCAGCATTGTGTAGATCTTCTTCATCATCTTACCCTTTCCTTTACTTTAAGTTCGACATCTGTTTTACTGTTTGATGGTGCAAAGGTAAGCATAATAATCGATAAAAGCAAAGGGAATCCCCGAATTGTTCGTCGGGATTTCCCTATGCCCCAGTCCGTAGGCCGATATATCGGGCAATTTTCAGCCGGAAGTCACTTTTTTTGCCTCCAAATGTGATTTTTCTTAAAAAATATTTGTTATTTCAAAAAATATACTTATCTTTGCATCCGAATAAGGGCCTGTCCGCGCGTGGGCGGGTAACAAAATTAATTTTGTGGAACGAGACCTCAGGCCAGTTGTACGGCCAGTCTCGGAAGGACGTTTTCGAAACGTTACCTGTCTGTAACTTCAAACTTCGCAACTTTGAATCTATATGCAGCGGTGATGCAACAGAGACGTCTACGTATAGGTTGATTTCATATCCCCTATGCCTGATTTCCCCTTTATATATAATAAGGTGTACCCGTGGGGGTACTGTCTTTGCGTATATAGGCCTTGGGGATCCAGGTCAGGTGGTAGTGTGTATGTATATAATCACCTGACGTGGGCAGGCTTAACGTTGCTTATCCTCATATAGGGGCAATGCGAAGGCCTGGAGTTAGGGATAAGCGCGGAGGAACTTACTCCCACGTCTTTTTTGTTTCCATGGGTTTTGGCTGTTGATGAAATGGCGTATATGACTGGCAGGGGAGTGTTGGCCAACACATTTGTTGTGTCTATACTCAAATATTAACGTTATATCAATTTTTATTTATTAACAATTAAAACTTTTAAAAAAACTATGGACAAGAAAGATTTGAAATGGTACGAGTCTCCCGCAGTGGAGGTCGTAGAACTCGAAATCGAAGGTCAGCTTCTTGCTGGTAGCACCAATGCAAAGGGTGTGGAAGAGGACGAATGGGATGATGAGGGTGGCGAAGGCTAATTCCCGATGTCAATCTCAGAATTTGACTTTTTACAAACATTAATAACTTAAAAACAACAAAATGAAAAAGTATTTCAAGTTTATCCCGGTAGCATTGGCAGCCATAGCACTGGCCAGTTGCTCTACCGATGAGTTTGAAACCTCCAACGTAAAGAAGCAGGACGTGGCCAATAAGGGCGACCTGCGCATGAGTTGGGATGGCTTTGACAACGACGTTGCTACACGCTCTATGCGTGACAACAACTTCGGCACGCTGACCTTCGAAGAAGGCGACCAGGTGAATGTCTACGACGAGGGACTCTATTCAGTTGACTGGTACACCTTCCAGGAGGATGCTTTCTATTATGCAAGCGAGGGCGAGAAGATGGTGGCAGTACCCAAGTACGGTGTGATGCCCGGTAAGAATGTGAAGAAGGCCTATACAGACCGTGCTTCACGCACCACTCGCGTGGATATGGAGATTCCACAGATCATTACCTATGAAGAGGGCGATGGACTCTATGCCTGCAACCTGCCCGCATTCGGCTATGCCAGCCTGAATGCAGAAGAAGGTTATGTGGAGGTCAGCAAACTCCGCTATATGACCGGTATCCTGAAGATCGATCTGGAGAAGGCTGTCGGTAACGCCAGTTGGCTCCGTCTGATCAACTATGGTTACAGCGGCGACACAACTTATCCTTTCTCTCTTTTAGATAATGAAAACGCCATTGGTTTTGATGCCAAGCCGCTGAGCGGTACGCTGACTGCCGAACTCTATAGTGACGAGTCGAAGCGTAAGGATGTGAAACTCGCAGCATTGGACGAGGATCTGCCTTGGGCTCCCTATCTCTATATCGACCTGCGCACAGTACCCTCTAACACATCAGTTATCTACATCCCTGTAGTTCCTGGACTCGATGGTGACGTGGACAATATCCGTCTGGAGTACTCTGCCAATCGTACAGAAGATGATCCTAACATGATTTCTAAGGATGAATGGGTGACCATCCCAGGTATGAGCTTCCCTGGCAAGGAATTCAAGCAGCACTCTCGCTACACAGGTTCTGCAGCCTTCTCGTTTGAGGATATGAACCCGAAACTCGTCAGTGACATCCTTGCTCAGTATCAGTCTACCAGCAGTGACATCGATATCGACATCACCAAGTCGTTCACTATCAATGAAGACGAAGCCAGTGTTGATAAAGTTATTTACCTACCTGCATTTGAAAATGATGTAAATGTGAACATCACGCTGGCTGACGGTTTCACAACATGGACTCGCACTAAAGGTTATCTCCAGATTGTGGACTTGGATCCTGAGAATCCTTTCCAGGGCACCATCACTCTCAACTTCGGAGATAAGCTTAAGGCAGAAGCGGCAAATAATGCCGGTTTACGTGTAGACCTCGTAGAAGGTAAGGCTGTTATTGCTGGTGAATTCACAAACAATCAGAATATTAATGCTTTTGCAGGACATATTCAGGTTGGTGACGGAACAACGAAGACCGAAGGCTTCAAGTGGACTGGTGGTTCTATTAAAGATGATGTGCTGAGTGTCACCATCGCCGAGAATGCTAAGATGGTTGACGCTATCGATCTGAGTGCAGCGGAAAATAAGACAGCCTTTGTTCAGGTTGATGGTGAACTGCAGGGTGACATCACCGCTGGTCCTCTGACCGAAAGAGTGACTGTGGACGGAACTCTGACTGGTGATATTGCTGGTAGCGAGGCTACTACAGAGATTACTCTTGGTGAAGATGGCACTATGACTGGTGACATCACGGCTGCTGCTGGTATTACTAAGGACACAGAGTGCAACATCACTGTTGACGGTGCTCTGACGGGTGACATCACTGGTGCTGCAGGTGGTCTTTGGACTAACCTTGACATCGACGGTACCGTTGACGGTTCTATCGACCTGTCGGATGCCGTGAAGGGTCATATCACTATCACCACCGATCTTGAGAATGTTAACGGAACAGTTGTTACTGGTAACGTTGAGATGAAGGGTGACGTGGAGATTGCCCTGGCTACCGAAGGTGAGGCTATCAATGGTCAACTCTCCATGTATGGTGCAGCCAAGACGCTGAAACTCGTGCAGGGTTACGTTGGCGAGATTGTAGTTGATGTGAACAATGCCGGTTCATGGGAGGAAAAGTATATTAACTTGACGCTCAATGATGATAATGAGGGCCTCGTGAACTTCAATAAACTGACCATTGCTAAAGAGAACACTGTTAAGTACACACCGAGCATTTGGAATGGTGCATATGCTACAAATACAACTTGGAAGAATAGTGGTCATGAACTTACAACTGTTACATATAACGGTTCAGAACTTACTAAGAACGCTCTGTTCACCGCTACCCAGTTGGCAGTTGCCGATGGTTTATTCGGTAACAAGGTTCAACTCTTCAATGACATTGATCTCAAAGACAAGGATACTTGGAAAGGCTTCAAGATGAGTGGTGCATCATTCATGAGTTACGAACTCAAGTTTAACGATGCCAAGGCTCTTACGCTTAATGCAAAGAATCGCACTATTAGTCACCTCAACTTGACTAATGCACTTGCATCTGGTCTGATCAACGAAAATAATGGCGCTACGAAAATCAAGGATTTGACCATCGATGGTGTGAAGGGTACGAAGGCTGCTGATGCCAATTCTATTGGCGGTCTCATCGGATCGAATAATAAGCCAATAGATGTATTATCTAATATTACCGTCAAAGGCATCGACCTCAAAGCTGCTGCCACAAAGAAACTGACTGTTGTTGGTGGTCTCATCGGTTTTAACACACAAAAAATTACAAGTGCGGAAAATGTTAAGGTTGATGGAACTATCGATGGCTACTATCGTCTGGGCGGTTTGATCGGTGCAACTTCTGCTGATGTTACATTTGACAAATGTGATGCTTCTGCCATTTCATTTAAGCAGACCTTCGATAGCGGCTATGAGATGGATCTTGCCTATGCTGAGGTTGGTGGCTTCATTGGTAGCGTAACTAATAATAATGTTATCACCATTACTGGTGGTGTGGCTCCTGCAAGCATCAACTTCGACAAGGCAGCAAAGATGTACACCTCTAATACTGCTACTTCTACCGGTAAGTTCTACAAATTCGTTAAGAAGCAGAACTTCATTGGTCTGAGCGGTGGTGCAGTACCTGGTCATTTCAACCAGACTATCGGCAATAGCTCAATTAATGGCACAAATTATTGTGGAGAGGCAGCCTATACTGATGATGGCACTCCAGTTTCACACATCCACGGTGTTAGTACTACCTACACTTATCTGTGGACTTGGGAGGCTAAGTAAAACAATATTTCTCCTGTAGAAATAGTATTCTAACGTCTGGGGCGCAGGCTCCGCGCTTGCGCCCCAGATTTCTAATATTAAATTCATGTAGTATGCAAAGCAGCCCGGACGGCGGGCAAGAATGTGGGTTCGATTCCCCGCTTTAGCAACAAATAAATAGAAGTTATGAAGAAGAATCTGTTTTCTATAATAGCATTGTTTTATGTCGTCGCTGTTCTTGTAGCCTGTTCAAAGGAAGAAACTCCGACAGTAGAAGCCCCACAGGCAGAGACATCTAGTACACAGGTGTTTGGTGATTTGCACTTCTCATTTGACCCATTCGACGATGAAGGTGCTACAACCCGTGCGCTGCGCAACAACAATTTTGGACAACTCACATTTCTGAAGAATGATTTGGTGAATGTCTATAACGAATCGTTGAAACTTTATGATTTCTATACTTTCCAGACTGACGGCTTTTATTTTGATGCAGAACTGAATGGTGGGAGTGATCCTTGGGTTGACATACCTAAGTATGGTATTCTGCGTGGTGCCACAAGCAAGGAAGTGAAAGGTTATATCCACCGTTCCACCCGTACCTATCGTGTTGACGTGGAAATCCCGCGTACTTTCGTTTATGATGCCCAGGCCGAGCAGACGAATATTGATGGAAAGGGTACGCGTGGCTACCGCTGCGACCTGCCGATGTTTGGCTATGCAAACTATAGCACTGAGGGCAGTTATATTGAAATCTCAAATCTGCGCTATCTTGTGGCTGTTCTGAGGCTTAACCTCAGTGGCTTTTCTGGAAAGGCAAGATTCCTTCGTATCACAAACTCTGCAGGCAAGCCGCTTAGTGGAAATTTGACAGCATGTCTCTATACAGACCCCTCAGAGCGCAAACAGACGCATCTGCAAGTACTTGACGATGATCTCACGGTATATCCGGATATCTACGTCGATATTTCTGCTGCTCCATCGACAAATGCCTGTATCTACTTGCCTATTGTGGCTGGACTCAATGGCTCTTCAGATGGTGTTAAACTGGAGTACTCTAATGATTCATCTGCCAGTTCTGCCATCGAGGCAACAGGCTGGACAGTTGTTACCAGTGCCTCTTTTGCAGGCATGAATTTTGCCCAGCATAAGCGTTATATTGTTACTGCGGCAATCTGATGCACACTGGAACACAGAAGGGAGGGGCCTTTTTGTACACACGGGAATGTCAAGATTCTTCTTCGGAGGAAGGGAATAGCAGTCAGAAGGGCCTAAATAACGTGAGTTAACTCAAATGATCGAGTGAGTTAATTCAAACGTTGAATCGAGTTAACTCAAGAGATTTCGGGAGTTAATAGGCCTGAGAGACGGAGATAGAAGAATGTAAAATAAAACGCAGAGCAGCCCAGACGGTGGACAACGGTAGAGAGGTTCGACTCCTCGCTTTGGCGACAAGAAAAGTTTTTTAAATTTATTGTTAATAAGGGCGGCGGTTCGTGACGAATAGCGACGGCTCAAATGTTGAATATAAAATTATACATTTTTAATTTAACAATATTAATAATCCAGAAGCCTCTGGCCCGTGACGGGTAGGACGGCTTGAAATGAATTTAATGTTCTAAATAAAATTGGTTTATAAATAGAACAATACTGCCACCAGCCCGTGAGGGTCAGTGGCAGTTTTAATTGTATATTCAAAAACATCGTACGCTACAGGGCGTCAATCTCTTCTGCGGAGAGGCCAGTGTACTTCGCAATCGTCTCTGTCGGCAACTTGTCTGCCTTCATGCTCTTCGCTATTTCATAGCCTTTCTCTTCACGTCCTTTTGCCTGTCCTTTTTTCATTCCTTCTTTCATTCCTTCTTTCATTCCTTCTTTCCTTCCTTCTTTCATTCCTTCTTTCCTTCCTTCGATGCGGGCTTCCAACAACTGGGTCTTCAGCACGTCGGTATCCCTGACAAGCGTATCGAGATAATGGTCGTAGGCACGCTGCTGCTCAGGCGGCATCCGCAGATACTCCAGCCGCTCGCGGGCCTCTTTTAGGCCAGGGACAGTCGTGTCGGGGCTGATATACTCATCCTTCAGGTAGCGCATCCACTCGTCAAGAGGGTCTACGGCCAGTTTGTCGAACTCATTGACGCGAATGACGTAGTACTCTGGGAAGACATTCTCTGGCGAGACTACTTTCAAGTCTTCGCGCTCATGCTCCGTCAGGGCGAGTTGGTCGCCGTCGTGGACACCGTAGAGGATAGTCTGGCCGTGATAGAGATAGTCGGTACCCTCACCCAACTTGAAATAGAGGATGTTGATGCTGAACACCTTTTTCACCTGTTCGTAGTTGACGCCGGTCTTCATGTGTTCAGTGATGGCTCTGGCAACGCCGTAGAGCATCCGCTGCAGGTAGTCAAGTTCGCGGGTCTGCTGGATCTCAACGAGGATAATCTCTCCCTTGGAGTTCTTGGCCTTGATGTCGACGCGGTTGTATTTGTCGTCCTTCGTATTCTTGTTCGACTCGCTCTCCAGCAGTTCGACGATGGTCACCTTCTCCTTCACCAGGACGGAGATGAATCCCTCAAATACTACAAAGTCTGCCTTGTTGCGGAGAATGTTCTTCGCTGCCCAATCAAAGCGGATGTACTGCGGTCTGCTCATTTTCTTGACTCCTTTCTTTTTTCCTTGTTGCTTTTGCATAATACTTGAATTAGAGGGTTTAACTTCAGTTTGTCGGTGCAAAGATAAGGAAAAAGACTGGAACCGCCAAATATTTGATGGATTTTTATACTAAAAAGCAAGCACTGATTGTAGTAGCGCCAATCAGTGCTTGCTTTTTTATATTACCGCCTATTACAGCAGATTCATTGTGTCGGTGGCGATCATCAACTCCTCATCGGTGGGGATGACCACAACCTTCACCTTAGAGTCGTCGGCAGAGATGACGGCCTCTTCGCCGCGCACCTGGTTCTTCTGCTCGTCGAACTTCACGCCGAGGAACTCCAGGCCCTTGCAGACCTCGGAGCGCATGGACACCTGGTTCTCGCCGACACCGGCGGTGAACACAATCACGTCCACCCCACCCATGGCGGCAGCATAGGCACCGATATACTTCTTGATGCGATAGAAGTACATGTCCTGAGCCAACTTGGCACGCTCGTCACCAGCCTTGGCAGCGTTCTCCACGTCGCGCATGTCGCTTGAGCCGCCAGTGATACCGGCCACGCCACTCTTCTTGTTGAGCAGGTTAGACATGCCGTCGGCATCCAGGCCCAGTTTCTTCTCGATGAAGGTCACGGCGCCGCCGTCGATGTCGCCAGAACGGGTACCCATCACCAGGCCCTCCAGGGGCGTGAGGCCCATCGAGGTGTCGACGCACTTGCCGTCGACCACGGCAGCAATCGAGCCGCCATTACCCACGTGGCAGGTGATGACCTTCGAGCCCTCGGCCTTCATGCCCAGGAACTCCAGGGCACGGGCGGAGACATAGCGATGGCTCGTTCCGTGGAAGCCATAGCGGCGCACGCCATACTTCTCATACAGTTCGTAGGGGATGGCATACATATAAGCCTTGGCAGGCATGGTCTGATGGAAGGCTGTATCAAATACACCCACCTGGGGCAAGCCGGGCATCAGTTCCTTCACGGCGTTCACGCCCTTCAGGTTAGCCGGATTGTGCAGCGGAGCCAGGTCAGAGCACTCCTCAAAGGCCTTCAGCACCTCGTCGGTGAGCACCACCGACTTGTTGAACTTCTCTCCGCCGTGCACCATGCGGTGGCCCACGGCATCAATCTCGTCGAGACTCTTGATGACTCCGATCTCAGGGTCAGTAAGCAGGGAGAAGATGAACTTCACGCCCTCGGTATGCTCGGGAATGTCGTGCATGATCTGCTTCTTCTCGCCATTGGCCAGTTTCACCTTGACAAAGGCACCGTCGAGACCCACGCGCTCTGCGCCGCCACTGGTCATCACACTCTTGTCGTCCATGTTGTACAGAGCGTACTTGATAGAGGACGAACCGCAGTTCAATACTAATATCTTCATATCTTGATTACTTTTTAGCGTCCATAGCCTGGCAGGCTGTAATGGCAATCATATAATAAATGTCATCGATAGAGCAACCACGAGAGAGGTCATTGACAGGACGTGCGATACCCTGGAGGATCGGGCCGATGGCGATGGCATCGCCTAGGCGCTGCACCATCTTATAGCCGATGTTGCCCACCTCAAGGTTGGGGAACACGAGCACGTTGGCCTTGCCCGCAATTTCAGAGCCGGGAGCCTTCTTGGCACCTACTCCGGGAACGAGGGCTGCGTCGGCCTGCAGTTCACCGTCGATCTTCAAGTTCGGGTCCATCTCCTTGGCCAGGCGCGTGGCCTCAATCACCTTGTCGCACACCTCGTGCTTGGCACTGCCCTTCGTAGAGAAACTCAGCATGGCCACGCGGGGCTCGGCGAAGCCGGCCACGGCGGTAGCGGTCTGAGCCGTGCAGACGGCAAACTGAGCCAACTGGTTGGCATCAGGCATCGGCGTCACAGCCACGTCGGCCACGACGAGCACACCGTCCTCACCATACTGCTTCTGCTTGGAGATGAGCAGCAGGGCACCGCTGACGCAAGTGATGCCGGGCTGGCACTTGATGATCTGCAGGGCAGGGCGCAGCGTGTCGCCCGTCGTCGAGAGTGCACCAGAGATCTGGCCGTCGGCGCCCTCGGTCTTGATGATCATGCATCCCAGATACAGGGGATTCTTCACCAGTTTGCGGGCCTCCTCGATGGTCATGCCCTTCGACTTGCGGATCTCGGCCAACTTCTCAGCCAGTTGCTCGCTCTTGTCATAGTTCTCGGGGTCGATGAGAGTGGCCTTGCCGATATGCTGCAGGCCCTTCTCCTTGGCCAGGGCCTCCACCTTGGCAGGATTGCCGATCAGCACGATGTCTGCGATGTCGTCAGCCAGTGCCTTGTCGGCTGCACAGAGAGTACGCTCCTCCTCTGCTTCGGGGAGCACGATGCGCTGCTTGTTGCTCTTAGCACGCGCTACAATTTGACTTAATAAATCCATAGTTTGTTTTATATTAAAATGTTGTCTGTAATATTCAGATTGCAAAAGTAGCAAAAATAATCCGAATACCATCAGCATTCGGATTATTTTTCAGAATTTTAAGTGAAAACCTTTACGTGGACGCTACTCCAACTCCTTCGTCAGGATGCTCTCCAGTTCCTCCGCCGACAAGTGGAGCCTGAACTCGCCCTTGATGGCCACGGAGATGCCGCCCGTCTCCTCGCTGACCACCACCGCCAGGGCGTCGCTCTCCTGCGAGATGCCCAGTGCCGCGCGGTGACGCAGGCCCAACTCCTTGGGGATGCTGAGGTTGTGGCTGACGGGCAGGATGCAGCCGGCGGCCTTGATACGGAACTTCGAGACGATCATCGCCCCGTCGTGGAGCGGCGAGTTCTTGAAGAAGATGTTCTCTATCAGCCGCGAATTGATGTTGGCGTCGATCACGTCGCCCGTCATCACGATGTCGTCGAGCGGCATCGCGCGCTCCAGCACGATCAGCGCGCCCACCTTCCCACGGCTCAGGTTTATCGAGGCCATCACGATGGGCATGATCATCGCCTTCACCTCTTTCTGATCTTTCTCCTTCGTCTTCTGCGAAGTGAAGAACTTAGACAAGACGCGAATCCGGCGGTGGGCGCCCAGATTGTAGAGGAACTTGCGGATGTCCTCCTGGAAGATGACTATCAGCGCTATCACTCCCACCGACACCAGTTTGTCGAGGATACTGCCCAGCAGGCGCATCTCGATGATCTGCGACACGAAGAGCCACACCGCCACAAACACCAGGATGCCGACGAACACGTTCAATGAGCGCGACTCGCGCATCAGCCGGTAGATGTAGTAGAGCATCAGGGCTACCAGCAGGATGTCGATGATATCTTTTATGCCAAACTCGAACAACATGACTTCAACTCCTCAAGACTTCAAACTTTCAATCCTTCGATCCTTCAATTCATCAAAGATCTTCACGCACTCCACGGCCTCGCGCACATCGTGGACTCTGAGAATCGACGCCCCCTTCATCAGGGCGATGGCATGGAGAGCCGTCGTCCCATTGAGCGCCTCATTGGCCGTATGGCCCAGCAACTTATAGACCATCGACTTGCGCGACACGCCCACCAGCAGCGGCAGCCCGATCACCTGCAGCCGCTCCATCTGGCTCATCAACTGATAGTTCTGCTCCAGCGTCTTGCCGAACCCGAAGCCCGGGTCGAGGATGATATCCCGGGCACCCAGGTCGCGCAACTGCTGCACCTCCCTGGCGAAGGCCATCAGCATCTCGCGGAGCGTCGGCTGGACTGACATTAATATATAAGGTACGCGAAGTTGGGCCACCATGCGGAAGATGGCGGGATAGTCCTCGCCCTGCCCCAGCGGCACGCCGGCAACACCCGTCCGGCCTCCCTCGCTGACATCGTTGATGATGTCGGCCCCAAACTCCTCGACGGCCATCCGGGCCACATCAGGACGGAAGGTATCCACCGACACTACGGAATAAGGCAACTCACGGCGCACAATGTCGAGCCCGAAGCGCAGGCGCTCCATCTCCTCAGCCTCCGGCACCTCTGCAGCACCGGGGCGCGTGGAGAAGGCACCGACGTCGATGATCGTGCCCCCGTCGGCCACTATCTGGTTGGCCCTCACGGCTATCTCCTGCTCCGTCTGCTTGCGGCTGCCGGAGTAGAATGAGTCGGGCGTCACGTTCAGGATCCCCATCACCTGAGGCTCCGAGAGATCCATGAGCCGCCCTTGTACGTTGATGCTATATTCCATAATCGACGGCAAAGATACGAATTAATTAAGAGTTAAGAGTTAAGAGTTAAGAAAATTTGCCTCCGTCAGACATTTTTTCTTAATTCTTAACTCTTAATTCTTAACTTTTGCCTATCTTTGCACAACAAATAGAAACACTTATGGACATAAAGGAATTATATAAGATCTATCAGCAGCACCCCTGCATCACGACCGACAGCCGCGACTGCCCCGAGGGCTCCATCTTCATCGCCCTCAAAGGCGAGTCGTTCGACGGCAACAAATTCGCACTCGCCGCCCTGGAGAAGGGCTGCGCCTACGCCATCGTCGACGAAGATTTAACGACAACTATGACAACTGAGACAACAGGTTACGCCGAAAAGAAATTGTCCGAGTTGTCGTCAAGAATCATCCGCGTCGATGACTGCCTGCAGACCTTCAAGGACCTGGCCCGCGAGCACCGCCGCCAGTTCGATATCCCCGTCGTCGGCATCACCGGCACCAACGGCAAGACAACCACCAAGGAACTCGTAGCCGCCGTGCTGCAGCAGAAATATAATGTGCTCTACACCCAGGGCAACTTCAACAACGACGTCGGCGTGCCCAAGACCCTCTTCCGTCTGACTAAAGACCACGAGATAGCCGTCATCGAGATGGGAGCCAGCCACCCCGGCGACATCAAGACGCTGGCCGAGACGGCAGAGCCCACCTGCGGCCTCATCACCAACGTCGGCAAGGCCCACCTGCAGGGCTTCGGATCATTCGAGGGCGTCATCAGGACGAAGTGCGAACTCTACGACTTCCTTCGCACGCGCAAAGACGGCCTCATCTTCATCAATGCCGACAACGAGTATCTGATGGACCAGATAGGCGACGACGAGGACATCTGGCTCACCCCCTACTCCACCGACCCCGACAACCAGTACGCCTGCATCAGCGGCGAGGTCATCAGTTGCGCCCCCTTCCTGAAGTTCCGCTGGCGCGAGCCACTGATGACGCTCGAAGAGGAAGGCCGCAGCACGAAGTGGCACAAGGTGCAGACCCACCTCATCGGCTCCTACAACATCGACAATCTGCTGGCAGCCATCGCCGTTGGCATCAACTTCGGCGTGGAGCGCAAGAAGATTTGCGAGGCCTTGGAGAACTACGTCCCCTCGAACAACCGCTCGCAGATGACCGTCACGGAGAAGAACCACCTCATCGTGGATGCCTACAACGCCAACCCCACCTCGATGCAGGCCGCCCTGGACAACTTCCGCCGCATGGAGGTGCCCCACAAGATGGCCATCATCGGGCAGATGGGCGAACTGGGGGCAGAGAGCGAGCGCGAGCACCGCTGTCTGGTGGACGACCTCGAGCGTTCGGGCTTCGAAGAGGTGTGGCTCGTGGGCGACAACTTCAAGGACATCAACTGCCCCCATTCCCGGACTTCGTCCGCCTACCCGTCGCCTTTCCGTAAATTCCATGACGTAGAGGAGGTGAAGGCAGCCATCCGTGAGCAACAGCCCACAGGCCGCTACATCCTCATCAAGGGCAGCAACAGCGTGAAACTCTTCCAACTACCCGAACTGCTATAGATGAACGCTCGCCACACGATAGTCACACCTGTCCTACTCCTGATAGCACTGCTGGCTGCCAGTTGTCAGAAGACCACCCTATTGCCGGAGGGCAATGCCGTGTACTACTGGCGCACGGACCTCAGGCTCGACTCCACGGAACGGGCATTCCTGAAGCAATATAATATTAATAAGGTGTTCTGCCGCTACTTCGACGTGGTGATGGGCGACAATGGCGAGCCCAGGCCCAATGCCACCGTCACCTTCAGCGACACGCTGCCCGAAGGCGTGGAAATCATCCCCACCGTCTACATCACCGAGGACTGCATGCACGCCCCCCATGAGGGTCTGGCGGAGAAGATCGTTGCGCGCGTCCATCAGATAAACGAGACCAACGGCATCCGAGGCGTAAGCGAGATACAGATCGACTGCGACTACACCTCCAATAGCCGGAAGAACTACTACGACTTCCTAAAAGAAGTGAATGCCCAATGTTCAATGTTCAATGTTCAATGTTCAACCACCATCCGCCTTCACCAACTCTCGATGCCGGCACCGCCCGTGGCCTACGGTGTGCTGATGATCTACAACACCGGCGACCCACGTAAGTTCATGGACCGACGCTCGGCTGACGGACGCCTGCTCGAAAAAGGCAGAAACCCGATACTCGACATCCGCGACGTGGCCCCCTACCTGAAGCGGCTCGACGACTACGACCTGCCGATGGCTGCCGCCTATCCCGTCTACCAGTGGATACGACATATCCACAACGTGCGCGTGGAGCACACCGTGGAGGCAGAGGAGATACTGCGCGTGAAGCGGGCCGTGGAGAAGGCAAGGGGCGACCTGAGCCGCAGCATCATCACCTATCATCTGGACAAAGACAATATTAACAGATATAAACCGGAAACCTATGAAGAGATTTATCATCATTAGCATGCTGGCAGCCATCACACTGCCCGGCAAGGCCTGCGGCGGATGGATAGACACCCACAACGACTATCTGTTCAGCGCCTACAACTATCTGGAGTTCAGCGAACGGACACAGACCGTCTGCGACAACAACTGGAAAGCCTACCTCGGAATAGACAAGCAGTACTACTGGTTTAATGGCGACGAGGTGATCAAGGCCGCCCGCGAAAAGGGCGACGCCCTGATGGTGAGTTACGTGCAGAACCTGAAGAAGTATCTCGACTGTGTCGGCATCGAGCGGCAGAAGCAGTACGACTGGAACTATCCCTCGAAGGAGGAGATAGCCCAGCAGCAGAAAGACCTGCAGGCCATCCGCGCCTATGCCCTCAGCAAGACGAAGACCAAACTGCGCTCGCAGCACGCCCTGCTCTACATGCGCTGCAACATGATGCTGGGCCGCCATCAGGAGAACATCACCTACTGGGAGCAGACGGCCAAGGACCTGATCGACACCGTCTACAAGGAGATGATGAAGAACATCTACGCCGGAGCCCTCTACAAGAGCGGCCGGGAGGCAGAGGCCGGCGAACTGTTTGCCGAGATGGGCGACTACAACAGCCTGATGACGCAGTACTACAAGAAGCGCTCCTATCAGGCCATCCGCCAGCACTTCCAGCAGAACCCCACGTCGAAGGTGCTGCCCTTCCTGGTGCAGGACTTCGTGAACAACGCCCAGGAGGCTCTTGACGGCGACGGATTC
The DNA here is from genome assembly GCA_947167845.1 of uncultured Prevotella sp. GTDB lineage: Bacteria > Bacteroidota > Bacteroidia > Bacteroidales > Bacteroidaceae > Prevotella. The sequence goes on along the minus strand of CAMVJQ010000017.1, from coordinate 15,973 downwards.
GGCAAACTCTTCGTACGCGACCTCACCAATGAGGAGGTGTGGCAGATGCGCAACTTCTGCGAAGAGGTGGTGCGCGGGGGCAAGTCGGACACGCCCATCCTCTGGAAGAGCGCCAAAGCCTGGCTCGAGTATATGTTCGGCGACAAGAAGCAGGCCACCAAGGACATCCTCGCCGCCACCAAACTTGAGGGCACCGTGAGGATGAAGGAGTGCGCACGCAGCCTGATGCTCTACATCACAGCCATGCAGGCCAAGGACAGCGAGGACTTCGACGACTACGCAGCCGACGAACTCACATGGCTCGACGAGAAGATAAAGGAGCCGGAGGACATCAACGACGGCTACTACTACCGGGTGAAGGACCGCGTCGTGAACCAGGCACTACTCAGCCACTACGGCAGCCGCCCCATGACAGCCATCGGACTGATGAACTCAGCCAACCCCTACCGCTACGAATCCTATATCGACACCATGCGGGTGGACCTGCTGGAGAAGTACCTCATCTACACCAACACCTCCGCCAGAAGCAACCTCGACAAATACGTGAAGGCACATATCGAAAAGAACGACACCATACTGGAAGACCTCATCGGCACCAAATACATGCGCCTCTGCCAGTGGGACAAGGCCATCAAGTGGCTGGAGCACGTGCCCGCAAAGTTCTACAACGAACGGGGCTACCAGATATACGTCCTGCTGCGCAAGATAGAGGTGGAGCCCTGGATCACGCGCCAGTGGCTGAAGGACGAGGATCTGGAAAAGGTGGAGAAATACAAGTGGACCATCCGCGAGAATCCGAGACTACTCTTCGCCAAGGACATGCAGATGAAGGAGGGCACGCTTAACATCCTCTCAGGCAAGGCCCTCCAGCAGCGGTGCTACGACCTGGCCGTCAGATATGCACAGGCCAACTTCAGCGGCGACTGCTGGTGGCTGATGCGCGACTTCAAGAGCACGACGGACACCCTGCGCGTCAACGAGACCGACCTCGCGGCCAAGACCCTGCACTATCTGCAGGAAGCAGCCCTCACCAGCGACTTCGGACTGAAGGAGAAAGCCCTCTTCGCCATGTCCTGGGGCGAGTTGTACAGAGAAGACAACCGCTGGCGCGTCGAGGTATGGGACGACAACACAGGAGACTGCTCATGGAAGGTGAAGCGGCAGTCGCCTCAGTACCGGGCCTTCACCGGTCTGGCCGACCTGGAGAAGCAAGACCCGAGTCGCACCAGCCAGTACGTCTCGTGCTGCGACGAGTTCATACAGTTCAAGAAGCAATATCATTAATTTTTCGAAAATTTATCCTGTTTCTTGCACGTAATTCAAAAAAAGTGCGTACCTTTGCAGCCGATTTCCAGAAATCGGGATGTAGCGCAGTTGGTAGCGCACTACGTTCGGGACGTAGGGGTCGGGCGTTCGAGTCGCCTCATCCCGACAATCACAAAGTCGGAAAACAAAGAAAGTGGTTGAAAATCAACCACTTTCTTATTTTTAAGCAGAATTGTTATTGTGTTTTTGGCGGTTATTTAGCGGTTTAAATATTTTTATGATATGAGGGCAAAAAAATTAGATGAAAACAGAATACCAAAAGTTTCTATTGCAGCAATTAGCATTGCCGGAAGAAGAGCGTATTGTTAAGATCACCGCCGTTCCTAAAAACAACTCGAAGTAGCATATACGTAAAGAAGGTAATCCCACCATAATATTCAGCCACGAAAAGGGTAAAATATCTTTTCGTGGCTGAATATATTTATTGCAATTGCTGGACGTTAACCACTACACCTTCGCTAACACGTCGTTCGGATAATAAATCTTGGTAACTTCTGGATGTTTGGGGACCTCCCGCAAGAACAGACCGTAATGTATCTCGTGGCCCTTTGCAAAAGGTAAGCCTTTTGCAATCGTCTGGAGTCTTTCAAGTTCTTCCTTAGCATCAATAGCCTGACTCCCATTCTGCCACTTGCATTCACCCAAGAAAAGATGCTTCCCATCAAACGACTCTGCTACGACATCCAATTCCACAGGAAGATATTGGTCCTTTTCCTCGTTGTAGTAACTGCCCCACCAGCGAGATGCCATCTGATACATGATGTCATTGAACCCATGAGTACTAATGTAATTCCTACACAACTCCTCCCAAGCCTGGCTGATAAAATCATTCTCCGTCTTCGTCAGCACATTCAAGACAGCTTGGTTGTTGCCCAACTCTATGAGTGAGCGATATGGAAGGACATAGCGATAATGAAAGCGTAACAACGGGTCGGAAATATGGTACAACCCTTTCTTACTCTTTTTCTCACTTTCACCAAAAGGAATCTCCTTAGTAATAAAACCCAGCTCTTTCAGTCTCGATAACTGCGGTGTAATATCTGTGGCCTGTTTTTCAGCACGAGATGCTATCTCTGAAAGTTTGTTTGCCCCATTACCGATAAACGATAATATGGATGATGCCTGTACCGTATCGCGCATTTCATCGTACAATAATTTGGACGGCTCATCATATAGTGTCCCTTCTGGTGTCAGCAACAGGTCCTCTATGGCATCATGGATGCTGTCATAATTCTCGCGAAGTACCCAATATCTGGGAACGCCACCCCAAACAGCATATTCTCGTACAGCCTGTTCAGCATCACAGCAAAGCGCCTGACTGACAAAAGAGGGAGCGATAGGTTGCATTTTCATGATTTCGTCAGCACGACCGTAAAGGGGTTCCTTGCTATCGAGGACAAAGCCCTGCATCATCTGCTGTGAAGAACCGCAGATAATCAGATCGAACTTCAATTTCTTCTCATCAAGCAATTTCTGAAGAATAGAAGGCAAGGCGGGACAACTTTTGACAAGGTAGGGAAATTCATCGAGGCAGACGGTGATACGATGGTCAACGGATCTGTTAAGACTGACAAAAAGCGATTCCCACGTAGGATAGCTGGCCATACTGAAACCTTCGATGCTCATATCCACCGCAGCGGAGAACAACTGTCGCTGGCTTGGCTCGGAGGTCTTGTCAGCCAAGAAATAGATGTCACCGCGACTAAAGTCCATCACCTTTTTTATTAATGTGGACTTACCTATACGCCTACGGCCATACACAGCTATGAACTGAGGTTTTTCTCTCAGCAATGCCTTCTGCAATCGGGAAAACTCTTTCTTTCTATCAACAAACTCCATATTTCGCGACTTTTATTGAGCAAAGATAGGTTAATTTGGCTATCCAACCAAATCTTTTAGATATTATTAAGAATATAATTCTACTTTATAATAATTCTACTTTATAATTCTAAGAATTTCTGTTAGCCTATCAAGTCAATAACACTTTTCAGCGTTTCATCCTCGATATTTCTATATCGCTTGAATGCCCGGCTACCATCGACATGTCCGCTCATGCGACCTATCAAGTTTGGGTCACTTACCTTGAAATACGCATTGCCGATGAATGTACGTCGCGCAAGGTGTGATGATGCTACTGTGTCAATGTAGATTGCCGAAGAACTCGGCATATCACAAAACACAGTCAGAAAGTATTTGAATCCCGCAAATGAACCTTCAAAAATTGATAACAAAAAAGTATCAAAGTTTGAACTTTCAAAAGCATCACAAATCATCAAGTCCATATCCAACTGTCAGGATGAAATCCTGTATAACATTCTGCGCTTATATGTTCATACAGACACATACGACTGCGACCTTACGGCATCCATAGGCGTTTTCTATCGCGGCATCATTCCAAAGCCTCAACACCTATATGACAAATACCCTAATTCGTCACAGTAGCCGACAGATTCAAGGAGTCTAAATGAAGAAGTGGCTGATGTTCAGCCACTTCTTTTTGTTTCACGCTTGTTCTATTCCGTCAGGATGACGCTTCAGGCTCTCGATGAACTCATCTATCTTGTGCAACTCACGGGGGATGCGGATGTTCTGCGGACAATGAGGCTCACACTGGCCGCACTGGATGCAGTGATCGGGCTGGCGGTCGCGTGGCACCACACGGTCGAGGGAGATGAGATACTGACGACGATGTTTGCGATATTCCGCATCACCGATGGTATAGGGCAGTGAGCCTTCGTTCTTGCATTTATTATAATGTACGAAGATGGCGGGGATGTCGATGCCATAGGGACAAGGCATGCAATACTGACAGTCGTTGCACGGGATGTTCTCCAGTCCGACGATCTTATGGGCGACATCCGTGTCGAGATAGCGTTGCTCCTGCGCCTTGAGCGGTACGAGCGGACAATAACTGAGCAGATTGTCCTTCAGATGTTCCATATAGGTCATACCGCTGAGCACAGTGAGCACGCCTTCAGGAGTGCCAGCATAGCGGAAAGCCCACGAAGCCGTACTGCGCTGCGGGTCACGCCGCTTCAGGTCGCTCACGAGGAACTGCGGCAGATTAGCCAGTCGGCCTCCGAGCAGCGGCTCCATGATGACTGAGGGGATGCCACGTTTCTGCAATTCCGAATAGAGGTAGGAGGCATCCACATTGCGACTGTTGATCTCATTGGCGAAGTCCCAGTCCAGATAGTTCAACTCGATCTGCACGAAGTCCCAGTGATACTTGTCGTGCAAAGCCAATATCTCATCAAACACATCCTTCTGACCATGGAAGGAGAAGCCCAGGTTGCGGATGCGGCCAGCCTTGCGCTCTTCGAGCAGATAGTCCATGATGCCATTGTCAAGATAGCGCTTCTCGAAATCAGACATGTCTCCGCCCACGCCGTGAAGCAGATAGTAGTCGATGTAGTCGACCTGCAACTCCTTCATCGAGTTGTGATACATCTCTATGGCCTTCTCACGCGAATGGTAGTCAGGATTAAAGTTGGACAGTTTAGTGGCTACATAGTATTCGCTTCGCTTGCGGCGATGCAGGGCGATACCTGTACAGTGCTCCGACTGTCCCTGGCAATAGACGGGTGACGTATCGAAATAATTCAGGCCATGCTCGATGGCGTAGTCCACCTGGCGGTTTATCATCTCCTGGTCGAACTCCTCATCATTGTCAGCCTTCTTAGGCAGGCGCATCATACCATAGCCCAACAGCGACACCTTGTCCTTTGTGGTCGGATTGACACGATAAGTCATCTTGCCCACAGGGGGCTCCACCTGATCCTTATATTCATTGGCAGCCTGCTGCTCGGCCTTGTCGGGCTTCTTGCATCCGGCCAGCGTGGCAGCCGTGGCCACGGTCCCTGCTCCGAAGAGTTTCAGGAACGAACGACGTGAAATATCTTTCTTCATTTTCATTTCCTCCTAAATTTTCTTATGCACCTCGTGCCCCTCTACGATAATCGCTGAGAAAGGTCTCGACGGACAGACATACTCACAGGCTCCACAGCCGATGCAGACATTCTCGTTGACGGCAGGCACCATGGGCGACTCCTCGTCATCAGGGTCTGACGGCACCATCTCAATGGCCCCCGTCGGACAGTGGCGGGCACAGTTGCCGCATTCCACCCCGTCAGTCAACGGCACGCAATTCTTTTTGATCCAGACGGCATGCCCGATCTGTATCGACGACTTCTCAATATTGTCAAGCGGCTGGATGGCACCTGCCGGGCAGACATCCGAGCAGCGCGTACACTCCGGACGGCAGAAGCCCCGCTCATAACTCATCACCGGCTGCATCAGATGCATCAGGTCGGTAGAGGGACGTAGCACACCGTTAGGGCATTCCGACACGCAGAGTTGGCACCCCGTACAGTGTTTCGACAGGTTCGACATTGAGAGCGAGCCCGGCGGGGTCAGCGGCGTCTGGCGGTCGGGGACAGCCTTCTCTTCCAGTTCAGCGAGACCGCCATCCATCAGTTTCTCTTTCTTCTGGGCCAAGGCACCTGTGGAAACGAGGGCAGTAGCCAGGAGGAAAGAGCGCTTGGAGGCATCTACGGCAGTGGCAGATTCCCCGTTTTTGGCTGAAGCCTCGGAGGCGCCTGACTTCCAGGCATACTTCAGAGCCCCGAACTTACAACTGCTGATGCAGTCGCCACACACCACGCAGCGGCTATAGTCTACACTGTGGGTCTTGAAGTCGATGCAGGCGGCCTTGCAGTTCTTCGAGCACATCGAGCAGTTGCGGCACTTATCTCTGTCGAAGCGGATCTTCAGCCATGAGAAACGGGCGAAGAAACTCAGCACCGTGCCGACGGGGCAGATGGTGTTGCAATAGGTGCGGCCGCCCCGCCAGGCCAGCACGAAGAGGACGACCAGCGTCACGGCAGCGATAACCAGCACCGGCATCGACTTCATCCAGACATCGACAGAGTAGAACGCATAACTGTCTGCCTGCTCCGCGAAGTAGGCCAGCAGGTTGTTGCCCATCATCCACAGTGGCTGGAAGAGCATCGTGGCGATGCGGCCAAAGGCACTGTAGGGTGCCAGCAACTGGAAGAGCGAGCCTACACCGGCAACGCCGGCAATCACAAACACCACCAGCATGGGATAGCGCAGCCAGCGCACTTCCCTGGAATAGTTGTACTTGTTCTTTTTCCGGCGGAACCTCGCCAGGATGTCCTGAAGGACGCCGAGCGGACAGATGACGGAGCAATAGATGCGCCCGAAAACGAGCGTGAGCAGCAACAGTGCCACGACGCCCACCACATTCAGTGCCATCACAGCGGGCAGAAACTGAATCTTGGCAAGCCATCCCAGCCAGGTGTGCAGCGTCCCCGTGAAGTCGAGGAATAGCAGTGTTATCAGCGTAAAGAACACCGCCGCAAGAGTCATTCGAATTTTCTTCAACATATCGTATTTGTTAGTTATTTAGTTCTCACAATCAGTATACTCACTTCATAGAGAAGCCATATCGGCAAGGCTACGATGAGGAGCGTAAAGGCATCCGTCGTCGGGGTAATGACAGCCGATACAATCAGAATCGCCACAATGGCATGCTTGCGCCAAGTCCGCATCAACGGAGCCGTGAGCAGTCCCATCTTCCCCAATATCCAACTGACCACCGGCAGTTCGAAGACGATGCCCATCACGAGGCTCATCATGATCAGCGTGTCCATATACGACTGCAGGGTCAGCATATTCGCCACGTCCTCACTCACCTGATAAGTACCCAGGAACTTCACGGTCAGCGGGAATATCAGGAAATAGTTGAGCAGCGTACCGCTCATAAACATCAGATAACCGCTCGCCACCAGCAGCGTGGCATAGTGCCGCTCGTTGTCATAGAGTGCCGGCGACACGAATCTGAACAACATATATATAATATAAGGTGAAGCCATCAGCAGTCCGGCATACATCGCCGTCTTCAGGTGGATCATGAACTGCTCCGTCAGCCCCGTGTTCATCAGATGAATCGAAAACGGCTCCACGCCCATCAGTCTGTATGTGATGAAATCACTCGTGCGGGGTGCCAGCACCACGGCGAACAACTCGTCTTTCAGACAGAACGCCACCGCTGCAGCCAGTGCCGTGATGACGAGGATACGGATGATGACCGAGCGCAACTCATCCAGATGGTCCCAGAAGGTCATGGCCGAACCATCTCCCACTTCTACAGGAGGGGCCAGGGGAGGTCTCTCACTTTTCACCTTTCGCCTCTTCGCTCTTATCGCCATCCTTCGTGATGTCCGTCACCTCATTCATTCCCTCCTTGAAACTCTTCACGCCCTTGCCCAGGCCCTTCATCAATTCTGGAATCTTCTTGCCGCCGAACAGCAGCAGGACAATCAGTGCGATAATAAGTATCTCTTGCATTCCAAGTCCAAACATATTGACACGATTTACAAATATTTGCCGCAAAGTTAGTATTTTTTTTCAAGAAAACTTGCTTAATTATTATTTTTTTTATAATTTTGCAAATTAATTCAAACCTCCGCTGGAGGCGCGGCACCATAAGACCACCCCGTAAATCGCTAGGGTACAGCATGCTACGGAGAATTGAGTATGAATATAATATCGACCACCGCAGAAAAGTGCATACATTGCCTACATTTAGACGCAACATACTGTCAATCAAGCATATAAATAATGTATGCAAAATATAATAATGTAAGCAAACAGGCATGACAGATTATAGGACGACAACAGAGGAGGCAACCAACCCCAACGATTTCCTGGGGTTTGTCCCAAGCCTTGGGACAAAGAACAGGAGCCTCTTTAGAAACAATAAGTGCCTCTTTAGAAACAATAAGTGCCTCTTTAGAAACAATAAGTGCCACTTTAGCAGCAACAAGAGCCACTTTAGAAAAGTCCCAGGGCTTGGAACAAACGACAAACGATGACTATGAAGATTTCGATAGTAAGAACAGACAAGAAGAAGGTTGCGCATCTCCAAGTAAAGCCTTTGGAGTGGCTGATGGAGCGCATCCGGACGGACACGAAGGCCGAGGACATCGGCAAACTGCGCAGATACATCGCCGAGAACGGCGATTCCACATCATACGAGCGAGAGCACCCCATCGCAAGAATCCATCCTTCCGTCGAAATGGAGAAGACCCAGAACGGAAACCTTAAGATTCTGGCATTCAACGGGTTGGTGACGCTCCATGTAGGCAGTCTGCTCAGACCGGAAGACATCGAGGCGGTGAAAGAGGCCTCGAAAATGCTGCCGATGACGCTGGCGGCATTTGCCGGAGCCGACGGACGGAGCGTGGAGGTCATCGTGGCCGTAGCCCCCAAGGAGGGGCCGATGCCAGAAAGGGAGGCCGACATCGACATCTTCTGCAAGAAGGCCTACGAGGCCGCCTGCACCGCATATAGCGGCATCCTGCAGAAGCCCATTGAGCGACAGGTGGTCTCGGCAAGGAGCGGGTTCCTCATGACTCTGGACAAGTCGCCATACTACAACCCGCAGCCGACGCCGCTCCTGGTGCTGCTCAACCCCTTCGCCAACGCGGAGCCTCCCACCGAGACGCCGGAACAGCGAGAGGTGGACCTGAGACTCTACGCCGACTATGAGCGGATGTACGAGCGGGCGGCGGAACAGGCCTACGAAGACACGATCGATCTCATCGAGTCGCAGCGGCATGAGGCCTACATCACAGAACTGGCCACGCGGCTCTGCCAGATGGGCGTGCCCGAGGAGGAGGCATTCCTGCACCTCCACAACCACCACAAGTTCAAGGCCGACTATGACGAGGACACCTGCAGGACCATCGTCGCGGCCGTCTATACGGAGAACAAGCCGCAACCCCTGAAGGACAACACGGACATCGGGCTCGAGACGCGGCGGATCATCCGCTTTCTGACCACCCGCTACGTGTTCCGCTACAACACGGTGATGGGCTACACGGAATACCGGCCCAACAACACGTGGATACAGGACTGGAAGCCCTGCGACGAAGCCGCCGCCAACGGCATCAGCATCGAGGCGCGGCTGGCAGGCCTGGACGTAAGAGACAAGGACGTCAGACGATACGTACGCTCGAACCTGATCCGGCAGAGCAACCCCGTGGAGGACTATCTGCTGAAGGTCTCGAAAGCCTGGGACGGCAAGACCGACCATATCGCCATGCTGGCACGCACCGTGCCCTGCGACATCCCGCAGTGGGAGACGTGGTTCAAGAAGTGGTTCCTATACATGGTGGCACAGTGGCTCCCCATCGGCCAGGATTACGGCAACTCCGTGGTGCCCCTGCTCATCTCGCCACAGGGCGACGGCAAGACAACGTTCTGCCGCAACCTGCTGCCCAAGGAACTGCGCTGGGGATTCCATGAAAACCTGGAGATCAGCGACAAGCGGCCCACGCTGCAGGCGATGCACAACTTCCTGCTCATCAACCTCGACGAGTTCAACCGGATCAGCCCGAAGTTGCAGGAGGACTTTCTGAAGAACATCATCCAACTGCCCAGCGTGAAGATCAAGCGCCCCTACGGCAAGCACGTCGAGGAGTTCAAGCGTTACGCCTCATTCATCGCCACAACAAACGAGCAGAATGCACTGAGCGACCCCACCGGCAGTCGCCGTTTCATCTGCGTGAGTCTGACGGCTCCCATCGACACCAGTTATGAGCCCAACTACGAGGGACTCTACGGGCAGGCCTACACGATGGTGACGGAGCGCAGGATGCAGTGGTGGTTCACGCCTGAAGAGGTGAGGGAGATACAGGAGCACAACCGCGCCTTCCAGATCACGCCGCCCGCCTTGCTGTATTTCAACGAGTATTACGAGCCCGCCAATAGCGAGGACGACGGGGAATGGATGTCGCCCACGGCCATCTACGACAGTCTGCGGCGCATCGCCGGAGCAGGGCTGAACGCCATGGGCGTGGCCCCCTTCGGCAGATATCTGAAGAGCGTGCCCCGCCTTAGGCAGAAGCGCGTGACGAAGGGGATGCTCTATCTGGTGCGCAAGAAGAAATGAACGTGCATACATAAGCAACATCTGCCTACATAGCATAGAAGGCACACAATCAATAACTTACGCGTAAATGTAGGCAATGCAGGAAAAACAAACATACCTGCAGAATAGAAAAGGCACAGGTAAAAAGGTAAAAAGGTAAAAGGGTCATCACTCAACGGCATTCGACATAAGGCTCCAGACGCTGAATGGCCTCCGCAGGAAAGTCTTTCGACAGGCGCAGGTCATAGAGGGATTTGAGCGGCCCGTGCAACCGGCGATAATCGGTGATGGCCTTCGCCTGATAGAAATTGATATAGGGATGACGCCGCAACGCTTCGAGTGAGAGCCGGTTGACATCCAACTGCCGGGGAGCGGCTTTCCCAATAGTCAGATAGTGTTTTGACTCTTCTGGGAAACCGTCTATCTCATCCAACTGCCGGAGACTGACATAGCCCCCAAGTCTCTCACGGTATTGTATGATCTTCCGCGCGAAATAGGGGCCGATGCCCGGCACCCGCTTCAAGGCTGTCGTATCTGCGACAGCCAGATCCACAAACTCCCCTTCCTTAATCTTCTCCGGATAGCGGGCGACGACAGTGTCGCGCGGAGCCGAGGCGCGTTCCTTCTCCACCAACACTGATGCGGGCTGATAGTCACGGGAGATCCGGATGTAAGGCTCTAACTCGCGATACTCCTTGACGGTGAGGCCATACAGCCGCGCAAAGTCGGATGGCTGACGATAGATACCTCCCCTGGCCCGATACTTATAGATATTGCGCACCTGCCACGGCTGCAGCCCCAGCCGGAGCAACTGTGTGCTGTCGGCTGTATTGGGATCGAACGCGAAGCGCTCCACCCGCCTCGGAGGAACATAGTAGTTCCGGGACTGATGCCGTCGGGAAACAGGATAAGGCTTTCGGCCAAGGCTATCCGCCACAGACGCCCCTTCTGTCTTTCCACCCGTCCAGTAGATGACTCCCAACGCGACGACTATCACGCAAAGCAGGGTAAGAATCACCTTACGGTCAGACTTCTGAAGATAGAAAAACTCTCTGAAAATCATATTATGCCAAACTGATGCATCAGAATCAGAAGGATACAGACTGGTACAATATAGCGCACACAGAACATATAGAAAGGATAATACGCCTTGGCGGATGATGTCTCATAATTGGTAAACTCATTGCGGACCACCGACCTTGAAGCAAGCCAGCCCACGAGAATGCTTGTCAACAGTGCGCCCAACGGCAACATCACCTGGGCCGTCACATAATCGCAGAAGTCCATCAGGGGCCTGCCAAACAACTGTATCTCCGACTGTCCGACTGACAAGGAACAGAACACGGCCAGAATACTGCAACAAACAGTAATTACCCATGCGGCATGCGAACGCCTCAGCCCCAACTCCTCCGTAAAGAAGGCCGTGCCTATCTCATGCATGGAGATGGTGGATGTCAGTGCGGCAAAGACCAGAAGTGCATAGAACATAATGGAAATCACATAGCCCAACGACGGCATAAAGGCAAAGGCCTGCTGGAACACGTTGGGCAGAGTGATGAAGATAAGAGACGGACCGCTGTCGGGCTGAACGCCCACAGAGAAAGCAGCCGGAAAAATCATCAGGCCCGACAACACGGCTATCAGGAAATCCACCAAGGCAATCTGCCCCGCCGAATGCCACAGCCGCGTGTCTCTGGAGAAGTAACTGGCATAGGTACACAGACAGGCCGTGCCCAGACTCAACGAGAAAAAGGCTTGGCCCAAGGCCTCAAGGAACACCCGACTGTTGAGTTTGGAGAAGTCGGGCTTCAGCAGGAACTCCACCCCCTTCATCGCATCAGGCAGCGAGCAGGAGGCCACCACGATAATCAGCAGCAGGATAAAGAGCAGGGGCATCAACAGTTTCGACGCTTTCTCTATCCCGTTACGCACACCACGCACCACGATGAAATGGGTCACGAAAACAAATGCCACGCCGAGCATGGCCGGCTTTACCGGATCGGAAGAAAACGTCTGAAAATACTGGAGTACATAAGTGTTGTCACCCTTCAAGTGCCCCATAACCGAAGCGCCCAAATAATGCAGGCACCAGCCCGCCACAACCGCATAGAAGCCAAGGATTATGCTTGAAGTCAGAATGCCCAGAATGCCGACAAGCCCCCATGCCCTGTTATGCGTAAAACTGGCGTATGCGCGGGCCGCATTTGTCTGAGAGTGGCGTCCCACGATAAACTCGCTCACCATGCCCGGGATGCCAAGCAGCAGGATACACCCAAGATAAACCACGATGAAGGCGGCACCTCCATTCTGGCCGACCATAAACGGGAAACGCCACACGTTGCCCAAGCCCACTGCCGAACCAGCCGTAGCGAGGACAATGCCCAGTTTACTGCCGAAATTACCCCTTGACTCCATCTTTTACCTTTATACCTTTTTACCTTTTATATCAGGCCGAGTTGGTGCAGGAAAATAAAGAGAATGCAAAGCGGACAGACATACTTCACCTGGAAGAGATAGTAATGGAAAAGCGTGCCCGCGCGCAACGTACCGTTGTTAGTAAACTCATCGCGCACCATCTTGTGAGGTACAAACCAGCCAATCAGGATGCATGTCAAGAAGCCGGCAATTGGCAGGAATATCTGCCCGGTCACGAAGTCGAACACATCGAAGAGGCTCTTGCCAAAGAGATGCAGATACTGTCCGGAGGGGCCGAGAGAAAGGGAGCACACTGCACCCATCACCGTGCAGGACACTGTGACCAGCAGGGCCGCACGCTTCCGGGTCATCCCCAGTTCCTCGCTGAAGAAGGCCGTACTGACCTCATGCAAGGAAATAAGCGACGTGAGGGCCGCCATGGAGAGGAGGGCATAGAACAGCAGGGATATGAGATAGCCCAGCATCGGTATAGAGCCAAAGGCCTGCTGGAACACATTCGGCAGTGTGATAAAGATGAGCGAAGGGCCGCTGTCGGGATTGACACCGACAGAGAAAGCCGCAGGGAATATCATCAGTCCCGCCAAGATGGCCACGATGCAGTCGATGACACCTATCTGTAGGGCAGAAGTCGTCAGGTTGGTCTGCTTGGAGAAATAACTGGCATAGGTGCAAATACAGCCCATCGCTATGCTGAGCGAATAGAACGACTGGCCCAGTGCCGCCAGGAACACATCGCCATTGATCATCCTTATATCTGGCTTGAAGAGGAACTCGACACCTTTCTCCGCATTGGGCAGCATGCAGGATGCACCGACGATAATCAATAATAATATAAATAAGGTGGGCATCATCATCTTGGACGCCCGCTCAATACCATTACGGACACCGCCCCTGATGACCATAAAGGTCACAAACAGCACCAGTATAGTCCAGTAGACAGGTTTGACAGGGTCCTGTGAGAATGACTTGAAATAGTCGGTGTAGAAAGCCGGGGTGCCACCGTTCAACTGCCCGATAAGCGACGCCCAGATATATTGCAGGCACCAGCCTGAGACGACTGCATAGTAGCCGGTGATCAGGAATCCCGTCAGCACACTCATATAGCCTATGTATGACAGAGGGTTGGCACCTGCCACCTTGCGATAGGCCCGGGCGGTATTCGCCTGAGCGTGACGCCCGATGATAAACTCGCTGATCATACAGGGGATTCCCAGCAAGATGACACACCCGATATATATCATGATAAACACTGCGCCACCATTCTGGCCCGTCATATAGGGAAAACGCCACACGTTACCCAGACCAACCGCAGAACCTGCCGTAGCCAGAATGACGCCAAGTTTACTCCCGAAACTCGCTCTCTCCAGTTTTGACATAATCACTTTTTTCATAAAAACGTTGCAAAAGTATAAAATATTTCTTAATTTTGCACCAAAAATATAAGTAAATATGACTTTTTTCCTTCAATTTATCAAGAAATACCCGTTTTCGCTTGTCTGCATAGTATTGATTTGGATACTATCACTTACCCCGTTTTTCCCTGAAACGCCATTTGACAATATCAAATTAATCGACAAATGGGTACACTTCATCATGTATGGCGGCACCTGCTCAGTGATATGGATTGAGTATATGCACAACCACCGAAGATACGATTATGAGAAACTGTTCTTCTGGGCTTGGCTCGCTCCTGTCATCATGAGCGGCCTGCTCGAACTGATGCAGGAATACTGTACAGCGACACGTGAAGGCAGTTGGCTGGATCTTGCAGCCAATACCATCGGAGCCACACTCGGTGCTATCGTCGGCCTGCTTATTCTGCGCTTTTACCCCAGACGCTGAATGGGTTCACACGGAGATGGGAATTGTAATACCGGCTGTCGCCCGTCACTTCCTTTCCGATGAAATCGGGCTTTTCGTATGATTCCGTCTCTGAACCTAACTCCACCTCCGCCATCACCAATCCGGCATTCTCGCCATAGAACTCATCAACCTCGAAGGTGTGGCGGCCGCTCTTGACGAGATAACGGGTCTTGTCGATGATGCCCGGTTCACAGAGCCGCATCAACTGCTCCGCTTCGTCGATCGTAATCTCCTTTTCAAACTCATAACGGCTCAGGCCGCCGTTGGCTGAGGGGCCTTTGATGGTGAGATACCCGCGGCTGTCACGGATGCGCACCCTGACGGTGCGACCGTGACGGCTGCAGATATAGCCTTGCCTGATACGGCTACTGTCATAAGCCAGACGCTTATAACTGTCATCCGTCACAAGGAATTTCCGTTCAATCTCTAATCCGCTCATCAGGAAACGATATAGACCGAATAGATGACAAACAGGACAGCCAGGATGATAAGGCAGGCGAAAATCCAGTTCACGACCTTCTTGCCACCCTCTTCCTGCTTCTTCTGATACTCTACCTTCTTCTGGGCAGACTTTGATGCTCTTGCAATTTGTGCCATAATCTTAAGTTTTTTAATTATTTAGTTTTCAATTCTCTTCATCGTTGACGGGGAACTCCATCAGATAGGCCTTGATGAAACCGTCAATCTTTCCGTCCATCACAGCATCGACATCCGTTGTCTGATAGTTGGTACGATGGTCTTTCACGCGACGGTCGTCAAAGACGTAACTGCGAATCTGACTGCCCCACTCTATTTTCTTCTTGCCAGCCTCAATCTTGGCCTGCGCCTCCAGACGCTTCTTCATCGCCCTGTCATAGAGTTGCGAGCGGAGCAGCGCCATCGCGCGCTCTTTATTCTTAGGCTGGTCGCGTGTCTCCGTATTCTCGATGAGGATCTCCTCTTCCTCACCCGTATCAGGATCTGTGTACCAATAACGCAGACGGACACCCGACTCTACCTTGTTCACGTTCTGTCCACCGGCACCACTACTGCGGAACGTGTCCCACGACAGTTTGGCAGGATCGACATACACCTCGATGGTGTCGTCGACCAGCGGCGAAACGAAGACCGAGGCAAACGAGGTCATGCGTTTGCCC
Organism: uncultured Prevotella sp.; assembly: GCA_947167845.1. Taxonomy (GTDB): domain Bacteria; phylum Bacteroidota; class Bacteroidia; order Bacteroidales; family Bacteroidaceae; genus Prevotella. Next base: position 253 of record CAMVJQ010000017.1, on the reverse strand, counting down.
TGAGCATTGAACGGCGAGACACGCACCAGGCGGTGGACGCCATTCTCTGACTTCAGATAGCCGTAGGCATAGTCGCCACCCTCTATCTGCATCGTCACGCTCTTGATGCCTGCTTCATCGCCGTCGAGCAAGTTGGAGATGGTCACCTTGTAGCCATGAGCCTCCGCCCAGCGCATATACATACGCATGAGCATCGAGGCCCAGTCCTGAGCCTCCGTACCGCCGGCACCAGAATTGATCTTCAGCACGGCAT
>CAMVJQ010000016.1 GCA_947167845.1 uncultured Prevotella sp. | reverse complement strand
CAATTGTTAAATTAAAAGGCCTAAAAGGAGTCAACCTCCTACAGGAAAAGACACACGTTTGCTCGACAGCGTTACAGTGTGACAGTGTGACAGTTATTTTTATTGCCATACACACCTCGAAAATAATGCCTATATTTATATATATATTTATATATATATAAATATAGATATATAATTATATCTTTTAAACAACTGATGTGTGTAGGCTTTGTTTTTAACTGTCACACTGTCACACTGTAACGGAACTCCGCCTGTCGACGTCCTATCGTTGTATAACTGATGAAAACTGTGCCGCCCTTATGTCGCAAAGTATCAGCATGTTAACATAAAAAGCGGCTAGGGCGGCATAGTTTTTATTTTTTTTATATCTGCTTATAATGCTGCAGGTCCTGTGGCTAGTGAGGGGTTCTGGACAAGGCTCTGCAGAGGATAGATGAACTGCTGATTAGGCATCTGGACTAATCTTGTAATGATAATAAACATTAATTCTTTTTAGTTATTAGCTTCTTTTCCTTTTATTTGTATTATTTTTGCAATCTAAAATTGAATGTTTAAAAAGGAACTATCCCATTTCATTATGATTAATTTTCAGTTTTTCCCCAGATCTCATGGTGTTACAAAAGAGATAAGAGATGTCATAGAGTGTTTCAAGCAAGTCGATGCGACTAAGGATGAGAATCTTCATCTTAAATCAAATGATATGCTTGCTCTCTTACGTCCAGGCTTAGAGGCTCTTGGATATCAGGTGGAAACAGGAAAGTCGAGAAGTGAACAGATATATGTACCTGTACTATTCAGCGAGAATGATGAGATAGATAAGTATTTCGCTGCTGATGCACTTAGCGCTGATCATAAAATAGTTATTGAAGTTGAGGCGGGTAGGGCTGTTAGAAACAACCAGTTTTTGAAGGATATTTTTCAGGCATGCATGATGTATGAAGTGGAATATCTTGTTATTGCCGTACTTAATGAATACAAATTCAATAGTAATGGATCGCAGATTGTTGCTTATGATTATAAGGAGGTAAATACATTCTTAGAAACACTTTATATAAGCAATCGTCTTCAATTGCCATTGAAAGGTATACTTCTGATAGGATATTGATGGTGTTTGTATACTTTATTAGACCTGATAAAACTTTACTTTTCTGAATTAAGAAAAGCTAGCTTTTGTGTTAGCTTTATATAGCTAAAATCGCTTTGAGGGCACTTCTGTTTTTTGTACTTTTGCCGCCCAAAAACAGAAGTGCTATGTACAAGTTTAGATTTGTTGATTTGTTGTGCGGAATAGGCGGTTTTCATCAGGCGATGGCTTCCTTAGGAGGTGAGTGTGTCTTTGCCTGTGATATTGATGAGAGTTGCAGAGACACCTATTTCAAGAACTATGGTATAATGCCCAAGGGGGATATTGCGAAGGTGGCATCCAGTGAGATTCCGCCTCATGACGTGTTGTGTGCCGGATTCCCTTGCCAGCCTTTCTCCAAGGCGGGGAGCAGGCAGGGCTTTAAGGACAGTATAAAGGGAACTCCTTTCCTGGATATCTTAAGAATCTTGGCATATCGTCAACCTAAGTATGCCTTGCTGGAGAATGTCAGGAATCTGGCTACACATGATAATGGCTTTACCTGGAGAACAATTTATGACTCGTTGACTCATTTCGGTTATCAATTATTGCCAGACCCAATCATCTTCAGCCCTCACTATATTGGAATCCCCCAGCATCGAGAGCGCGTCTTTATTGTGTGTGCCCGCAAGGATATCGGTGAGATACCTCCTTTTGCCTTTAATGATAAAGAGATACCGCTATGCAATATAGGTAGTATCTTGCAATCTGACAGTGAAATCATGAATATAGAGCGATACAAACTGACTGGAGAGCAGACCCGACTGTTGGATTTATTGGATGAGTTTATAAGAGGTATTGATCGCAAAAGACTTCCGGGATTCCCGATATGGTCAGAGTGGCTGTGTGATGCGGATGTGGACAGGGTTGGTGGAGACGTTCCTAAGTGGAAAAGAAACATCATTCGCAAGAACACAGAATTGTATTCTCAGAACAGTCAATTTATTGATGAATGGTTACGAAAAGCGCGACATTGTCCTTTGTTCTTCGGAGCCAAAGCAAAGTTAGAGTGGCAAGTTGGACAGGTGGATAATCCTTCTGTATGGGATAACATTATACAAATCCGTCCATCTGGTATCAGAGTAAAGCCAGGTACGTATTTCCCTGCATTAGTCGCTATTACACAGACACCGATTGTCGGAAGGGAGAAGCGTTACCTTACTTTAAGGGAATGTGCAAGACTACAAAGTTTTCCCGATTCATTCATTCCTTGCTCTAACGAAAAGCAAGCCTATAAGCAATTTGGCAATGCGGTCAATGTGGATTGTGTAAAAACGTTTGCAAAATATATGTTGGGTGACGTGGAGACAAGACAAAAATATCAGGTAAAATAAATGTTTTTGCGGAAAAGTATGGCCGTTTGGCTTTTATTGCTTAACTTTGCAGCAATGAAACAGATAGAAGTGGTTGCAGCGATTATCCATGATGATGCGGGCCGTATCTTCGCCACTCAGCGTGGGTATGGCGAAATGAAAGACGGCTGGGAGTTTCCTGGGGGAAAGATGGAACCGGGAGAAAGTCCAGAGGAGGCGCTGAAGCGTGAGATATGGGAGGAACTGGAGACGAGGATTGTCGTGGAGCACTTGGTTGAGACTGTGGAATATGACTATCCGAAGTTTCATCTGACAATGCACTGCTTCTGGTGCCGCATCGAGAGCGGCCATCTGGAGTTGAAGGAGCATGAGGCGGCGCGATGGCTCGGTAAAGAGCAACTCGACAGCGTGGACTGGCTGCCTGCGGACAGGTCTGTCATAGGGGGACTGAAGGAATGGATGTCGGTACGGTGAAACGCTAAACAAGTATCAGTTGTTATGGATAAACTCTCTGCAGAACAGCGGCATAAGAACATGGCGGCAATCCGATCGAAGGACACGAAGCCGGAGGTGATTGTGCGCAAGGGGCTGTGGAGCAGGGGATTCCGCTATCGGCTGAACTCGCCCCGGCTGCCTGGACATCCTGACTTGGTGCTGAGGAAATATAGGGCGTGCATCTTCGTGAATGGGTGCTTCTGGCATGGGCACAATGTTCAATTCACAATTCATCATTTACAATGCACAATTAATGATTCTTTGCATGGAAACCGAACTGATCCGACGGAGCAAGATTTGATTGAGAATTCCGAGTGCTGCAAGATTCCGAAGTCGAACCGCGAGTTCTGGGTGGCGAAGATCAGACGGAATCAGCAGCGGGATGTGGAAGAACAGAAGCGTCTGGCGGAAATGGGCTGGCACTGTATCACCGTTTGGGAGTGTGAACTGAAGCCGAGTGTTCGGGAGGAGACGTTGAAGTCGCTGGCCTTTACGCTGAACAAGATCTGGCTGGCTGACCACTCTGTCAGAAAGCCGTATCCGGAGATGGAAGAGAATAACGGTGTGCTGATGGCGGCGGAAGAAAGGGATAATGAATAAAACGATAAAGGACGGTATGAAAAAGGTATTAGCCATATTGATGGCGGGCTTCGGGCTGATGGGTCTGAGTGGTTGCGCGACTTCGGCAGAGAGGGCGGCGCGTCAGGCAGAGCAGGCGAAGAAGGTGACGGCTGCCCTGAACGAGCGACATTATAAGATAGATGTTGACAACATGTATCCGCTGCGGGGACAGGCGAGGGTAGTCTCGTTTGGCTACTCGGTGGAGGTGAGAAACGACTCGCTGTTCTCTTATCTGCCCTATTTCGGAAGGGCGTATGGTGTGCCTTATGGGGGCGGCAAGGGACTGAACTTCTCGGCACCCATCAGGAGTTATCAGGAGCAGCAGATGAAGCAGGGGGTGAGACGCGTCGAAATAGGTGTGACGAACGAGAAGGACACGTATCTGTACTCGATAGAGGTCTTTGATAGTGGCCGGGCGTCTGTCGACGTGCAGGCTCGTCAGCGGGACCGCATATCCTATACTGGTGAGATGGATTTTGAAAAGGATTGATAGAGACTAATAATTTAAGTGCTGATGGACTGGTTGCATATTGGAGCAGTAGTGGTGCTGGTGGTGATAGGTGGTTTCATCTATTGGCAGAAGCGCCAGGGATAGGGAAGAAAGGAGCCCTGCTTATTGCTGGACTCCCTTCATGCTGAGTGAGATGCGGTTTCGGCGACGATCCACCTCGATGACGCGGACGCGGATGTGCTGGTGGAGTTTGACGACGTCGAGCGGATGGTTGATGCGCCTGTTGGCCATCTGCGAGATGTGTACGAGGCCGTCCTGATGGACGCCGATGTCGACGAAGGTGCCGAAATTGGTGATGTTGGTGACGATGCCCGGCAGTTCCATGCCCTCGATGAGGTCGTCGACGGTGTTTACGCGGGGATCGAACTCGAACTCCTCAAGTTGCTGGCGCGGGTCGCGACCGGGCTTCTCCAGTTCCTTGAGGATGTCGGTGAGGGTGGGGATGCCTACGTCGGCCGTCACGTAGCGCTGGATATCGATGGCCTCGCGCTTCTCCTTATTATTAATAAGGTCGGCGACGGTGCAGCCCTGATCCTTGGCCATCTGTTCGACGATGGCGTAACTCTCGGGATGGACGGCGGAATTGTCGAGCGGATTTTTGGCATCGGGGATGCGCAGGAATCCGGCGCACTGCTGGAAGGCGGCAGGGCCGAGACGGGGCACCTTCTTCAGTTGGGCGCGCGAGGTGAAGGCCCCGTTCTCCCGACGGTAGTCGACGATGTTCTTGGCGAGGGTGGGGCCGAGACCGCTGACGTACATCAGGAGGTGCTGCGAGGCGGTGTTGAGGTTGACGCCCACATTGTTGACGCAACTCTCGACGGTCTGGTCGAGGGAGTGCTTGAGTTTGGCCTGATCCACGTCGTGCTGGTACTGTCCCACGCCGATGCTCTTGGGGTCGATCTTGACGAGTTCGGCCAGCGGGTCCATCAGCCGTCGGCCTATGGATACGGCTCCGCGTACGGTGACGTCCTCGTCGGGGAATTCATCGCGCGCTATCTTCGAGGCGGAGTAGACGGAGGCTCCGTCTTCGCTGACGACGAAGGTCTGAGGGGGGATGGCTGATGGCTGATGGCTGATGGCTGATGGGTGAGGGTTGTGATTGATGTCGACGGCGTAACGGCCTGCGAGGACGTCCTTGATGAAGTCGGCTGTCTCGCGCGAGGCCGTTCCGTTGCCGATGGAGATGGCCTCAATCTGGTATTTGCTGATCATCTTCTGGATGGCCATCGCCGACTCCATGCGCTTGTTGACAGGCGGGTGGGGGAAGATGGCCTCGTGGTGGAGCAGATTGCCCTGTGCATCGAGGCACACGATCTTGCAGCCTGTGCGGAAGCCTGGGTCGATGCCCATGACGCGCTTCTGTCCGAGAGGGGCTCCCAGAAGGAGTTGGCGTAGGTTCTCTGCAAAGATGCGGATGGCGTCTTCGTCGGCCTTCTCCTTGCTGATGGCAGCAAACTCGGTCTCGATGGAGGGCTTGAGCAGACGCTTATAGCCGTCCTCGACGGCCTCGGCCACCAGGCGGCCGCAGGGCGTGTTGCCATAGACGTAGTGTCGCTTCAGGCGGTCGATGCACTCGTCGTCGTCGGGCGAGATGCTGATGCGGAGGATGCCCTCTGCTTCGCCTCGCCGCATGGCAAGCAGACGGTGAGAGGAACAGCGCCTGAGGGGCTCCTGCCAGTCGAAATAGTCGGCGAATTTGGCAGCCTCGTCAGTGTCGGCCTTGGCCTTGACGACCTTGGAGGTGATGACGGCCTGACGGCGGAAGGCACCCCGGAGTTGCTGGCGGCTGCGCTCGTCCTCGCTGACGGTCTCGGCGATGATGTCCTGAGCGCCTTTGAGGGCGGCGGAGACGGAGGGGACGGCGGGGGCGGTGATGAAGCGCTCGGCTGCTCGCTCTGGGTCGCGCTCTCGCTGGAGGAGGAGAATATGGGCCAATGGCTCAAGACCTTGTTCCCGGGCCACCTGGGCACGTGTGCGCCGCTTGGGCTTGTAGGGGAGATAGATATCCTCCAGTTCGTTGGCATCCCAGCAGTCGGCAATGCGCTTCTCCAGTTCGGGCGTCATCTTGTCGAGGTCGGAGATGGTCTTTGTGATGGTCTCTTTCCGTTTCTGTATTTCCTTCAGTCGCTCGTAGTTGTCGCTGATGGCGGCAATCTGCACCTCGTCGAGTCCGCCGGTGCGCTCCTTACGGTAGCGGGAGATGAACGGGATGGTGCATCCCTCGTCGAGCAGTGTGAGGGTATTGGCAACGGCTCGCTCCTGGAGCGAAAGTCGCTGAGCAATAAGTGTTGCAAATATATTCTTTTCCATATATATGGTTAAAATTTTGTGCAAAAATACAAATAATCCGTGAGAAATGTGTAATTTTGCAGCCCGAAACGTGAAAATAATGAGAAATAAGGTGTTACTAACTGTTTTTTTGCTCATCTCGGCCCTGAATTCCGTGGTGGCGGAAGAGAGTGACAACGAGCGGCAGGCCAAGCGGATATTCAATCAGACCTATCAGCAGGTTTTCGGGGAACAGGGTGCCGCTCTGCGCTATGATGTCAACATAACGGGTATATATAAGACGAAAGGCAAGATCTGGTTCAAGGGCAAGAAGAGCAAGTTTGAGGATGCCAAGACGAACTCCTGGAACGACGGGACGACCGTCTACACCGTCAAGCGCAAGAAAAAGAACGTGGTGGAGATACACGATGCCAAAAGGAATAAGTCGGACAAGTACTCCGGCAAGTTCAAGTTCGAGCCGGAGAATTTCATCTATAGTATCGCCAATGATGACGAAGGGCTGCTGATCACGCTGAAAGCAAAGAAAGGTGCCAAGGGCATCAAGGAGGTACAGGCGCTGGTGGAGCGGAATACGTATCATCCCATCCGGCTCCGGATCAAGATTGCCTTTATCTGGACTACAATCAAGATTTCGGAATTCCAGTCGGGGGGTATCACTGACGAGGTGCTGCGCTTCCCGGTAGAGAAGTATAAGAACTATAAGTACATAGACAAGCGATGATATCGGTAGAAGGTCTGAAAGTGGAATTCGGGGTGAAGCCCCTGTTCGTGGATGCGAGTTTCGTCATCAACGACAAAGACCGTATTGCCCTGGTCGGAAAGAATGGTGCCGGCAAGTCGACGATGCTGAAAATACTCTGTGGACAGCAGAAACCGACGGCGGGCAATGTCAGTGTGCCGACGGACTGTCGTATCGGCTATCTGCCTCAGGTGATGATTCTGCAGGATGACACGACGGTGAGGGAGGAAGCCCAAAAGGCGTTTGCAGACATCACCCGTATGAAGGAACGCCTGGACCAGATGAACCAGCAACTGGCCGAGCGTACTGACTATGAGAGTGAGAGTTATCTGGCACTGATAGAGAAATACACCACGGAGCACGAACGTTATATGATGATGGGTGCAGAGAACTACGAGGCGGAGATAGAACGTACGCTGACGGGTCTTGGCTTCCTGCGCTCAGACTTCGAGCGTCCCACCTCGGAATTCTCAGGTGGCTGGCGTATGCGTATCGAACTGGCCAAGATTCTGCTGCAGAAGCCGGACGTGCTGCTGCTCGACGAGCCGACGAACCATCTCGACATCGAGTCGATACAGTGGCTGGAGCAATTTCTCGCCCAGTCATCGAGTGCCGTGGTGCTGGTGAGTCACGACCGTGCCTTCATCAATAATGTGTCGAATCGCACGCTGGAGATTTCCTGCGGACGTGTCATTGACTACAAGGTGAAGTATAACGAGTATGTTGTGCTGCGTAAGGAGAGACGCGAACAGCAGTTGAGGGCTTACGAGAACCAGCAGAAGGAAGTGGCTGATATGAAGGCATTTATCGAGCGGTTCCGCTATCAGGCGACGAAGGCCGTACAGGTGCAGCAGAAGATCAAGCAACTGGAGAAGGTCGTGCCGATAGAGATTGACGAGGTGGACAACTCGGCGATGCATCTGAAGTTTCCGCCCTGTCTGCGTAGCGGTGACTATCCCGTCATCTGTGATGAGGTGCGGAAGGACTACGGGCCCCATACTGTGTTCGACCATGTGACGCTGACCATCAAGCGCGGCGAGAAGGTGGCCTTTGTGGGGAAGAACGGCGAGGGAAAGTCGACGCTCGTGAAGTGTATCATGGGCGAGATCCCCTTTACGGGCGAACTGAAGATCGGGCATAATATCCAGATCGGCTATTTCGCCCAGAACCAGGCGCAACTGCTCGATGAGAGCCTGACCGTATTCCAGACTATCGATAATGTTGCAAAGGGCGAGATTCGCCTGAAGATTAATGATATCCTCGGTGCCTTTATGTTCGGCGGCGAGGAGAGCGATAAGAAAGTGAAGGTACTCAGTGGTGGCGAACGGAGCCGCCTGGCGATGATCCGCCTGCTGCTGGAGCCCGTGAATCTGCTGATTCTCGACGAGCCGACAAACCATTTGGATATGCCCTCAAAAGACGTGCTGAAGGAAGCCATTAAAGCCTTCGACGGAACAGCCATCATCGTGAGCCATGACCGTGAGTTCCTGGACGGGCTGGTGACGAAGGTGTATGAGTTCGGCGGCGGCAGGGTGAGAGAGCATCTGGGCGGTATCTATGACTTCCTCCGTACAAAGAAGATTACGGAGTTGAATGAACTCGGCAAGGCTGACAAGAGTTTGCACGGTGCAAAGTCTGAGTCTGCTCCGAGTAAAGTTCAGGCTTGTTCTGGGCAAACTTCTGGCTCGCAACCTGATCTGCAGCCTCATTTGGCAAAGACCATGAGTTATGCAGAGCACAAGGAACAGCAGAAGCGCATCAAGCGGGCGGAGAAAGCCGTGAAGGAATCGGAGGCGAAGATTGAGCGGATGGAGGCACGCCTGAAAGAACTCGACGACTTGCTGATGAAGCCCGAGAACGCCTCGGACATGGAACTGGTGACGGAATACACCACCACCCGACAGGCACTCGACGAGGAAATGGGGCGCTGGGAGAAACTGAGTGAAGAAATGGAATCAATTACTAGTAACTAATATTTGTATTTATGAAGAAGATTGTAACAATGATGGCAATGGCATCTATTTCGATGATGACTATGGCTCAGACGGAACTCGGGTCAGGCCTGAATACGTCTGATTTCGACAAGAGCGTTCGCCCTGGTGACGATTTCTATGAGTACGCCTGTGGCGGCTGGATGAAGAACCATCCGCTGCCAGCAGCCTATTCCCGCTACGGTAGTTTCGACCAGTTGCAGGAAGAGAATGACAAGCGCATCAACGGCATCCTGACAGAACTGCAAAACAACACCTACCAGAAGGGCACGGTTGAGCAGAAACTGAGTGACCTCTACAAACTGGCTATGGACTCCGTGCGCCGCAACCAGGAAGGTGTCGCTCCTGTGATGCCGCTGATTAAGAGACTGGAGGCTGCCAAGACCAACAAGCAGTTGCTCGACATCCAGTTGGAGTTGGCCCCTTATGGCGAGCAGGAGTTCTTCTATGCCGGTTTCGGTGCTGACGACAAGAACGCCACGCAGAACATCCTGAACATCTATCAGGGCGGTCTGTCGCTGGGACAGAAGGAATACTATCTCGACAAAGATAAGGCTACGGCCGATATCCGTGAGGCCTTTAAGAAGCACATCGTCAAGATGTTCCAACTCTTCGGCTTCAGCAAGGGTGCAGCCACGAAGAAGATGCAGAACATCATGAAAGTGGAGACGGCGCTGGCCAAGGTCTCGAAGTCGCGTACTGAACTCCGTGACCCGGAGGCAAACTACAATAAGATGACGCTGAAGGAATTCCAGACGAAGTATCCTAACCTGCCGCTTGAGAAAGTGATGAACGCTCAGGGTATCGACACCAAGTATTTCCAGGAGATGGTGGTCGGACAGCCCGCTTTCCTCGAAGGAGCCAACAAACTGGTTGGAACCCTCAAGCCTGCTGAGTATCGCGACGTGATGGAGTGGGGATTCATCTCTGGTTCTGCTAACTACCTGAGCGACGCCACCGTAGCCGAGAGTTTCGACTTCAATGGCCGTATCCGCTCAGGCCGCAAGGAGAATCATCCCCTCTGGAAGCGCAGCACGGGTCAGGTGGAGCGTGTGATGGGTGAGGCTCTCGGTAAGATCTATGCAGAGAAGTATTTCCCTGCAGCCGCAAAGCAGCGCATGCTGACGCTGGTGAAGAACCTGCAGATAGCCCTTGGCGAGCGAATCGCAGCCCAGGACTGGATGGACGACTCGACAAAGGTGAATGCCCTGCTGAAATTGAATACGTTTTATGTGAAGGTGGGCTATCCTGACAAGTGGACTGACATCTCCAAACTGGAAATTGACCCTAAAAAATCTTACTACGAGAATATGCAGGAGTGCAGCCGGTTCTGGAATGAGTGGCGAATCAACCACACCGTCGGGAAGCCTGTTGACCGCGATGACTGGCACATGACTCCCCAGACAGTGAATGCTTATTATAATCCGACGACCAATGAAATCTGTTTCCCGGCAGGTATCCTGCAATATCCGTTCTTCGACATGACTGCTGATGATGCTTTCAACTATGGTGCTATCGGTGTGGTAATCGGTCATGAGATGACGCACGGATTCGACGATCAGGGGCGCCGTTTCGACAAGGACGGAAATATGAAGGACTGGTGGACTGCTGCTGATGGAAAGAATTTTACAGAGCGTACGGACAAGTATGCCGATTTCTTCTCGAATATCAACGTGCTGCCTGACCTGAAGGCCAATGGCCGTCTGACGTTGGGTGAGAATCTGGCCGACCATGGAGGTCTGCAGGTGGCTTGGGCAGCCTATAAGAACGCCACCAAGCGTCAGCCTCTTGGCGAGAAAGACGGTCTGACCGCCGATCAACGTTTCTTCCATGCCTATGCTGGTGTGTGGGCCGGCAATATCACAGAGGCCGAAATCCGCAATCGTACGAAGAGCGATCCGCATGCCCTGGGACGTTTCCGCGTGAACGGCGCACTGCCACACATCAAGGCTTGGTATGAGGCCTTCGGCGTGAAGGAGGGCGATAAGTTGTTTATTCCTGAGTCAGAGCGCCTCCAATTGTGGTAAATTGATAGGAATTTCATAAAATTGCCGTCGTAAATATAAATTTACGGCGGTTTTTTTTGTCAATATAGAAAAAAATACTATCTTTGCACCTAACTTAGTTAATCACGTGTTTAGTTATGAACGAAGATATTACTCTTGACCCAGCACAAAATGCCAATGATGCGCCCCTGCTGCAGCATGGGGAGTTGACGATGGAACGGCCGGCAGAGGGCCAGACCGCCCAGCAGATGCATGCCCGTGCAGCCAGTGGCACACAATGTCCTTATTGCGGTACTGTGAATGAGCCTGAAGCCAAGTATTGTGCATCCTGCGGGAAGCCCCTCGGTGCTTCCACCTGTCCCTATTGCGGTGCAGGCATCGATCTCGATGCAGACTATTGCGAGGTCTGCCATCACTATGTCCGCACAGACGTCTGTTCCTTCTGCGGAGCCCAGTTGTCGGGCAACGAGGCTTTCTGCCCGGAATGCGGCAATCCTCGTGGCGGTATCGTCTGTCCCACCTGTCACACGATGAACGACTTCTCCTTCTGCAAGCATTGTGGCAATCCCCTGACCGAGGAGGCCAAGCATCTGCTGAAAGAACTTCAGATGACGCCGGAATACAAGGAGATGGAACAACTGGCTCAGGAACTTCAGCAGTTGGATATGGTCATCCCCATCGCCACAGAGCGCGACAGGGTGCGTGAGCAGTTGAACCGTAAACTGAGAGAGCGTGTGCTGACCCTGCTGGCGCGTGACAGAGGTGTAGTCAACCCGATAATAGAGACCTTGGGGGATGCTCCGGTGGATAAGCGGGATCTTGACAAGAGGAAACAGGAGCAGGAAGAGCGCCTGGCTGCCCTGTTGGAGAAGATGTCGCAGAAGCCGACGACAAAGCCAGCCACCGTCCGTAATTATGCGATGGCTTGTAAGCCGCAGGGCGTGAGGCTGGCTTGGGAGTGCAACTTCAAGCATGCCCTCCATTCCAGTCCGTGCGGTTGTGCCAAACCGCAGTTGGGCGGGAAATGGATTATTCTAGGAAACAATATCCGAAAGGAAATTAAAGACGATAAGTAAATGAGTACACTAAGAACGCCAGATAATACCCCAAAGGAAGAGAATCCAAATGTTGACAGGACGCTGCATGTGGAAGGAGATACCACAGAACACACCCTGCGTCCGGCCGATGACGTGCCGCTGCAAGATTCGCCGCTGCCCATTGATACGACAATAGCCAGCAGCCGGGAGCCTGCGGTGGACACGGCAACTGACGACTATTTCTCGCTGAAAGGCGTCTACTACAAGAAAGTGCGCAGTCTCAGTCAGAATTCCGGCGAAGCCCAGGTGTATCTGGTGGAGCGCGACGGGAAGGATTTCGTCCTGAAGATTTATTATCCAAACTTCAATGTCAACAAGAAGATGCTGCAGGTCATCTACAACTTCAGGTTTGAGATGATCGTGAAACTGTTTGACTATGGCAAGACCTATGTTGACGGGAAAAGCCGTTATTATGAGTTGATGGAGTATCTCGAAGGCGGTACGATGAGCGAGTTCAAACTGAACGGCGACCTTAATCTCTTCCGCCGTATCGCCTTGCAGGCCGCCGCAGCACTGGCCTACATCCACGAGAACAATATCCTGCACAAGGACATCAAGCCCAGCAACTTCTTCTTCCGCGACAAGGAGCATACGGAAGTGGTCCTGGGCGACTTCGGCATCTCCAGCATGCTGGAGGACGATGGCAAGGCGCACCGTACGACCCAGGCCAGAACCCCCATCTATGCTGCCCCTGAGATGTACTCTGATGTCATCGACGGTGTGGTGGAGATCACCCCTGCAGCCGATTTCTACTCCCTTGGCATCACGCTGATGGCCCTCTGGCTGGGGGGCAACCCGATGAGCAGCAACGAGCGCGTGATGATGCGCCAGAAGAATGAAGGCAGACTGCCCCATCTGAACGAACTGCCGGAGCGCGTCAGGATGATTGTGCAGGGTATGACGACGGTCAATCCGCTGAACCGATGGGGCTATGACGAGGTGGAGAAATGGTTTGAAGGAGAGAGCCCCAAGGTGGATCTCAGTTCGCCCTTCCTGAGATATAAGAGTTTCATCGTCGACCCGGACAGGAATCTTGTGGCCGACAATATCCACGAACTTGTACCGCTGCTCATCGACAATGAGAAGTTGGCCATAGGATATCTCTATAACGGACGTATCAGCAGTTGGCTGGAACAGTGCGGTAACGACAAGTTGAGCACGATCGTCAAGGATATCGTTGTCAACAAGTACCCTGTCGATCAGCATGCCGGATTGCTGGCCGCTGTTTACACGATGGAGCCCACCTATCCGTATCGAGATGTAAAAGGCTCGCTGTGTGATGATGTCCACAGTGTGGCCATCTCGCTTTTGAGTTATATCGACGACTATGGCATCCTGCTTCAGAATCCCAACGATTCATTGTTTCTCTATCTGGAGTCGCATACGAAGTGTAATATGAAGCGTCTGCGCTCCTATTTTGCCAATGGCTCACAGAAGGACTTTAATGCCCGTGTGGCAGTGATGCGGGTGGTGTATGAGATTGATTCAGGGATTTCGCTTCTTGGCAAATATCCTTCGTCGAGTCTGACGGAGATTGTCAGGACCTTCGGCAAGGAGAAACTGTCAGAGGACGACTGGCATTGCCTGACAGACGGCCGCCTGCTCTCCTGGATGTACAGCCACGAGGATAAGATGGCTTGTGAGAGTCTGAGGATCCTGACGCAAGGACAGCCATATTCAGAGGCTCTGGCCTATAAAGTGCTCTACAATCTGGACCGCAATGCGGCCTACGATCTGCGTTTCGCCAATACGCCGATGAAGGTGGGAGAGTTGCTGCGTGAGCGGATGAAGAACCTGGAGCACATGAATGATGCCGACTTCGAACAGGAGGTGTCGGATATCATCGACCCCGACGGGCGCTTCTTCTATTTCGCCCAGTTGCACGGTTGGGCAGAGGTGCTCAACGAGGCCCATCGCTGCTTCGACTTCAAGAGCGAGGAGAACAAAGAGCGGCTTGGGGCTTATGATGCGAAGACGGCAGTCTACCGGTTCTGCCGGATCCTGGGCGTTACACCAACCTATCTGCTGCCCGACGGTACAGAACTGACGGACGGCAAGAACCTCGACCCGCGCAATAATTCGCTGGTCAGGAATGAGATGCGTAACGGATCGTTCACGCAGTGGCTGTCAGTCTTCTACCATGAGGATCCGTATGCTGACTTCAGTGAGGAGTATTCCTATGAGCACACGCTTGAGGCTTGGCTGAACAAACTGGGAGAAATCGACAGTTCCCAGACTTACTACCGCCGCTTTGTGGATGCCCGCGAGGAGACGTCAAACCGAATTAAAAACGTGCGTAACAGTTGGCTGCGTGCCAAGGGCAAGGAGAAAGTCTGGCGAATGATATTCTACGGTCTCTCTGCATTCTGGCTGCTGCTCGTGCTGTTTATCGGCGTGAAAGACCGTACGTACCTGCTGGACCACTCGTTCATCTGTATTGGCTTGCCATTGGGCGGCATGACGGGTGTCATTGTGGGGACTCGGGCCTACTTCAGAGGCTATGACCTGTTCTTCTCGTTGTTATGGGGACTGCTGGGCGCTCTGTCTTCGTTTATACCTATTATTATATTAAGGTATATCGACCAATCCCACCCGGGGCTGTTCAATCTGGCCGTCATCGTGATTTCGTTGCTCTATATGCTGGTATGCCATCTGACAGATTTCAGAGGCGACTCGAAGGCAGACAACCGACTGATCACGGAGGTGCTTGACAATGATATAAAGTCGAGTCTTCTGGAGCCGCTCTACTATACCTTCAAGACGAAGTCGTATCGTTTCAAGGGGTCTAAGTTCGGACTGCTCGACGATGTGACGGACCAGGTGCGCTCCATCAGTGGCGAGAGTGTGCTCCACTATGTGCTTTGGAGTGTGATGGTGGCAATCTTCGTACTCAATTTCATCCTATATAGTCCAAGTCTGTTGAATGTCAGCAATCCTGATGTGGATAACTTCCACTTTAGTTTCACGGAGACACTTCAGCAATTAGAAAAAGATGTGGAATAATGATTTGTGAACATTGTCATAAGGAAAACCGGAGTATAGCCAAGTTCTGCAAATGGTGCGGAAAACCGCTAGTGACTCAAAACCTGCTCGACAAACTCATCGGGTTGGATAGTGTCAAGCAGCAGTTGAAGACTATTGTCGACACCTATACCTTCCTGCGCTCCCGTAAGGATATAGCGCAGGTGCGCATCTCTGTCAATGCCATCATCATCGGTGAGACTGGTACGGGAAAGACTGCTCTGGCAGAAATCCTCAAGGATTACTTCTACCAGAACAAAATCATCGAGAAGCCAAAGTTGACGATGGTGGATGCTGTTGACTACCAGCGGTTTGTCGATAAATGGGATGATAATATCAAGAAGGCGAAGAACGGCATACTCTTCTTTGATAATGTGCAGAAACTGTTGCCTGACAAGTATTCCAATCAGGTGAATCCGCTCGACAAACTCTTTGTCGAGATGGACAAGTGGGATGACAATCCGATAGTCGTCATCTCAGGACTGCCGAAGGGACTGGACGATTTTCTGGAGAGCAACCCGGCAGTGGCTAATCGCTTCAAGTACACATTCCGGCTGCCGACGCCCAATTTCACGGAACTGACGGATATCTGCAAGTTGAGTCTCCGTACCCGCTATGGCATCTCAGACTTCACTCCTGAGGCCGACGAGCAGTTGAAGCGGTATTTCAAATATCAGATAAAGATCAAGGACGAGACCTTCGGCAATGCTCATCTGGCGATGAAGACTGCCGAAGACATCTTCACTCAGTTCATCAGTCGTGGCGTCTCTTCCACCATCGTGGAGAAGAGCGACATCAAGGGCTATGTGCCTGAGGAACGCTCGGTGGACGACATCCTCAAGGATCTGGACAAGTTCATCGGCATGGATGAGGTGAAGAGTGCTGTCCGTGAGATTGCCTATGCCGTACAGAACAGTATAGAGCGTGCCGAGCGTGGTCTAGGCGAGCAGGAGAAGATGTCGATGCACATCATCCTGACGGGTAACCCGGGAACAGGAAAGACTACCATCGCCCGTAAACTGGGAGAGATACTTTCCTCGATAGGCTATCTGGACAGCGGTCATGTGGTGGAGGTGGACCGCGCCAAGATGGTCAGCCCCTATCAGGGCGAGACGCCGAAGGTGGTGGATCGTCTGTGCGACAAGGCCATGGGCGGTATCCTCTTCGTGGATGAGGCCTATACGCTGGCACCAGTCAGTCAGGCCGGCGACCGTGATAATCAGGGGGCACAGGCTCTGGAGAAGTTGATGAAGCGTATGGAGGATGATCGCGGTAAGTTCGTGGTCATCGCAGCAGGATACCGTATGGAGATGGACAATCTGTTCCGTATCAATCCCGGCTTCCGCAGCCGTTTCAACTATTTCCTCAATATCGAGGACTATACGCCGGAGCAACTCTATCAGATTATGCTTGTCTTTGCGAAGGATAAGAAATATATCTTCTCAGCGCAGGCTGAGGCCCTGACGAAGAAGATGATCACCGAGATGTACAACTCGCGTGACAAGGACTTTGCCAACGGCCGTACGATGCGCAGTCTGTTTGACCAGATATGCAAGAAACAGGCTCAACGTCTGCAGGGTGAGAGCATCTCGACGATGAGCAACGAGGAACTGATGACCATCGAGGATCAGGATATTCCGTACGAGGCTCCGCAGACTGTAGACTATACCGACTGTCTGAAGAAACTGGACGGCTTGGTGGGACTTGCCGGTGTCAAGAAAGAAATCTCCAACCTCGCTGCGTATTTGAATCTCCAGATTATGCGTGGCGAGACCAACACTTTCCAAGGCAAGCATTATGTCTTCACAGGAAATCCTGGAACGGGTAAGACCACCGTGGCCCGTATCATGGCCGATGTGTTCAAGACGCTGGGCATCGTGTCCCGTGGCCAGTTGGTGGAGGCCGACCGTGCTAAACTGGTGGCAGGCTATTCCGGCCAGACTGCCATCAAGACCAATCAGTTGGTGGATCAGGCCCTGGGCGGCGTGCTGTTTATCGACGAGGCCTATACGCTGAAGTCTAATGATGGTGACTCCTTCGGCTCAGAAGCCATCGATACGCTGCTGAAACGCCTGGAGGACGACCGGGGGAAGTTCATCTGTATCGTGGCTGGCTACACAGACCAGATGCACGATTTCATCGACTCCAACCCGGGCTTAAAGAGCCGCTTCACGCAGACCATCCATTTCGACGACTATACACCTGACGAACTCACACAGATATTCATCAATCTGGCGAAGAGCAAGAACTTCACGGTCGATGAGGATACGCAAGGTGCCATCCACCGTGAGTTCGAGTCACTGTATCTGCGTCGCGACAAGAATTTCGGCAATGCTCGTGAGGCCCGGCGCATCTTTGATGCTGCTGTGGAGCGACAGAGTCAGCGACTGGTGAAATTGATGAGCGATCCTGGCTTCCAGGAGGCTGATATGTTCAAGTTGACAAAGGACGACCTGCCGATGGCTCAGAATGAGGCAGCGCGTCCGCTCGATGAAGTGCTCAACGAACTGGATGAGTTTATCGGTATGCGTACGGTCAAGAACTCCATCCGCCGTCTGGCTGTGCAGAGCATGTTCATGAAGCAGCGTGCAGCGATGGGGGCCGGTAAGGTTCAGCAGTTGGCGATGAATTTCATCCTGACGGGTAATCCTGGTACAGGTAAGACCACCATCGCCCGAAAGATGGGAGAGATCCTGCAGTCGATGGAGATTCTGCCCACCTCCCGTGTGCTGGAGGCGAGTCGTGCTACGCTTGTAGGCAAGTATATGGGTGAGACGCCGAAGATCGTCAATAACATGTGCGACAAGGCGATGGGGGGCATCCTCTTCATCGATGAGGCCTATACACTGAGCGACGGTGGCGACCAGTATGGCAAGGAGGCCATCGACACCCTAATGAAGCGCATGGAGGACGATCGCGGTAAGTTCATCGTCATCGCCGCCGGCTACAAGGACAAGATGGAGGAGTTCCTGATGATGAACCCGGGCCTGGCCAGCCGTTTCACTCACAAACTGCATATCGACGACTATAACGAGGATGAACTGCTGGCTATCTACAAGCAGATGGCTCAGAAGGAGTCTTACACACTCTCGCCGACAGCAGAGTTCAAAGCCCTTGATACTATATATAGGATGGTGATGAACAAGGACGAGTCATGGGGTAATGCCCGTGAGATGCGCAACATGCTCGATGCCACTATTCAGAAACTGTCAATGCGTGTCTCCCAGATGCCGCCCGACCAGGTGACAAAGGAGACTTATCAGATAATACAACCAGAAGATATTTAACGAAGAGATATGATTATTTGTCCGACTTGCAAGGAAGAGATAGAGAACGATTCCCATTTCTGCGACCAGTGTGGGCAGGCCTTGTTGTATTGTGACCGTTGTGGTAGTGTTGGTATCGGCCGGCGCTGCACTCATTGTGGCGGGCTGATGGTTGCTCCTGGCGATAAACAGGCGGCTGCAAGACAGGGGGGCGGCAGGATGTCGGATAGCCTTGCTATGAATATCACAGGCACTTCTGCCGGCGATTCCATGAGAGATATGGTGCAGATGAACGGCCCTGGTGGCCAACCCATGCTAACTCTTGCCAACGACAGCGTCAATGTGCGCATCGTGGGTATCGACGGTGCCATCATCGGGCGCAGGAACGGGCCGTATGTCCAGTTCCTCGAAAAGTTTCCCTATGTGTCAGGAACCCATGCCCAACTGCATTATTCTCCGTCGTCAGGCTGGGTGATTGCCGACAGGCACTCGTCGAATGGCACCAAGTTGAATCAGCGCCCGCTGCAGCCCGACGTAGAGATGTCGCTGCACAATGGTGACATATTGACTTTGGCCAATCTCAATCTCCAGGTGATTGTTAGATAAAGAGTGATGAGACAATTGTATGTGACAGCAGCCAGTAAGGTAGGCTGTGTGAGACCGAATAATGAGGATATGGTGCTCGTCGGGAGTTCCTTTATCCGTAATGATGAATTTCAGACCCGGCTGGAGGTGCGCGACGACAATCGTCTGATAGTGGCGGTTGCCGATGGGATGGGAGGTCATCTCAGCGGTGAGGTGGCCAGCAGTGAAGCCCTGCACAATTTCCAGTTCTTCTTCAATGATATTCCTTCCGGTCTTGACGATGAGCACTTCAAGACGATGATGGCTGCCTGGCTGCAGTCCATCAATGCCATCATCGACTCTAAGGGCCGTGTCGACGAGACCCTCAAGGGGATGGGCACCACTTTGGTTGGCTTGTGCGCCTATGAAGGCCAGGTTTTCTCGCTCAATTGTGGCGACAGCCGTCTTTATCGTCTGCGTCACGGCTCGCTGAGCCAGTTGACCACAGACCATTCCTTTAACAAAGAGGTGGGCATGGAGAAGCATTGCAGCATCATCACCAATTGTATCGGGGGCGGAGCCAATAGTTCATTCTTCGACATTGAGCGGATGACTGACGAACTGCTGCCTAATGACATCTATCTGCTGTGCAGCGACGGCCTGACCGATATGTTGAATGACCAGAAGATTGAGCAACTGCTCAAGCGTGGAGCCGATGCCAGAGCCCTCTGCAATGCCGCCGAGATAGCAGGCGGGCTGGACAATGTCTCCGCCTGCGTGATAGATGTTGAATCTTAATTTTAATCAAAGACTATGCCGTTAAGACTACCCGACAGATTGCCTGCCATTGACTTGCTCAAGCAGGAGAATATATTTGTGATGGACGATACCCGTGCCCACTCGCAGGATATTCGTCCGCTGAAGATTGTCATTCTCAATCTGATGCCGCTGAAGATTACGACGGAGACCGACCTGATCCGTCTGCTCTCGAATACGCCCCTTCAACTCGACATCAGTTTTATGAAGTTGAAAAGCCATACACCCAAGAACACACCCATAGAGCACATGATGATGTTCTATCGTGATTTCGAGGAGATGCGCCATGAGAAGTTCGACGGGATGATCATCACCGGAGCACCTGTGGAGCAACTGGAGTATGAGGATGTCGGCTACTGGCCCGAGATCACCGACATCTTCAGTTGGGCACGTACCCACGTGACGAGTACGCTCTACATCTGCTGGGCGGCGCAGGCAGGACTCTATTATCACTATGGAGTCCCCAAGTATCCGCTGCCGATGAAGATGTTCGGCATCTTCCCTCAGAAGCCCCTCGACCCGCAGTTGCCCATCTTTAGGGGCTTCGACGACGTGTTTATGATGCCTCACAGCCGTCACACGGAGTTACATCGTGAGGATATACTGGCCCGTCCGGATCTGCAACTGATAGCAGAGTCCGACGACAGCGGCGTGAGCATCGTGATGGCCAGGGGCGGGCGAGAGTTCTTCATCACGGGGCATCTGGAATATGCGCCAAATACGCTCGACAACGAGTACCGTCGCGACAAGGATATCCGCAAGGACGTGGCGCCTCCCCGGAACTACTATCTCAACAACAATCCGGAGAATCCACCCCATGTCACTTGGCGCTCCCATGCGAATCTCTTCTATACGAATTGGGTCAACTACTACGTTTATCAGGAGACTCCCTATAATATCGACGACATCAAGTGACGCAACTGGAACTGTTAGCCCCCGCCAAGAATCTGGCGTGCGGCATTGCCGCCATCGATCATGGTGCCGATGCCGTCTATATCGGTGCTTCGCGCTTTGGGGCGCGGGCCGCTTCGGGCAATAGTGTGGAGGACATTCGCAGCCTGTGCGACTATGCCCGTCCCTTTGGCGTCAAGGTCTACGTCACCGTCAATACCATTCTCTACGACGCTGAACTGGATGACGTGCGCCGCCTCTTGCAGGATCTCGCAGAGGCTGGTGTCGATGCCATCCTGGTGCAGGATATGTCTGTGCTACAGTTGATTGGCGGTCTGCCGCTGGCTCTTCACGCCTCTACGCAGACTGACAATCGTTCGGCAGAGAAGGTGCGCTGGCTTCAGGATTTGGGATTCAGACGTGCCGTCCTGGCCCGTGAACTCTCAGTCGAGGAGATAGCAGAGATCCATCGCGAGGTGCCGGAGATGGAGTTGGAGGTTTTTGTTCATGGGGCCTTGTGCGTCAGTTATTCTGGCATCTGCTATGCCTCGCAGCACTGTTTTGGCCGTAGTGCCAATCGCGGGGAGTGTGCGCAGTTCTGTCGGATGAAGTTCTCGCTGGTGGATGCCGACGGCAGGGAAGTGGAGCGCGACCGCTACTTGCTCTCCCTGAAGGATATGAACCAGAGCGACCATCTGGAAGAACTCATTCAGGCTGGTGCCACCTCTTTCAAGATCGAAGGCCGTCTGAAGGATGTCGCCTATGTGAAGAATGTGACGGCAGCCTACAGTCAGCGCCTCAACGAATTCATCCGCCGCCATCCGGAGGCCTATGGCCGCAGTTCTCGTGGCGTCTGTCACTACACGTTTACACCTGATCTCCGTAAGACGTTCAATCGGGGCTACACCACCTATTTCCTGCATGGCCGTCAGCCCGACATCGCCTCGTTCGACACGCCTAAGGCCGTCGGCGAGTTTGTGGGCACGGTGAAAGAGTTGCGCAGCGATTCATTCAATGTCGCTGGCGTGGCCAGTTTCGCCAATGGCGACGGGTTGTGCTTCATCAATGCCGACCGCCAGTTGGAGGGCTTCCGTGCCAATAGGGTGGTGGGCAATCGCATCTATCCCTATCGCATGCCCCGTTCGCTGAAGCCGGGTGTGCGGCTCTACCGAAACAGTGATCAGGAGTTGGAGCGCCTGTTGTCACGTCAGAGTGCAGAGCGGAAGGTGCCAGTCCGGCTCTCTCTCCGTGCTGTGGATGGGGGCTTCGAATTGTCAGCCGCCGACGTGCGTGTCTTCCAGGCCGCTGAACATCAGCGGGCGCAGAAGTCGCCACGCGAGAATATTGTGCGACAACTCTCAAAATTAGGTGATACCATCTTTACCAATGAGCATGTGGAAATGTCAGCCGATTTCAACTTTTTTATCCCCAATAGCGTGCTTTCTGATATGCGTCGTCAGTTGGTGGAGCGATTGATGGGGGTGACCTCCCCTGCCCCCTCCTGTAGGAGGGGGAAAGATGGCTTTACAGGTATTAATCCCCCTCCTACAGGAGGGGTTAGGGGAGGTCACTCATATCTCTACAACATCTCCAACCGCCTCTCTCGCGACTTCTATGGTGCTCAGTCGCTGACGGCCTACGAACTCAGTGGTGGCGACGGTCCTCTGATGCAGTGCCGCCATTGCATCCGCTACTCCCTTGGCTATTGCGTCAGGCGGGGAGGGGAGCGCCCCCGCTGGCGTGAGCCGCTCTCTCTGGTCTTGGGCGATGGCCGCCGCTTCCGCCTTGAGTTTGATTGTGCCAATTGTCAGATGAATGTGTATGCGCAAGATCGTTAGTTGGCTCTTTCTGCTTCTGGCACTGACGTCGTGCTATAATCGGGGGCCTGTCACCCCTGATGCCTGGAATCTGACCGAGCGTCAACTCGACTCCATCTCCTTCTACACCACCCATCACTATACCCAGGGTTACAACTTCGTGGTGAGTGCCGACTCGCTCCGCATCCTCGAACAGCAGGAGGAGATGATGCCCGTGCCCGACATCCTCACGGCTGAGATTCAGGCTGGCGACGTGACGATGCCGATGCTCTCGATGATCGATTCATTGAAACTCCGGCATAATGACCATCTGGTGGTGGCTGATATCCGCACCGTCCCCACCGACTCTGTCGATTCTGTCTGGGTGAAGGTGGCGCGTGATCAGTTGACTCAGGGATGGGTGCGTGAGCACGACCTGCTGGCGGCTGTCTCGCCCGACGACCCTATCAGCCAGTTTATCGACGTCTTTTCCGATGTTCACCTCCTGGTGTTTCTGGCCTTCTGTGCTATTGTCGGCGGAGCCTATGGCGTGCGACGTCTGTTGAGAAAGGGGGCTAAGATAGTTCACTTCAACGATATCCCCTCGTTTTATCCCACACTGCTCTGCCTGCTCGTCGCCGCTTCCGCCGTACTCTATAGTTCCATCCAGAACTTCGCACCGGAGATGTGGCGCCACTTCTACTACCATCCCTCACTCAATCCCTATGCCCTTCCATGGCATCTGGGGCTCTTCGTCACCTCCGTCTGGGCCATCCTTATCGTGGCGATTGCCACCGTCGATGATGTGCGCCATCATCTGCCCTTGGGCGGCACGGTGCTCTATCTCGGAGGCCTGGCCGCCGTCTGTGCCGTCGATTACGTCGTCTTCAGCGTCACCACCTTATATTATATAGGCTATCCCCTGCTGGTGGCCTATATCGTCTTCGCCATCCACAGGCTGTCGTTGCAGAAATCATTATAAATAGGGATTGCAGGTGTAAGGGGATTATAGTACCTTTGCACCCGCAATAGTGATAAAAAAAAGATAGTATGAACAAATTGACTCTCACGCTTCTGGCCCTTGGCTTTCAGGTGGCGGCAGAAGCAAATTCCGTCAAGGCCTTCGGGGCAGAGGCACTTACGGACACCAGCCGGGTGGTCGATCTCGATGAAGTGATCGTGGTGGCGCAGCCCAAGGATCAGGTGCGTCTGCGCCTTCAGCCGCTGAGCAGCAATGTCTTCGGCAGCGAGCAGTTGCGGCAGTTGAACGTGCGCGACCTCTCCCAACTCTCACAGTATGTGCCTGCCTTCACGATGCCGGCCTACGGGGCGCGTCTCACGTCGTCGATCTACGTGCGAGGCATCGGCTCGCGTGTCAATAGTCCTGCCGTGGGCATCTATTATGACAACATTCCCCTGATGTCGAAGGCTGCTTTCAACAACCATTTCTATATGCTCGACCGTGTCGACATCCTCCGTGGCCCCCAGGGCACACTCTACGGACAGAACACCGAGGGCGGACTGGTGCGTATCTATTCGAAGGATCCCTTCAACTATCAGGGCACTGACATACGTCTGGGTATCGGCACAGGTCTCTACTCGAATGTCGAAGTGGCCCATTACAGTCGTCCCAGTGACAAGTTAGCCTTCTCTGTTGCTGGCTTCTACAGCGGCCTGAAGGGATTCATAGACAACCAGAACTTCTCTGAGAAGAACGACAAGAGCAATGAGGCTGGTGGCAAACTGCGACTCATCTTCAAGCCCTCAGACAAACTGAAGTTCGACTGGATGGCCGACTACCAGTACATCAACCAGAACGGCTTCGGATATGGAGAGTTTCATCCATTCGCTTATCTGCCAACTCTCTACAATTCTAGTTACCTTCCTGCTGATGAGAAGGTGTTGGATCCCTCTACTACGATTATGAACGGCTACAAGCGCAATATGCTCAACACGGGCCTCTCCATCAGTTACGACACCAGCCGTCTGCTCTTCACCTCTACGACCAGTTATCAGTACCTCAACGACGAGATGCAGATGGACCAGGACTATATGACGCCCGACTATCTGCGACTGGAGCAGTGTCAGAAAATGAACGCCCTGACGCAGGAGTTCGTGCTGCGCTCTCACGACCAGCGCCGATGGCAGCACGCCAGCGGACTCTTCGGATCTTACCAGTGGCTACGCACCGATGCGCCCGTCTATTTCGGCGATGCCATCACAGGCCCTATCGGCGATGCCATCACCAGTGCGATGACCCTCGCGATGACAGGGGCGATGATAGAGCGCATGCTCCCCACGTTCCTTGAGCAGGGACTGCCCGATGCTGCCGCCCGAGCCGCAGCCGAAAAGGCGGCTCAAGCCGCTGTCGACGCTGCCGGCGTCACGATGTCGGCCGAGATGGGCGTGCCCGAGTATTTCCGCACGCCGCAGGCCAATCTCGCCGTCTTTCACGAGTCTAGTCTTCTGCTAGCCGACCGTCTGAAACTGACCCTCGGACTCCGCTTCAATGTCGACCACGTCAAGATTGACTACCACGCATTGGCCTATATGAACATGACGGGCGGCACGGCACAGGCCACAGCCACCTATCATCTAACCTCGTTCGTCGAAGACAAACTCTCGAAGACCTACACACAGTTGCTGCCGAAGTTGGGACTCACCTATAGTTTTGACAACAATCTGGGCAATGTCTACGGTCTCGTCTCGAAGGGCTATCGCGCCGGAGGCTACAACATCCAGATGTTCAGCGACATCCTCCAGACGGAACTGACGTTTAACCAGCGGCTAGCCATGCGCGGCGACTACGACGTGCCCCACGATGAAGCATCCTATAAGGCCATCGAGGAAACCATCAGTTACAAGCCTGAGGAGTCGTGGAACTTCGAGTTGGGCACCCATCTCAACCTTTTCGACTCGATGATGCATCTTGACCTCTCACTCTACTACATGATGATTCGCAACCAGCAACTCTCCGTCATGGAGCCTCACGCCAACTACGGGCGCATGATGGTCAATGCCGGAAAGAGCCACTCCTGCGGAGCCGAACTGACACTGCGCGGACGTGCCGCCGACAACCACCTCGACTGGGGACTCACCTATGCCTTCACCAATGCCAAGTTCGATGAGTATGAGGAGACAGAGAACCTCCGAGGTCTGGAGCGCATGCCTGTCCATCATGATTTCTCAGGCTGCTATGTGCCCTTCGTTCCCCAGCACGCGTTCAGCGCGATGGCCGACTGGCACATCAGCCGGTTTACCATCGGTGCCAACCTCTCAGGCCAGGGCAAGATCTGGTGGGATGAGGCCAACACCTTCTCCCAGAAACTCTATGCCCTGCTGGGGGCTCATGCCGACTATGACTTCGGGCCTGTCGTCGTCAGCCTCTGGGGCCGTAATCTGACCAACACTAAATACAATACATTTGCCGTTCAGAGCAGTGCTGCTGGCGGTACCCGTTACTTCGCCCAGAAGGCCAACCCCCTGCAGGTCGGCATGGATGTCAACATCCACTTCTAGGCGTTCGGCAGTTCGCTCATGATGATGTCGCTGACGTAGAGTCCCCGGCGCGTGAGCACAATATGAGTTTTGTTGATCTTGGGCAGCCCGTCGCTGATGAAGCGGCGGGTTATCTCCTTCCCCATGCTTTTCCGCCAACAACAATTGCCTTTTACCCAAATCTGAGGATATAAAAAGAGGTAAGAGGTGGGTGGAAACCACTCACCTCTTATCTCAAAGGAACTACTTTCCTAGTGCCGAGAGTTTCTTCTTGATTTTGTCGACGTAGGCATCGATGGTGGCGACGGCCACGATGTTCATCACGTCACGCACTGTTGCACCGAAATCGATGAAGTGGATGGGCTTGTTCAGTCCCATCTGTATCGGGCCGATGATCTCGGCATCGGCTCCTAAGAGTTGGAGCATCTTGTAGGAGGAGCGGGCTGATGTCAGGTTGGGGAACACCAGCGTGTTCACCTTCTTTCCCTTCAGCCGGGTGAAGGGGTACTGCTCGTCGCGCAGTTCGTCGTCGAGGGCGAAGCCCAGTTGCATCTCTCCGTCGATGGGCAGGTCGGGGTACATCTGCTGCATCTTCTCTACGGCGTACTTCACCTTGTGGGCACCGTCGCTCTGCGAGGAACCGAAGTTGGAGTGGCTGATCATCGAGATGACGGGCTTCTCGTTGAAGAAGCGCACGGCTGTGGCGGCGAGTTTGGCGATGTCGATGAGGGTGTCGGTGTCGGGATTCTCGTTCACCAGCGTGTCGGCGATGTAATAGGTGCCCTTGGGCGAGTTGATGATGTGCATAGCACCGAAGTGCTGGTACTCGGGACGGATGCCGATTACCTCCTTCACTACCTTGACGGTGTTGGAGTACTTCGTGTAGAGGCCGGTGATGAAAGCATCGGCCTCACCCGTCTCCACCATCATCATGCCAAAGTAGTTGCGCTCGAACATCTTGTCGTTGGCCTCCTGGAAGGTGTAGCCCTCGCGCTGGCGCTTCTCAGTGAGGATGCGGGCGTAGCGCTCGCGGCGCTCCTGCTCCGACGGGTGGCGCAGGTTGACGATCTCGATGCCCTCGATGTTGAGGTCGAGTTTCTGGGCCAGTTTCTGTATCACCTCGTCGTTGCCCAGCAGCACGGGCTGGCAGATGCCTTCGGCCTTGGCCTGTGCGGCGGCCTTGAGCATTGTGGGGTGTACGGCCTCGGCGAACACTACGCGCTGCGGGTGTGCGGCCGCCGTGGCATAGAGTTTCTGCGTCAGTTTTGTTTCCTGCCCCAGAAGCACGGAGAGCGAGCGCTTGTACTCGTCCCAGTTGTCGATATGCTTGCGGGCCACACCGCTGTCGATGGCAGCCTTGGCCACGGCAGCACTGACTTCTGTGATAAGACGCGGATCGACGGGCTTGGGAATGAAATAGTTTCGTCCGAATGTGAGATTGTTCACCTTGTAGACATCATTGACGACGTCGGGTACGGGCTGCTTGGCCAAGTCTGCAATAGCGTGGACGGCAGCCAGTTTCATCTCTTCGTTGATGGCCTTGGCGTGGACATCGAGGGCTCCCCGGAAGATGTAGGGGAAGCCGATGACATTATTTATCTGATTCGGATAGTCAGTTCGTCCTGTGGACATCAGTACGTCAGGACGGGCTTCCATCGCATCCTCATAACTGATTTCCGGAACGGGATTGGCGAGAGCGAAGATGACAGGATTCTGGGCCATCGTCTTGACCATCTCCTTCGAGAGCACATTGCCCTTGGAGAGGCCCACGAATACGTCGGCACCGCTGACGGCCTCTGCCAGCGTGTGGATGTCGGTGCGCGAGGTGGCGAAGAAGCGCTTCTGCTCATTCAGGTCGGTGCGCTCAGTAGAGATGACGCCCTTGGAGTCGAGCATCACGATGTTCTCCTTGCTGGCGCCTATCGCCATATAGAGTTTTGTACATGAGATGGCGGCTGCTCCAGCGCCGTTAACCACAATCTTGACCTTGGAGATGTCCTTGCCGATGACCTCCATCGCATTCTTCAGTCCTGCGGCGGAGATGATGGCTGTGCCGTGCTGGTCGTCGTGCATGACGGGTATGTCGAGCGACTTCTTCAGGCGCTCCTCTATATAGAAGCACTCGGGGGCTTTGATGTCCTCGAGGTTGATGCCGCCAAAGGTGGGGGCGATGCGCTCCACGGCCTCGCAGAACTTCTCCGGGTCTTTCTCGTCGACTTCGATGTCGAACACGTCGATACCGCCATAGATCTTGAAGAGCAGGCCCTTGCCCTCCATCACGGGCTTGCCGCTCATGGCACCGATATCGCCCAGTCCGAGGACGGCTGTGCCGTTGGAGATGACTGCCACAAGGTTGCCCTTGTCAGTGTACTTGTAAGCATTGTCTGGATTATCCTGAATCTCAAGACAGGGATAAGCGACGCCTGGTGAGTATGCCAGGCTTAAGTCTGTTTGTGTTCTGTAGGCCTTGGTTGGCTTTACCTCAATTTTACCAGGCCGTCCGCTCTCATGATACTCAAGAGCGGCTTCTTTTGAAATCTTCACCATAAAAATCTACTTGTATTACTATATGAATTTGCAATTTGGCGCAAAATTACATAAAATTCCTGAATTATGACCTCTGATTTGTAATTTATTTGCTAACTTTGCAGCCAAATTGCAAGATTATGCAAGAAAAACGAAATATTTCTACTTATAAGCAAGATTTGAGGCAGCGGATACTGAAGACGGCTATGACTGCTTTTGCCGAGAAGGGCATCAAGGCGGTCAAGATGGACGATGTGGCCGCCCAGTTGTCGATTTCCAAGCGTACGCTCTATGAGATCTTCCAGAACAAGGAGCAGTTGCTGTATGAGGGCGTGCGGCTGTATCATCAGCAGAAGAAGCAGCAGATGGAACTGATCGGCCTGACGAGTAAGAATGTGATGGAGATTATCCTGCGCGTATATAAGATAAAAGTGCAGGAGTTTAAGATGACGAATCCCGTCTTCTATTCCGACCTCTCGAAGTATCCGTTGGTGCTGGACTATCTGAACAATGAGAACCAGAAGGTGCACAGCAAATATGTGCAGTTTATGGAGCGGGGTGTGAAAGAAGGATATTTCCGTAAGGACGTCGACTATAACTTGACGAGCCGCATGTTTGACGCGCTTGAGAAATTCATTATGCGGGAGGAACTCTATAAGGCGTACAGCATCGAGGACATTTTCAAATACATCGTGTTCGTCTCGCTTCGCGGACTCTGTACGAGGAAAGGGGTGATGACACTGGAGACTTTCGAATAGCAGTCTGATGGCATCATAAAAGCGAATCCCAGTCGCCACTGACTGGGATTCGCTTTTTGTCTTTACTGATGCTGGTTGCGCAGCAGGTCGTTGACGGTCTTCACTGGATTGAAGGTGCCCAGCGGTACTTCGACAAAGACCGTTGACCAGTCGCTCATAGCGCCGTTCCACAATCCTGGTAACTCTAATGCTTTCAGTTCTTTACCGGCTTTCGATTTAGAGGAGATGAAGCCTGTGGTCTTGTCTACGAAATCAGGCAGATTGAACGGCTCGCCCTTATAGTTCTTGACGGCACAGACGAGGTCGACGGGATTGAAATGAGTACCCTGTGTAAACATCTTCATGTAGGCCTCATTGTTGGTGTCAATCTGGCTGCTCTCGAGAATCTGGAGCGAGACGGTCCCATCCTGATTATAGGTGAGGAACGGGCCTCCGCCGGGCTCGCCGACATTCTTGACGACGCCACAGACGCGCATCGGGCGATTCAGTTTGCGGCGCAGATAGTCGGCATCCACCTTCTGCCCCTTTGGAGCGATGCAGAGGTCCTTTTCCACGAAAGCGGCTATCTCGGCGATCTGGGCATCTGTGGCACCGGCATCGAGCAGGTGGAGATACTCAAAGGCCTTCTTCTGAAGTGTCACGAGTACGCCGGCAATGACCTGCTTCCACTCCACAGTCTCGGGCTTCAGACGATCGGGCACTACGTTGTCAATGTTCTTGATGAAGATGACATCGGCATCTATCTCGTTCAGATTCTCAATCAGAGCGCCATGGCCGCCTGGGCGGAACAGCAGCGAACCGTCATCGTTGCGGAATGGGGAGTTGTCGGGATTTGCTGCGACGGTGTCAGTGCTGGGCTTCTGCTCGGAGAAAGTGATGTCATACTTGATGCCATATTTCTTGGCGAATGTGTCGGCCTTTTCTGCCACCTTGGCCTTGAAGAGCGCCATGTGCTCATGGCTGACGGTGAAGTGGACGTGCGCCTCACCGTTGCTGGCAGCATAGAGAGCACCCTCCACGAGGTGTTCCTCCATCGGGGTGCGGGGACCCTCGGCATACTTGTGGAAGAGCAGCAGGCCCTTGGGCAACTGTCCATAGTTCAGACCTTCAGCCTTCAGCATATTGGCGGCCACAGCCTTGTAGTTGCCCTCTGCAATCAGAGCCTTGATGCCTTTGCCCTGATTCTTCTGGCAGGCAGCGTCGAGCGCGTCGTAGAAGGCGAATTTCTCCAGTTCGCCGAAATACTTCTTCTCAAAATCGGTTGTGGGTGCGTCATAGTCGGCATCGACGAAGGCAAACATGTTCTTGAACATGCGGCTGGCAGCACCTGAGGCAGGCACAAACTTGACCACGCGCTTGCCCTCTGCCTTATAAGCGTTCCAGGCCTCTACGAGCGACTTGCGCTCAGCCTCTGACGGGGCAATGATGCCATTGCCGATACTGGCGGCTGCTTCCAGACGGAGGAACGGGAATCCCGTCTTAAACTCATTCAGTTGGTTCTCAATCTGCTCAGGGGTAATTCCCTTCTCAGAGATTTGTTTTAAGTCTTTTTCTGATAACATATTATTGGTATTTAATAAAAATTGTACGGCAAAAATACGAACTTTTTTGGAAAAATGCGAATAAATCGAAAGAAATTTGTATCTTTGCCCATAAATTTATGGAATAATGGCTAAAGAATTCACATTTACATACGAGGAAAGGCTGAATATGGCCGCTCAGACAGCAGAGATCCTGACAGAGGAGATTGGCCTGAAAGGCGACGCCATCCAGGCTGTCCATCTGATACCTGAACTGGAGACGGGGCACATTTCCCTGGAGGATGTGGAGTCTCAATACGGCGAGTCTGTATCCCGTATCCTGCACGGCCTTGACCGAATCCACCAACTCTACGAGAAGAATCCTGCCGTGGAGACGGAGAACTTCCGCAATCTGCTCCTCTCGTTTGCCGAGGATATGCGCGTGATTCTCATCATGATTGCCGACCGTGTGAACCTGATGCGTCAAATCCGTGACTCCCAGGACGACGAAGCCAAGCGTGCCGTCAGTCTGGAGGCTGCTTATCTCTATGCGCCGCTGGCCCACAAACTGGGCCTATACAAGTTGAAGAGTGAGTTGGAGGACTTGTCGCTGAAATATCTCGAGCACGATGCCTATTACCTCATCCGTGAGAAACTCAATGCGACGAAAGCCTCCCGTGATGCCTATATCGACCGCTTCATCAAGCCTGTGGAGGAGAAAGTGAAGGCCGCAGGCATCAAGTGCCATATTAAGGGCCGGACGAAGTCCATCCACAGCATCTGGCAGAAGATGAAGAAGCAGAAATGCGACTTCGAGGGCGTCTACGACCTCTTTGCCATCCGCATCATCATCGACTGTCCTGAGGCTCAGGAGAAGATGCAGTGCTGGCAGGCCTATTCGATAGTGACCGACATGTATCAGCCCAACCCCAAGCGTCTGCGCGACTGGCTCTCTGTGCCCAAGTCAAATGGCTATGAGAGTCTGCACATCACGGTGCTGGGCCCCGAGCAGAAATGGGTGGAAGTGCAGATACGCACGGAGCGGATGGACGAGATAGCCGAGCGAGGCGTTGCCGCCCATTGGCGCTACAAGGGGGTGAAAGGAGAGACGGGGCTCGACGAGTGGCTGACGGGTATTCGCACGATGCTTGAGAGCGCTGACGGGCTGGAGGCGATGGACCAGTTCAAGATGGATCTCTATGAGGACGAGGTCTTCGTCTTCACACCGAAAGGCGACCTGTATAAGTTTCCGCTTGGCTCTACGGTGCTCGACTTTGCCTATCATATCCACTCAAAACTGGGTAATCAGTGTACCGGCGGGCGCATCAATGGCAAGGTGGTGAGCATCCGCCAGGAACTGAAGAGCGGCGACCAGGTGGAGGTGCTCACTTCGACCAATCAGAAGCCCCGTCAGGAATGGCTCAAGATTGTGAAAACCTCACGGGCCAAGTCGAAGATCAGGCTGGCACTGAAGGAGACACAGGTGAAGGACGGCCTCTTCGCCAAGGAGATGCTCGAGCGGAAATTCAAGAACCGCAAGTTGGAGATGGAGGAGTCGGCGATGTTCCATGTCATCAAGAAGATGGGCTATAAGGAGGTCAGCGACTTCTATAAGAGCATTGCCGAAGGCGTGCTCGACACGAATGCCGTCATCGAGAAATACCTGGAGATAAAGGAGGGGGAGAAGGTGCCTACCGGCGATAACGTGGCCCGCAGCGCAGAGGAGTTCATCCTCGATGAGACCAAGGCAGGACTGAATCTGCCCGTCAACGACGATGTGCTCATCATCGACCGTAATCTGAAGGGCATCGACTATCAGTTGGCACGCTGCTGTTCGCCCATCTATGGCGACAATGTGTTCGGCTTCGTCACTATCAACGGAGGCATCAAGATCCATCGCGTCGACTGTCCCAATGCGCCGGAACTGCGTCGCCGTTATGGCTATCGCATCGTAAAGGCCAAGTGGAGTGGGAAAGGGGCCTCGCAGTACTCGATTACGCTGCGTGTCATCGGCAATGACGACATCGGCATCGTCAATAATCTGACGAGCATCATTTCCAAGGACGAGAAGTTGGTGCTGCGCTCCATCAATATCGACTCCCACGACGGACTGTTCAGCGGCAATCTGGAGGTGATGGTCAACGACACCATGCGGCTGGAGGGGCTCATCAAGAAACTCAGGACGGTCAAGGGTGTCAAGCAAGTGGAGAGAATTTAAATATAATAAGGTATGAGAAGACTACTGACTTCCGTTATAGCCGTCGTGCTGCTGCTGACTATAGTCGGCTGTAGGCGTTACATCTATCGTCCGCCCGTGCTTCGCCCTGTTGAATATGTGCCCGACTCGTTAGTGCATGATGACATTCCAAAGGCGGAGGATGAGAGTCAGCAGATGCTCGAAGATATCGAGGACGAGTCTGTAATGGTTGTGCCTGATATTCCCCAGGAGTCAGACCTGATGCAGGAGGAGAATCGGAATGTGAATATAGAGAAAAACATGAAGGAAGGTATTTAAACAACGACTAGATATGAAATATGGATTAATAAAGATTGCCGCAGCGGTACCATCCATCAAGGTGGCCGACGTGAACTACAATGTACAGCAGATAGAGAGTTTGATTGCTCAGGCTGAGGGTAAGGGCGTTGAGGTGATGGTGTTTCCGGAACTTTGTCTGACGGGCTACACCTGCCAGGACTTGTTCCGCGAGCAGTTGCTGCTCGACAAGGCCGAAGAGGGGCTGATGATCCTGCTCGACTTCACGCGCAAGATTGATGTCGTATCCATCATCGGCATGCCTGTCGTGATCAACGGCTTGCTTTATAACTGTGCTGTCGTCATTCAGCGGGGCACCGTACTGGGAGTAATCCCCAAGACCTATCTGCCTAATTATGGGGAGTTCTATGAGAAACGCTGGTTCGCTTCTGCCCAGGACTTGAATCCGTCAGAGATCTATCTGGCTGGCAGTTCTCTCTGCGTGAGTGCTGAGCCGATTGTCTTTACTACTGGAGATGGTGCTAAGTTTGGTGTGGAGATCTGTGAGGATGTATGGGCTCCTATTCCTCCCAGCAACAACCTTGCGCTGGCAGGAGCCGACGTCGTGTTCAATCTCTCTGCCAGCGACGAGTTGATAGGCAAGCACCGCTATCTGCGCAGCCTTCTGGCTCAGCAGAGTGCCCGCACCATCAGTGGCTACGTCTATGCAAGCAGCGGCTTTGGAGAGTCCACACAGGATGTGGTATATGGTGGCAACGCGATGATTTTCGAGAATGGGCTTCTGCTGGCTGAGGGTGAGCGCTTCTCGCTCCAGCCGCAGTTGCAAATCACGCAGATCGACATTGAGAAGTTGCGCACAGAGCGTCGTCAGAACACGACGTTCATCAACGCGCAGCGTCATTCTGCTGCCCGTCTGGTGGCTGCCAAGCCTGTGACGCCCCACGACTTTGAACTGGTCCGTGAGGTCGATCCCCATCCGTTTATCCCCGCTTCCGACGACATGCAGGCATCCTGTGAGGAAATCCTGAACATACAGGTGGCTGGCCTGGCCAAGCGCCTCTACCATATCAGCGCCACCAAGGCCGTCATTGGCATCAGCGGCGGCCTCGACTCCACACTGGCACTGCTGGTCACCGTGAGGACGTTCGACAAACTGGGGCTCGACCGTAAGGGTATCATCGGCATCACGATGCCGGGATTCGGCACCACTGACCGCACCTATAACAACGCGATGGCACTGATGAAGGCGCTTGGGGTGACAATCCGTGAAATTAGCATCGCCAAGTCGGTGACGCAGCACTTTGAGGACATCGGCCACGACATCAGCAAGCATGATGTCACCTATGAGAACAGTCAGGCCCGCGAGCGCACACAGATCCTGATGGATGTGGCCAATCAGGTCAACGGCATTGTCATCGGAACAGGCGACCTCTCTGAGTTGGCATTGGGATGGGCCACATACAATGGCGACCACATGTCGATGTATGGTGTCAACGCAGGGGTTCCCAAGACGCTGATACGCTATCTGGTGAGTTTTGTCGCTGGAGAGATGGCTACCGACATTCTGCTCGACATCGTCGACACGCCAATCTCGCCAGAACTGACACCTGCCGATGAGCATGGAAACATTAAGCAGAAGACGGAGGATCTCGTAGGTCCTTATGAACTGCACGACTTCTTCATCTACTACTTCCTGCGCTACGGCTTCAGCCCCAAGAAGATATATGTCTTGGCTCAGAAGGCGTTTGCAGGCACCTATTCTGATGAGACACTCAGGAAATGGCTGCTGACATTCTGTCGCAGATTCTTCAGCCAGCAGTTCAAGCGCTCTTGTCTGCCTGACGGGCCGAAGGTGGGCAGTGTGAGCCTTTCGCCTCGTGGCGACTGGCGGATGCCGAGTGATGCGTCGTCTGCCATCTGGCTGAAAGAGTGTGAAGACCTTTAGATTTGTCGAAAAAGAAAGAGTTAGCAAAACGCTAACTCTTCTTTGTCTTCCTTCTTGTTGATGTGGATTGTGTCGCCGGGACTCAGGTTGCCGTTGACAATCAAGTCGCTGATGCCGTCCTCGATGTAATTCTGGATGGCGCGCTTCAGCGGGCGGGCGCCAAACTGCACGTCATAGCCTTTCGTCGCCACAAACTCCTTGGCTTCGTCCGAGAGGTCTATCTTATAGCCGATCTGCCCGATGCGCTGATAGAGCCCCTTCAGTTCGATGTCGATGATTTGCTTAATGGCTTCCAGGTCGAGTTGGTCGAAGGTGATGATCTCGTCCAGACGGTTGAGAAATTCTGGGGAGAACTGCTTCGAGAGTGCCTTCTGCACGATGCTGCGTGCGTGCTCCTTGTCCTGCTCGTTGAGCATCAGCGCGCTGCTGCCGGCGGAGTTGAAGCCCACGCCGCGCCCGAAGTCCTTCAACTGGCGCGTACCGGCATTTGACGTCATGATGATCACCGTGTTGCGGAAGTCCACGAATCGGCCGTTGCCGTCCGTCAGCCGCCCTTCGTCGAGCACTTGCAGCAGGAGGTTGAACACGTTCGGATGTGCTTTTTCTATCTCGTCGAGCAGCACGATGGAGTAGGGGTGGCGGCGCACGCGCTCCGTCAATTGTCCGCCTTCCTCATAGCCCACGTAGCCCGGAGGCGCACCTATCAGCCTTGAGGTGTTGAAACTCTCGGTATATTCGCTCATGTCGATGCGGATGAGTGCGTCGCTACTGCCGAACATAAACTCAGCCAGTTTCTTCGCCAGATAGGTCTTGCCGACACCTGTCGGCCCCAGGAACATAAACACGCCTATCGGGTGGTTGGGCTCCTTCAGCCCCACGCGGTTGCGCTGGATGGCTCGCACCATCTTGTCGATAGCCTTGTCCTGAGCGATGACGGCGCCCTTCAGTTCCTGGGCCATTCCCTTCAGTCGGATGCCCTCCTGCTCAGCCAGCCGCTGAACGGGCACGCCTGTCATCATCGACACCACTTCAGCCACCTGTTCGTCCGTCACCAGTTGTCGCTCCTCCGTCTCGCCGTTCTGCCATTTCTCGTTGAGGGCTTTCAGTTCCGCCTCCAGTCTTGTCTGACGGTCGCGATAGCCTGCTGCCAGTTCGAAGTTCTGGTTCTTCACGGCTGCATTCTTGCGCTCCTTCACGTGGGCTATCTCCTTTTCTGTCTCTGCGATCTCCGGTGGTATCTGCGCATTAGTAAGATGTACGCGCGACCCCGTCTCGTCGAGCGCGTCGATGGCTTTGTCAGGCATGAAGCGGTCTGTGACATAGCGGTCTGTCAATTTGACACACGCCTTGAGCGCCTCGTCCGTGAATGTCACGTGGTGATGGTGCTCGTAGCGGTCTTTGATGTTGCGAAGTATCTGCAGCGTCTCCTCGTTGGTGGTTGGCTCCACCTGTACTTTCTGGAAGCGTCGCTCCAGTGCGCCGTCTTTCTCGATGGAGTTGCGGTATTCGTCGAGCGTCGTTGCGCCTATACACTGTATGGTGCCTCGTGCCAGAGCGGGTTTCAGAATGTTGGCGGCATCCATAGAGCCGGGTGTCGAGCCCGCACCGATGAGTGTGTGTATCTCGTCGATGAACACGATGACATCGGGATTGGCCTCTATCTCCTTCATCAGTGCCTTCAGGCGCTCCTCGAACTGCCCGCGATACTTCGTGCCAGCCACCACGCCTGTCATATCGAGCGTGTAAATGCGCTTTCCGAACAGCATTGGACTGGTGTGGTGATTGGCTATCTGCTGGGCCAGTCCCTCCACAATGGCACTCTTTCCCACGCCCGGCTCGCCGATCAGGATGGGGTTGTTCTTCTTGCGGCGCCCCAGAATCTCTATCACGCGCTGGATTTCCTTCTCGCGCCCCACGCAGGGGTCCAGTTTGCCTTCGGCGGCAGCCAGCGTCAGGTCGGTGCCGAAGGTGTCGAGTACGGGGGTCTTTGACTCCTTCTGTTGTGTGGCAGTGGTCGACGAGCCCTTTCGTGCTGATGAGCCACCTTTGCCGGCGGTTTCCTCGAACTCTTCCTCGTCTTCGTCGGGCAGTCCTATACCATTGGTGATGCCACTCTGTCGTGGCGAGCGGAGCATCGCCATAGCGTCTTCATAATTCATGTTGTTCAGTTCTAATACTTGTTTGGCTCCGTTGTTGACTGAATCGTGCAGGATAGCCAGCAACAGATGTTGTTCGTCTACTTTTGTTGTCCTCTGTATACGTGCCTCAAGCACAGCGAGTTTCAGGATATTGCTCGCCTTTTCATTCAGCACCAGTTCGCTGGTGTAGATAGGGCGTCTTATCTCGTCCTCGCGCACCTTGTTCTCCAGTTCCGTCTTGACAGATTGTAAATCCAAGTTCAATCGGTGGAACACGTCGATGACGGGCCCCTCATTCATTCTCAGCAGTCCCAGCAGCAGATGCTCCGGCCCTACTGAGCGACTGGCCAATCTCGCAGCCTCCTCTCTGGAATAGGCGAGTATTTCGGATACCTTGGGTGAAAATTGGCTTGTCATAATCTGTTATTATCCCTTTCTTTTTTAAGTTCGACTTTGCAAAGTTACAAATAATTCTGCAAACTCCGTGCCAAAATATATCAAAACTTTCCGCTAAATATATTTAAAAGGTTTGGCAGGATGGGATTTTATGCTTACCTTTGCACGGTTAAAAACGCGTCAGCGGGCTTAAAAAGTGGCTTAAACGCGAAATTCGCCTTTTCGGGCATAGTAAAAAGAAGTAAATTGTAAATTGTAAAATAGTACATTAAACTGATGGATCAAACATTCGACAACGACAGAATCATTAAGATCAACATCGAGGAAGAGATGAAATCGAGTTACATCGACTACTCTATGTCAGTCATTGTGGCACGTGCCCTCCCCGATGTGCGCGACGGCTTCAAGCCCGTCCACCGCCGAATCCTTTTCGGTATGATGAACATCAACAACGTCTCCACCCAGCCCTATAAGAAATGTGCACGCGTCGTAGGTGAGGTGCTTGGTAAGTATCACCCCCACGGCGACAGTTCCGTCTACGGAGCCCTCGTGCGCATGGCTCAGGACTGGAACATGCGATATACGCTCGTCGACGGGCAGGGTAACTTCGGATCAGTCGACGGCGACTCCCCGGCCGCCATGCGTTACACCGAGTGCCGCCTCTCCAAGATGGGTGAACACATCATGGACGACCTCGACAAGGAGACCGTCGACATGATGAACAACTTCGATGACTCGCTGCAGGAGCCTACCGTCATGCCGACGAAGGTACCCAACCTGCTCGTCAATGGCGGTAATGGTATTGCCGTAGGTATGGCCACCAACATGCCCACTCACAATCTGGGGGAGGTCATCGACGGCTGCTGTGCCTATATCGACAATCCCGACATCGACACCGACGGGCTGATGCAGTATATCCCCGGCCCCGACTTCCCCACAGGCGCCTATATCTACGGGCTTCAGGGCGTGCGCGATGCCTATGAGACGGGGCGCGGGCGCATCGTGATGAGGGCCAAGGCTGAGATTGAGAGCGGCGACACCCACGACAAGATCGTGGTCACCGAGATACCTTACGGCGTCAACAAGGCCGACCTTGTGGCCTATATCGCCGACCTCGCCACACAGCACAAGATAGAGGGCGTGGCCAATGTCAACGACGAGTCGGGCCGTCAGGGCATGCGCATCGTCGTCGACGTCAAGCGTGATGCCAATGCTAACGTGCTGCTCAACAAACTCTTCAAGATGACCGCCCTGCAGAGTTCATTCTCTGTCAATAACATCGCGCTGGTGAAGGGGCGTCCGCGCCTGCTCTCACTCAAGGAGTGCGTCAAGTACTTCGTCGAGCACCGTCACGACGTCACCATCCGCCGCACAAAGTACGACCTGCGCAAGGCTCAGGAGCGCGCCCACATCCTCGAGGGCTTGATCATCGCCGTCAACAATATCGACGAGGTGGTACACATTATCAGAAACAGCAAGACACCTACCGATGCCCAGCGCAATCTGGAGCAGCGCTTCAGTCTCGACGAACTCCAGTCGAAGGCCATCGTTGACATGCGACTGGCACAGTTGACTGGCTTGCGTGTCGACCAACTCCATCAGGAGTACGACGACCTGCAGAAACTGATAGCCGACTTGCAGGAGATTCTCGACAACCCCGAGCGCTGCAAGGAAGTGATGAAGCAGGACCTGCTCGAAGTGAAGGAGAAATACGGCGACGAGCGCCGCACGGAGATCATACCCTTCGACCACGAGTTTAATGCCGAGGACTTCTATCCCGACGACCCCGTAGTCATCACCATCTCCCACATGGGCTATATCAAGCGCACGCCGCTCACCGAGTTCCATGAGCAGGGCAGGGGAGGCGTCGGCGCCAAGGCCGCCCGCCATCGCGACAACGACTTCACCGAGTACATCTACCCCGCCACGATGCACAACACGCTGCTCTTCTTCACCCAGAAAGGCCGC
Source organism: uncultured Prevotella sp. (assembly GCA_947167845.1). Classification (GTDB taxonomy): domain Bacteria; phylum Bacteroidota; class Bacteroidia; order Bacteroidales; family Bacteroidaceae; genus Prevotella. The sequence goes on along the minus strand of CAMVJQ010000016.1, from coordinate 5,281 downwards.
TGCTACTGGCAGAAGTGCTACGAGATACCCGAAGGCGACAAGAACTCCAAGGGCCGTGCCATCCAGAACATGCTGAATATCGAGCCCGACGACTCTATCAACGCCGTGCTGCGCATCAAGAACTTCAACGACGAGGAGTTCATGCAGTCGCACTATGTGGTGTTCGCCACCAAGCAGGGTATCATCAAGAAGACCCGTCTCGATGCCTATAAGAACGTGCGTGCAGCCGGTGTCATCGCCATCAATATCAACGAGGGCGACGAGGTGGTAGGCGTCCGTCTCACCAACGGCCACAACGAACTGCTGATGGCCAACCGCAACGGACGTGCCGTACGCTTTGACGAGAACGATGTCCGCACCATGGGCCGTGTGGCTACCGGTGTCATCGGCATGCGTCTCGATGGCGACGACGACGAGGTGGTCGGCATGGTCTGCGTCAACGATCCCAACGAGGAGACCATCATGGTGGTTTCTGAAAACGGCTACGGCAAGCGCTCCGAGGTAGAAGACTACCGTAAGACCGCTCGTGGTGCCAAGGGCGTGAAGACGCTCAATATCACCGAGAAGACCGGTCGTCTGGTAGCCATCAAGGTGGTCACCGACGAGAACGACCTGATGATCATCAACAAGTCGGGCATCCTCATCCGTCTGAAGGTGGCCGATGTGCGTGTCATGGGCCGTGCCACCCAGGGTGTGCGTCTCATCAACCTCACCAAGAAGAACGATGTCATCGCCAGCGTCTGCAAGGTGACCTCCAGCCAGGAGGAAGACGTCGAGGAGGCGGAGATCGTCGATGAGGAGCCGCAGGAGGCTATCGATACCCCGCTGATCGAGACCCCGGACAATGAATAATCCATTTTTTAACGTTCAACCAATAATTATTAAGCTTATGAAAAAGTTAATGATGATGGCAATGATGCTGGTAGCCAGTGCTACAGCCTTTGCCGGTGACAGTGATGCCTTGAAGGCCATCCTCAAGGCAAAAACCTATGCTGATGCAGAGTCTCTGCTCAATGGCTCGCTCGCCCAACTCGCCAGCGACGCCGAGAAGGCCAAAGCCTACAACAAACTTGTAGACCTCGCCTATGAGAAGTTCAAGAAAGAAGATGACATCAACACCACCAACAAGGTGATGCAGAAGAATGATCCCGTGGATACCGAAGGCATGCTCAAGGCCGGGCAGAATGCACTCAAGTGCGCCATGGAGTGCGACAAGTATGACCAACTGCCCAACGAGAATGGAAAGGTCGCCATGAAGTTCCGTCAGAAGAACCAGGACCGCACAAAGGCCATCCGCACCTCTCTGCTCCAGGCAGGCATCGACCTTGTCAATGCTGAGAAGAACAAGGAGGCCTTCGACAACTTCGACATCTATATCGCCACCTCTAAGGCCCCCTTCTTCGAGGGCGTCGAGGGCGTTGCCAAGAATGACCCCAACCTCGGTGTGGCTGCCTTCTACGGAGGCCGTGCCGCCGTGCAACTCGAGAACTATGCCAAGGCCACCGAGTTCTTCAAGATCGGTGTGGCCGACACCACTAAGCAGATCCACGACCTCTCCTTTGAGTTCCTGCTCTACAGCATGCGCCTCTCACAGAAGACCGCTGCCGACTCAGCCAAGTACATCACCGACATGGCCGAACTCTACAAGCAGTATCCCGAGAATGAGCAGGTCTATGGTTCACTCTCCGACGCCTATATGGCAAAGGGCGAGACTGCCAAGGTGATCGCCATGGCCGACGAGCATGCCGCCAAGTTCCCCCAGTCGGCACTGCCCCACGTCTACAAGGCATTCCTCCTGATGCAGGACAAGAAGTACGACGAGGCCATCGCCGAGTTCGACAAGGTGAAGGAGGACAAGTCGCCGTTGTTCCTCAACAGCGTCTTCAACCGCGCCGTCTGCAAGTACAACAAGGCTGCTGACTTCAACGAGGCCAACTCCGACATACGCACAGGTCGCCTGACTCCCGACAACGAAAAGAAGTTCAAGGAGATGCTCAGTGCCGCCCAGGCCGACTTCGAGAAGGCTAAGGAACTCGATCCCGACCAGATGACCGTGAAGTGGGCTTACCTGCTGAAGAACATCTACAACCAGACCGGCCAGAAGGAAAAGGCCGATGCCATCATGTAATAGTATAAGGTGTAGCAAACTTACAGAAAGATCCCCGTCCGCATCATTCGGACGGGGATCTTTCTTTCAACTCTCAATTACAATTGGCAGTCTAATCAGAATTCTCATTTTTCAATTCTCAATTCTCAATTTTCAAGTGCGTGTGCCCCTCCGGCATCTTCGCCGGCACCGTCACGTGCGGCATCGCTATCTGGCTCGTGAAGTTGGCTATCTCTTTGTCCTCAGGCAGGATGTAGTCGCCCACTATCTTGTAGTGGTTAGTCGGGCACGTCTTGCCCTTCTTCATGTCCGTTCTGTTGACGTCGTAGGCCAGCCGCCCTACCTCCACACTCGACTTGATGAGTTTGTTGATCGGTGTGTTCATATTGAACTGTAGGAAAGCCGGCACCTCTATGTCGCACTTCGAGCGCACCGTGGGGATGCACTCCTGAAACACCCAGTCGTATAGGAATGCCGCGCGCGTGCTGGTGATGTTGTACTGGTATTCGATGATGCTGCCAGCCTCCACGTCGGGCACCTTGACGTGCGTCACCACGTAGTTGGCATCCACCCGCTCCTGCGCAAAGCCGTCGGTATTCACATTCCGCTTCTCCACCTTTCCCTTCGCATTCCTAGTGAACACCTTGACCTTCAGGTCCGACAGGTTGTCGCTGTTGTACACGTTGCCGTCGTCGGCGCAGTAGTAGGTGATGTCGATGTTGGCGTGCCGTGCCCCCTCGGGCTTCAGGATCTTCGTGCGCAGCCTGACCTCAAAGTTCACCAGGATGCTGCTCTCGTCGATCTGGTTCTTGCCGAAGTCGTCGATGTTGCCCCAGTTCACCTCTATGTCAGTCATGTTGTTGTTCGATACCTGATCCGTTAGTTTGTAGGTCACCGTCATCGTCTTGCTGAGGATGATGGCATCGGCCTTGGTGGCCTCTCCCCAGCCCGCGAAGTCCCACTCCAGTTTCGAGGGCTTGCCAAACTTCTCGTTAGGCAACTGAGCGCTCGCCATCGTCCCCGAGGCTGCGAATACAGCCAGCAATAATAGTTTCCGAATTGAATAGTTCATAATCCTTTTGAAGTTGTTGAAAATCCGCTGCAAAGATATATATTATAATCCGAACCTCCAAATTTGAAGCGGAAAAACTGACTATTTGCCTCAAAACCTGTGCTCAATGATCAATGTTTAATGCTCAATGTTCATTTTTTGTCCCGATAGACTTGCGGTTTCGAAAAATTTTTCTAATTTTGCAGCGGAATATTTCCTTGACGGCTGTACAGCCCATTTGGAACCTGATATGAATAAATAAAAACAAGCGTTATGATGAAAAAGATTTTTGTTTTGGCAGCAGTCGCCATGATGACTGCAGTGAGTGCGCAGGCACAGGACGGTTACGAGGACACTAAGCACGAGATAGCCGTCAGTTATGGTAGTCTGTCCAACGCCACATGGATGGCCATTGGCGATGACCTTGGCTCGGCCATGATTTCATTAGGAAAAGTCAGGTATGATGACGGCAAGATATTCGGTGCACTGGGCCTGGAGTATTTCTATCACGTCAGCCCCGTGATAGGTGTAGGTGCCGTCGCCACTTACACCAGAGAGACAAAGAACCTTTACATTGCTAATGACAAGTATGGCGAGGCCAAGAATAACTATATCACCGTGATGCCCGCCGTCAAGTTCAACTGGCTGCGCAAGAAGCATTTCGGCATGTACTCGAAGGCTGCCATTGGTGCTACGTTCGCTTCAAAGAAAGAGGAATATTCGAAGGGCAGCGCAGAGAACAGGTCGGAAAGCAAGGTCAATTTCAACTTTCAGGCCTCACTTCTTGGCCTTGAGGCTGGCAGTCCCTACGTACGTGGCTTCGTCGAACTGGGAGTCGGCGAGCAGGGTGTCTTCCTTGCCGGTATCCGCTGTAAGTTCTGAGCGTCATAGAAATATGTATAAAAGGGGGATGTGTCCTTTGGTTTATCTCAGCACTCAGAAGTCATAAAACTGGGATCTATGGAACTGATTGAATTACAAAGAGACTGTGCAACGCGCCAGAAGAGAGGACTCCATTTCATCTTGGCCTCCGTTGTGGTATGGGGCTTGATCCTGATCGCACACCTCACCGACTACAGCATCGAGACTAAGAACATCCTTACCTTCTGCTGTTCGGCAGTGCTGTTTCCATTGTCCTGGGGATTGTCGAAAGTTCTCGGCATCGACTTTGAGGGGAAAGGCAACCCTCTCACCAAGGCGGGCATCATCTTCAGCGTCAACCAGATGCTTTATATCCTGATTGCCATGTGGGTGTTCGCTGCTGTTCCGGAAAAGATGCTGATGGTGTATTCGATGATTTTTGGTGCACACCTGATGCCTTATTCCTGGCTTTATCAGTCGAAGAGTTATCTGGTGTCGTCAATCGTCATCCCTCTGCTCTCTCTCGTCGTAGGTTTGCTGTTTCCCCCCTTCGTGCTGGCAGCCGTTATGATCTTCGTGGAAGCGGTCTTCTCATTGCTCCTGTACTGGGAAGGTAAAAAGTAATAAAGATAAAAGGGTAAAAAGGTAAAGTTCGAACAGAAAACCCACTGGATGACGTAAGTCTTCCCGTGGGTTTCCCCTTTTTTTGATTCGATGCGCATTGTCAGATTGCTATCGGGCCGTAGCCCATGCACGAGGTCGTCGTGATCGCCGTCAGGAATGCTGTGAGTGCGGCTACTATCACCTTCACCGCCACCTCGATGACTTTCTTCTTCATTTTCTGCTTTTTTAGTTTTTTACATTTATGTTCTTTTCTGTGTTATATAGTGCCCGGAGTTGAGGCTTTGTGGCCGGAGTTGTGACCCCCTCTAACTCCCCCTGTAGGGGGAGGATGAATTACTCTTAGTATCCAGCCCCCTCCTACAGGAGACTCTTAGTATTCAATCCCCCTCCTACAGGAGGGGTTAGGGGAGGTCACATCTCGGAGGTCACCCCTGGGAGGTCACCCCTGGGAGGTCACACACCCTCTGAGCCTTAGCCCTTATCGAGCCCGTCCTCGCCTTCGCCGCCGGTAGTCGTGCCACCACCGGTGTTAGAGCCGCTGCCTGAGGTGCTGCCGCCGCCCGTGGTGCTCGACCCGCTGCCTGAGCCCTGCGTGCCTGAGCCCGAGGCGCTTGAACTGCCGCCTCCGTTCGGGCTGA
>CAMVJQ010000015.1 GCA_947167845.1 uncultured Prevotella sp. | reverse complement strand
ACTGGGACTACTATAGCACCATGAAGACCTCCTTTGACAAGGGGCGTGCAGAAGGACGTGCAGAAGGACGTGCAGAAGGTCGTGCTGAAGGGCGTGCTGAAGGGCGTGATGAGAGATCGACAGAGATTGCCCGCAACTTGAAGAGAATGGGGCTTCCTATTCCTGATATCGCAAAGGCCACAGGCCTCACTGCTGAGGACATCGCCTCACTGCCTAACTATTGAGCACGCAAACTTAAGGGCAATAGTCTAAGGGGCAGGTGTGTTGGTTGATGTCTGCAAAACGATATCAGTACCTGTCCCAGTGGCTATTTGACTCTTTTTTTAAGTTGAGCATTTGCTTTTCTACCAAACATTTCGTATCTTTGCACCCGCATAAGGATGAAGAAGATAGTGAAGACACTGCTGACGATGCTCTTGGTGACGAGCCTGCTGGCGGGCTGCACCGACGGGAGGGTGACGGCGAGACTCGCCGCCGCCGACTCGCTGATGGCCGACCACCCCGACTCCGCCCTCGCCCTGCTTGACAGGATGCAGGCGGAGAAGATCGGCTGGGCCGAGAGCCAGCGGATGCGCCATGCCCTGCTCACGGCCAAGGCCATGAACAAGGCCTTCGTCAACTTCACCACCGACTCCGTGATGCAGGAGGTCGCCGACTATTACGACAGCCACGGCACTGCCAACGACCGCCTGCTGGCCCACTACCTGCTGGGCTGCACCTACCGCGATCTGGGCGAGGCGCCACGGGCCGTAGATTGCTTTCACGATGCAATAGATGCTGCTGATACTACCGCAAGTGATTGCGATTATCGGACAATGGGATTTGCATATTCACAGATGGCCAATGTCTATCATAAACAATTGTTGCTGACTGACGAAATTGAATCTCGAAGGAGAGCGAGTTATTATGCCACTCTGACGCGAGATACCTTTTTGGTTCTCAATAGCCAGAAATTATCCGTTGGTGCATATATTTTGTTGAATAAAAAGGATAGCGCCGAATTAATAATTAAAAAAGTGTTAGAGCGATCTTATCAGAACGGATACACCCAAGCGGCATTACAATCATCAACTCTATTGATGCATCTCTATATAGATAGACCTGACAAACTTTCTGAATTGAAAACCCTAATAGATAATTATGAAGCAAAATCCAAGATGTTCGATGAACACCATGAACTTCCCCCCTCCAAGCGCCTATATTATTTCTACAAAGGAAAATATTTTGAAGGAATACACCATTATGATTCTGCTGAATATTACTATCGAAAGATATCTCTCAGCGGAGTAACATCCGTTGCATTAGACCCAATGTACAAAGGGCTACTCAGCGTCTTTACCAAACGCCATCAGCCTGACTCCATAGCAAAGTACGCCCAATTATATTGCGAAGCCAACGATTCTTCCATTGTTAAGAAAGACCAGGAACTGACCGCACAGAAGGCGGCCAGTTATAATTATGTGCATTACCAAAAAGAATCACGCGAAAATGAAGCAAAAGCCTATCAGTTCAAGATTGGGTTAATCATTGCTATTGGATTCATACTACTTTTAGTGGTTAGCGGCTACGTTGCACGGATTCATTACAAGCAGGTACAGCAGCGGAAACAAGACGAACTGAACAAACGACATCAAAACGAGTTGGATCGTATGAAGGCAGACTTTACTAATGCATCCATACAATATGGGGAGAAACTTATGCAACTCAGACGTCTTGATGAAGATCATCAATTCACCATATTGACGATGAAAAAAGAACTTAAACAATCCAAACAAGAGAATAGAGAATACAAAACAAGAGCCCTGGAGTTAGAGCAGTCTGTCATGGAAGTCAACCAAAAATTTGAAAGCGAAAAAAGCAGATTATTGGAAGAGATAAACGTATTAAATCTCAAATTAGACAGTTTGCAGCGACGAGAGGAGATTGCGACATGGAGAAGAATGTCCATCCCATTTGTTGAGACGGGTATAATAAAGCGTATTAAAATCTTTGCGGACAATACCCAAAAACAACTGTCTGCTGCCGATATGGATTTGTTGGTCCAAACCACTAATGATTATTATCCAGATTTTATTTATGATCTTAACAATTCCTTTGGTTCTAACAAACTGAGTACTTATGTTTGCATATTGACAGCGCTGAAAGTCTCTTCTGGAGAAATCACTCATCTGCTTGGCATCACGTCCTCACAAGTGTCCAATCTCAAGCAGGATGTCAATGCTGCTCTTTTTAACGACAAGACTGCACGTACCTTATATATAAACTTATTAAACAAATATAGTCTCCCTAACCTTTAATGACAAGCGTAGTGCAGGCGAAAGTGAAAAGCGAGTGAAAAAGTCACATTGGACATTCTAAGTCATTAGAAACAAACAACTTACAAGAGTGTTCAATCTTCTCTGTTTAAATAGATGAAAAAATTATCTGAATCTGTCATTACAAATTCAATGCTTTTTATTAGTTTTGCAGCGTAAACTTAAAAGCATTATTTATGAAAAGTAAAGTATTTATTCTTGTACCTTTGCAAAAAAATGATATGGTAAAAAGGAATCTGATTGTATCAATACTATTATATTTGGCTTTGGCCGCTGCAGTTGCTGAAGAGTATACCGATTCCCTGACAGGAGTGGCATACACTTACGAGAAGGGCAGCGGTGTTGCCAAGGTGAAGGACGGAGAATACCATGCATGGGACGGGAGAACCAGAGGATTTATGAACTTCACAGAAAATATCGTGATCCTTGATAGTTTCATGTATGATGGCCATCATTACATAGTGAATGAGATCGGCGATTATGCCTTCTATTACACGGATGTCCAATCCATTCGGATTCCCTCAACGATCACAACTATCGGTGGTGGAGTGTTCCAAGGCTGTTCTAAGTTGTGTACTGTTTACCTACCTGACAGGCTTGAATCTATGGGGGCATACTGTTTCAGCAGATGTGGCAGATTAACTTCAATTATCTTTCCAAATCAGATGACAGTAATTCCTCGCGGTACTTTTGAAAGTTGTAGAAGACTTCGCGAAGTCAATCTTCCTGAAAGCCTTTATGAAATCGGAGACATGTCTTTTTCTTGTTGTTCTAGTTTGCACGAAATTGTCATACCGGAAAATGTAACAAAAATAGGAATGGGTGCTTTCGAAAGTTGTGACAGCCTGTGCAAAGTAACTTTTTCAAGTAGGTTAGTAAGCATAGACAATTATGCTTTTAGCCGGAATCCTCGGTTATCTGTCATTATATCCAAAATCGAAGAGCCATTTAGCATAGATGCAGACGTCTTCGAAGAGGATACTTATGAGAATGCAGTGCTTTATGTGCCCAAGGGCAGCAAATCGAAGTATGAGGCAGCAACAGGATGGTCGCTTTTCAAGACTATTATAGAGGCGACTTCTACCGCTATTCAGCCGTCCATCAAGGAACGGAACTTTGAAGTGCCTGTTTACGACCTTCAAGGCCGCTGTCTGAACGGTAGCATGCTGAAGGGCATCTACATCCACGACGGGAAGAAGAGAGTGGCCAGATAGAGTCACACTGAGGTCTGGAGACTTTGTGATATCCAAAAGTGCAGACATCCTACAACTGGCGAAATACGACATTAATCCTAAAAAAGTTGCAAGTTTCATAAAAATGATATATCTTTGCAAAGTGAAAATTTGATAGAATATGAGAGGTTTTTGTGTGTCGAGAGTACTGCAGATTGCAGTTGTTTGTGGTTTAATGGCATGTGACAGGCCAGATTCGCCTTCAGCACAGCAGGATGATTTCAATCCGGCATTGCTGGAGCAGACCGTACCAGAGTTCTCCACGGGTGATTTCCAGGAAGTGCAGAATCAGCAGAAGACGGTCAGGGACACTGTCGGAACATTGATTGTTGACAGAGTGGATGGTATCGTTAAGCAAATTCTATTCAGGCCGGCGGTACTCCTGTCACCTGAGGACTTCGTCAACCAGTATCTTCCCGTGACTGCTGACAACCAGGTGATAAAGGAGCCATATCTTTTTCGGGAACGTCTGCCTATATGCCGGCAATATTACAAAGGAGTCCCTGTAGAAGAAGGCACTTGGTTTTTCGAATACCATGATGGCTTATTGGACAGAGTATACGGCTGGTTTGTCCCCATTGACGACCTTGATGTCGCGCCAGGTGTCAGCGATGACAATGCGCGGAAGATTGTTGAGAATTATCTTAAAGAGTCTGTCGTGGGAGAAGACAAACGTTTCTACCTGTCAGTAATGTCATTCCCTGTCGACGGGCAGTTGGTGCCAAGGCTTGTGTATGTCTACAAGTATGATATTTGGGAAAATCATGAATACGTATATGTCGACGCCAAGACTGGTCGTCTGCTCTACCACCTCCGCTTTCATGGAGATTATCCGTATTATTGATTTGCATAATTGCCAGAAGCATTTATGGCATTTGTAAAAAGGAATTGGTTATGAGAAAGTATTTCTTTTTTTTAATGGTTATGTGGTGTTCTGTTATGGCAGTGGCGCAGAATACCAATCAAGCACCGGTATGGACTTGGTCCTACAACTTGTACGACCACGAATATGATTACTTAGCCACGGTTGATGAAGTCTGGATTGAAGACAGCATTGTAGGGAAAAACGGGAAGAAATATGCCAGGATGGGCATGTGGAGATACTGCTATTTCCCTGTCCGGCCTACAACCAGCGAGTTTTTCACTCCAAGAGCAAAGAACAAGAAGTACGTGTCGGTAAGGAGTGAGGGCGACCTGATCCTTGTTGACAAAGAGGAATATATGGCCTTTTTTGATACTTTCTGGCAGAAGACAGGCGATAAGGACTTTATTCCCTACAAGACGAATGACGCTGGAGAACTCATACTCTACGACTTTTCGAAGCAGGCAGGTGAAGAGTACTGCACCCTTCAGGACGGCACTCTTGTCACGGTGACGCGCGTTGCTACGCAGGAAAACTCTGATGGTGTCCGGCAGCGGAAGTTATTCCTGAGCAACGGATTGAAATTGGTAGAGGGAGTCGGCTGTATCAACTCGGCGGGTACATTCTTTTTCTACTTGAATCCATCACCGAAGTCCCTGGCCGGTTTCTCCTTTCTGCAGCGAGTTGAAGACGGGAGTTCTAACTATCTTTATCATGGTGATCCCTTCGAACTGGTGGACGACCAGAAGGCTTTTCGCGCAAGCCATGTCAGTACAGGGCAGCCAGGCGACAACTCCATGTTGAAGATAGGGAAGCAGTGGAACGAATACTATACCAACGGCCACTACGAGGGCAGCATGGTATACACCATCGACGGCGACTCGCTCATCAACGGTGAACGGTATTTCACGGTCGGTGCCCTTTTGGTTGACCAGTGGACTGGTGACACACTCAGCACTGGACGCCTGCCCATGCTCTTGTGTGAAAGAGGGCAGCGCATATTCTGCCGCGACACCAGCGGCGAGCGGCTGCTGTATGACTTCGGCCTCGATGCGGGCGAGAAAGCAGAGGACGGCGAAAGCAGAGTGACAGAGGTCACTGCGGTTGACACCATCCGCGTGCTCGGCAAGAGATACAGGCGGCAGGAGGTCAGAAAGAGCACATACGTCAAGGAGACTCCATATAGCGAGAGCGTCGAGTACTGGGTGGAAGGCATCGGCAGTTCCCACGGCCTGTTCGACGCTTCCGGCAACACGCTCCTGACTTGCGTTGACGAGGGGAAATGCGTCTTCACGGGCAAGAACTTTGAGCAGATGCCGTCAGACGCCGTTTCGCCCGACTACCGCCCGCTGGTGGCAGAAGGGCGGGAGTGGATATACCACGACGAACATGACAATCCGGCCTTCAGGCTCTTTATCCAGGGTGACACCATCATCGACGGGGCGACCTGGAAGCGGGTGCTGCGCGACGACCTGACAGGCGGCGCTCCCACCTACGAGAAAGCCATACGGGAGAGTGACCGCCATGTCTACCAGAAAAGAGCGGCTGAAGCTCCCGAACTGCTCTTCAACTACACGCTGAGGACCGGCGCGAGATTCACGCCGTCAGATGCGGATGACAGATATGCAGAAGTGGTGATGGTCGACACGGTCATGTCAGGCGGTCAGCCCTGCCGCAGGTTCATCCTGCGCCAGCATTTAGGCGGGGTAGAGACGGGCCTGAGTTGCTGGATTGAGGGCGTGGGAGGCGACTGCGGCATAGACATTCCCGTGCTGTGGAGCGATATGAGTGCCCGCTATAAGGAGCGCGGCTATTCCCTCTATCCCTATCTGTTCTGTGCATGCGTGGACGGCGGGAAGACGATCTATGGCCAGACGCTGGGCATATCCGCCGTCTATGAACCCATGCGTACAGGCTCTTCGCGGCTGTACAACCTGCATGGGCATCCCATCGCCTCACCTCCCGCAAAGGGCATCTACATCCACGACGGGAAGAAGAGAGTGGCAAAATAAGAACAAGGGGGCACAAGGCCTGATTAAAAAACTAAAAAAGCAAAGTTATGAAAAAAGCGATTAAGAAACAAAGACTATGCACTATTCTTATGGGCATAGTGGTATTATTGTCAGGGTGTGGGAGCGAAATAGACAATCCCGTCGAAACCTCCACCCCAAAGGAAGTATTGCTTAAGAACTTCTCAAATACAGGCTGTAAGCCTGCTGGAGCACGGACTCGCGTAGACGAAGAAGTAGTGTCATCCATAGAGTTGGCCGCTACGGAGAATGGCGGGGTTTACATCAAGCATAATGATGTGATTCTCAATTGCGGCATCAGGGACTACAATGCCGTCATCGAGGTGGATGGAAACAAGATTACCGTGACAGAAACAGGTGATGCCAGTATGCAAGCCTGGTGCAATTGTAATGTTGATTTCGGATATGAGATAGGGCCGCTGGTAGAGGGGACCTCCTATGAACTCAATATCCACAGCGAGCACAACCGCTCTGCCAACAAGACCATCAACTTCGTCTACTCACCCAATCTGGAGTATCGGGAGTAACAACTATAAATCGAACACATAGGGGGCAGGAACGATGTCTAAAAACGGAGATAATGCATCTATCGCACACCGTTCCTGACCCCGTGTGTTTACAAAATAAAAAATTGGATCTTATGATAAAGAGGTTATTTTGTATGACTTACGTCCTAATATTGTTATGTAGTTGTCATGACAATTACCATGATTTGGGTAGTAGATATGAATATATGGACGGCAGAATTAATAAAGAATTAGATGGAGGTGGTCTGGGATGGACGCCAATTAAGCCATTGATTCCAGAAGAAGTCAGAAAGTATAATTATGATCAAGATTTCATAATCGCATATCAAATCCCCAGTAGAGGTTGGTTTGATTTTGAAATGGAAAATGCTATTACCAAAGAAAAGGCAGATAGTATAGAGCAATTATACAACAAAATGTATGACATACACTATTGCTACTGGATTATAGACAAAAAGAATGATCAATTATTTGGGCCATTAGACAAAAAAGAGTTTGAAAAAAAATGTAAGAATATGGGAATCAAGATAAAATTGTCGATTGAGGAGATAGGTCTTTGATTCATTCTCCAGAACGGCAAGAAAATAAGGAGGTAACCGCTCGATAGGGATCGTATATGAATCGGATCAGCAATCAGCGATAATCCATTAGTTGAGAGATAGATGACAAAGGTGCAGGAAAATACAAGAAGTCCGTATAATAATCATTAAAACATTTGCTCACAAAGGGTCTGACCCTTTGTGTGTATAGGATTTAGTAATGTGTCAGGACACGTTGATGTCGTTTATTCATACAAAGCCGCTGGGACATATTACAATCCAAAACTACTTGGGTCGCTTTATAACGCAAAAAAAACAATTGTATGGAAACCATAAAGACATATGCTCATATCGGAATAACTGCTGTTCTTATTTTTATGACCGAACAATCATTGGGAGGCAATAATGAAAACAGCATTAGATTATCATGTGATAGCCTCATCGTAACATCTCAATATGTTGAATGCGAAGTGGGGGACAGTCTAGGATATTATAGTTTTCAGGTAGAAAATAGCGATTCAGCAAAGGTGATAACTGGACTATACATAAAAAGGGAGTCTGGCTTATGGTTGGGCATAGCCAATACTAAAAGTTATAATCAAGATTACTTTTGTGGTATAAGTGCCTTACTAACATATTTATCTAAATATGAAGCAATAGAAAAACTTGAAGGTATGCAGACTGGTATTCCCTACCATATTGCTGTCGAAGTTTTAAAAAACGTTTCCTCTAATAAAAATTGGGTAAAACGAAAAGAAAGAATAAAAAAAAGTATTTCTAGTTCGTCTTATTTCACTAAACTAAATGAGTGTCTTAAAAGATACTCATTACAAATAACAGACATCTCCATAGATAAGATTCCAAAAGGTGCATCGGAAGTAGAACTTTTTCTAAAAATATCGAAAATAGAATTAAATCCGAAAGACGAAACTTCCAGGTGAAAATTGGAGCGTCAATGATCCAGGGCACTTACATATAAGAAAATGAAATACTTCAAATATATAGACAAATTTAATGTGAAAGTTAAGCAGCCTACAAAAGAATCGTTTGTGGAGAAAATAATGTTGAGAATCTTGCCCAGCATTATCCCAAGGGCTAATCCTGATTTTGATAGGTTATATGATAAAGTTATTACCTGGTATATAGAATATGATGACATAAATAATGTTACAAATCGCGAGATTGGAGTTAACAAGGATGGAATAGTAATAGTAAAGGGGCCTTTTGGAAAGAATCTTGGTTTCTGGACAGATGAAGACTTGACAATTGAACAGTATGATACTGATTTCAAAATTGAATATGTCGAGCAAGACGAATTCGAGAAACTATGGCTCACAGAGGGGCAGACCCCTTGTAAGTAGAACTTGGAGCAGAATTAGAATTATTACCCCCAGATTAAAAAATATGAAGGTTATGAGAAAAATGAAGAAAAAAAGTTTTTGTGCCGTGTTTATGGCTGTGGTATTATTGTCAGGGTGTGGGAGCGAAATAGACAATCCCGTCGAAACCTCCACCCCAAAGGAAGTATTGCTTAAGAACTTCTCAAATACAGGCTGTAAACCTGCGGAAGTAAGGACTCGCGCAGAAGAGAATGGGGATGCTGATGCTATCGAGTTGACTGCCACTAAAAACGGCGGGCTTTACGTGGAGCACAGAAATGCTACATTCAACTGTGCCGCCAGAAGTTTTGATGCCAAGATTACTGAGACAGAGGAGAGAATCACTGTCACAGAATACGATATGACAGACTATGGTGGTGTAATGGCTAATTGCGTGTGCCCCTATGATCTTGCCTATGAAATAGGACCGTTTGAAGAAGGTAAAGCATATTCTATTACCATTCGTTTGAAGGTATCTGAATTAGAGAAATATGCAGCAGAGCATCCGGAAATTATTCCAGCCACTGAAGATTGGGAAATGTCTATTGATTTTGTATATGCTTCTGACTTGAAACTAACATTCAGGAAATAGTAACAATTTGGGAATATACGAGAAAATGTACGGAAATCAGACTTGATACCCTGAAGTATGACAATTGGTATTTGAAAAAATCGAAGAAGCCATATGGGGGGACAGGTGACTGGGTATAGCACTAAAGAGGCTGCACTTCTTTAGACGGTAGCCCCCGACACCTGTCCCTTAGACTATGGGGACGGCAGAGATCGTAGTCAAGGACAAACGGCTTATTGAGAACTTTATACAACCGGTAGAGAAACTATTAAGGGAATAGAGCGATTTAATTTATGTCACCAAACAGCATCATCATGACCGTTTCTGTAACATCGCGTATGAACTCATCCTGACGGATGTGGCAGAGACTGTAAAAGTCCAGCATCGTCGGGTGGTTGCTGATGTTGGCGAGGTAGAGGCGTATGTCCTTCCTTACTTCGTCGGCATAGCGCTGGGGGCTGCTCTCGCGGAGCGGTTCGTGTCGGCCGTCTACGACCAGCACTTCATCGAGACCGAGGAGTTGGCCAACTACATCCAGCAGCAGGCCTCGGTGAAGAAGAGCGACATCTAGGCCGTGCTCGACGAACTGGGTGGCGCGATGAGGCACTACTTCGAACTGGGCCAGAAGGTGAAACTCGAGGGTATCGGCATCTTCAAGGTGGGCTTCTCGAGCATCGGTACCGTGGAGAAGGAGAACTGCGGCGCAGCCACCATCACCACCCGCCGTGTACTGTTCCAGCCTGAGACGGAGCGCGTGGTGGTAGGCCAGACCACGAACAAGCAGGGCAAGGTGGTACAGAAGTACGTCATCGCCAAGACGCTGGTGAAGGACGTCCTGTTCGAGGAGACCTATGACACGAGCCTGAAGCCGGAGAGCGAGAGCGGCTCTGAAGGTTCTGACAGCGGTTCAACCACTGGCGGCAGCACCGGCGGCTCGACAACTGGCGGTTCGACAACTGGCGGAAGCACTGGCGGCTCAACCACGCCTTCAGGCGGTGAAGGTGGTAACGGCGATGGTGACGACGGCCTCGACAAGGGATAATCAATCGATATGTGACCTCCCCTAACCCCTCCTGTAGGAGGGGGATTGAATACAAAGGATGCCTCCTGTAGGAGGGGGATTGGATACAAAGGATGCCTCCTGTAGGAGGGGGATTGGATACAAAGGATGCCTCCTGTAGGAGGGGGATGAAACAGTAATTAATCCTCCCCCTACAGGGGGAGTTAGAGGGGGTCACAACTCTTAATTCTTAATTCTTAATTCTTAATTCTTAATTCTTAATTCTTAATTCTTAACTCTTAACTTTAACTCTCCCACCATGTTCAAGAAACTCAAAGAAAAGCGCGCCGTTATCGGCAAGGTCCTGAAATTCGTAGGATCCATCATTACACTGGTCATCACAACCTTCTTCGTGAGCAGTTGCTCCAGGGGATTAATCTGATCAATCGCCCAGGTATGCGTAAGATTACGTTGATCATCATCCACTGTTCGGCAGTGCGGCCCGACCAGACGTCGTCGGCAGCGCAGATAGATGCCTGGCACAAGGCTCGCGGGTGGAAGGCCATCGGCTACCACTACGTCGTCCGTCGTAACGGAAAGATAGAGCCAGGACGCTCCGAGGCCGTCGTCGGTGCCCACTGCAAGAACCACAACGCCCACTCGATCGGCATCTGCTACGAGGGCGGGCTCGACATCCGGGGCGATCCTGCCGACACCCGCACTGCGGCTCAGAAACTCTCCATGCGCGTGCTGCTGGAAGAACTGCACAAGGCTTATCCGAGGGCCTGCATCGTGGGCCACCACGACCTCGATCCGAAGAAAGACTGTCCCTGCATCGACAATGTCGCCAGAGAGTATGCTGACCTGCAGCCGAAGTAACTTCAAGGGTTTAAACACAGAGACACAGAGATACAGAGTTATTATGACTGCGCAGTGAGTGGAATGATAATCTCTGTGTCTCTGTATCTCTGTGTTTTATTTTCTTTCTGCCTGTAAGTTACAAATCATAAAAAGTGTGCAACATTTTCCTGCCTTATTTTCCTCTTTTTGTATTAACTTTGCAGCAGATTTCTAAAAACTATTATCAAAGATGTATCAAATGATGAAGACTTGCAGGCTTAGAGTCCTGCTGTTGCTGATTGCTGTCTGTTGTTCGCTCACTGCCTCAACGGCCCAGGAGCGACGACCCATCGACTCCCGCCATCCGCTGTGGTTCATCCACGTCGACGTGTGGTACAAGGCTGATCCGCAGAAGATTATCGACCTTATCCCCGAGGATATCCGGCCGTATGTGTGTATGAACCTGTCGCTATCCTGTGGCTACGACACGCAGCGCAATGTGTATAAGATGCCGCAAAATGCCATCCGCACCTATAAGTCGTGGGCTACGGTCTGTCAGAAGAACGGGATGTGGTTCACCTGCCAGCCTGCCAGTGGCGGTCATACCCATATCCAGGACGATGACCTGGAGACGTTTGAGTACTTCTACCGTCGGTTCCCTAATTTCCTCGGCTGGAACTATGCTGAGCAGTTCTGGGGCTTCGACGAGCCGGGCGACCGCAGTTCCAGCAGTCAGGCGACGCGTATCGCCCTGTTCGCCAAGTTGGTGCCGATGGCGCATAAGTATGGCGGATTCCTCACCATCTCCTTCTGCGGCAATATTTGGTCGCACGCGCTGAACCCCATGGGCATGATGAAGCGCAATGCCGACCTGCTGCAGGCCTGTCGCGACTATCCAGAGGCCATCCTCTGGCTCTACAAATACACCACGTCATCCTGCTTCTACAACAACGAGAGCGTCACGTGGGGCCCCTACGTCTCAGGCCTGGCGCGCAACTACGGTGTGCGCTACGACAACTGTGGCTGGAACGGAGCCCTCGACGGCATCCTGGGCAAGAACCACGGCAAGAAGTATCCCGCGGCCGCAGGCATCGGCACGGTGATGGAGCAGATGGGTGTGAACGGTGCTGCCGTCTGGGACGGTCCGGAACTCACCTGGCGCGAGGAGTGCTTCCATGAGACAGGGCAGACAACTGTCGACGGCTATCAGCGCCGTAATTGGGAACCTTTCAAGAACTTCAGGGGCGTGTGGACCGATATGTTCCGCAAGGTGCTCGACGGCACCATCTATATCCCCACCCGTGAGGAAATCGTGGGGAAGACACGTATCGTGGTGATCAACGATAAGACCTCGGGCAGCGATGAGGAGAAGTATGCCACCTGGGGCTCGCTCTACGACGGGCTCTACAAGCAGGCTGACCCCTTCAACCGGGGTAACGGCCAGTGGATGGACAATTACTGCTACTTCAAGAAGACTGGCCGCTATGGCGTCATCCCGATGGTCATCGGCCTCTACGACGATCTGGCCAAGAGCATCCCCGTGCAGGTGAAACGCTCCAACTACACCAGCCGCTGGGGTACGCAGGCCAAGAAGGTGGCCGACTTCAACGAGCAGTATCCAGAGGTATCGGAGGGCGACCTCTACGTCAACCGCTTCCGCAACCAACTCGTCACCTATACCCCCTACACCTATCTGAACAAGAAAAAAGAGGCTTCGGCCCGCATCCCCCTGCGATATAACACCTGCGACACGCTGGAACTGCAGTATGGCAAACTCGGCAGCGGGCTCGTCAGGGAGTATGCCGACCATATCGACTTCTATCTGAACAACTACAGGAACGACACGACGACGCAAGTGGTGGACAAGATTATCATTCGCGGGGCTGCTGCCGAACCTACCTATGAGGTCACCAAGCGCACACTTGCTGCAGGGACGGTCGCAAAGGACTGGGATGCTGAGAAGGGGGTGATGACGCTGACCGTCAGTCATAACGGGCCATTTGACATCACGGTGAACTGTGCTGGAAAGGCAGAGAACCGCGACAAGGACCAGATAGACCTACAGCCGCTCACGGCCGACCTGCCCCGCCAGCCGGAAGCCTATCAGGGCGAGGTGATCGTGGAGGCAGAGGATATGGACTTCAAGCAGATCAAGAGTTGCGTGACCGACCCTTACAACTGGTATCCTTCCGTGCGCGGTCATGCAGGCAACGGCTTTGCAGATATGGGTACCAATACGGGCGGATCGCTGCGTCATCAGTTGACACTCAGCCATGGCGGCGACTATCGCATCGCCGTGCGCTACACCTCGCCTAACAAGGGCGGTGAACTGACCGCATCCGTCAATGGCAGCAGTCAGAAACTGGCAGTGGAGAAGACGGCTACCAATGAGTGGCGTAAGGCCGTGCTCACAACTACACTGCAGGAGGGCAGCAACGAACTGATCCTGACCAATAAGGGGGGCCTGAATATGTATGTCGACCAGGTCATCTATACGCCAGTAGACGAACCGGCAGAGCGTTTCCTCGTCACGATACGCGAGGTGGCTCACGGCCGAGTTACGGCCAATGTGGCAGAGGCGGCTGAGGGAGAACAGGTGCTACTCAGCATAGAGCCTGACGAAGGCTATGCCCTGACAGGCTGGAGGGTGGTTCACGGTGATGTGACAGTAGGTGGCGACGGCACTTTCACGATGCCTGACGACAACGTGACGCTGGTGCCTGAGTTTACGGATATGAGCATCGTCTACAGGCTGGACCTGAATGCTGCCATCGTAGGTACGATCCCTGAAGGATGGCGCTGTGTACAGGAGAACGGAGAGGTGCATGAGTACCCCGCCTCCTTCAGTATGGGCGCCCGCATGTTCTCCGGCTTCACCGGTTTTACGGGCAAGGCCCTCTACTGGCGTGAAGACCGTGCCGAATATGGGCGTCAGAAGGGACATGCCCTCACTCTGAAGCCTGGCAACTACAGACTCACCTTCGCGATGGCTGCCTGGAAGGGCACCCCGAAGTACAAGGCCAGCATACTCAGTGCTGACGGCAATACGGAGGTGGCGGCCTCGGCTGTCTACACCGCCAAGCCTAATGCCAACGGCAATGGTGCTGCAAACCTCTCGTCGGCAGAGAGTCACGAGATGACATTTGCCGTCACGCAAGAGGGCGACTATGTCATCTGCTTCACCAATGAGAGCCGCAGTGCATCGGGCTTGGACGAGTACCTGCTGCTGGCCTGTAACCTGAATACTGCAGGCAGCGAGACGGGCATCGCGCCGCTCCGAGCCGGAACGGGACAGGTGACGGTATTCGACGCGATGGGTGTGCGTCGCCCTGGTGTCAGACACGGCTTGAACATCATCCGTCAGGCTGACGGCACAACCAAGAAAGTGATAGTCAGATAAAACATATAAAGGTAAAAAAGTAAAAAGGTAAAAAAGTAAAAAGGTAAAATGGTATACAACGAGATTGGGAAGACTGGTATGCGGGTGTCGAGCCTCGGCTTCGGGGCCTCGTCGCTGGGGGGCGTGTTTCACGGCATCCGCGAAGAAGAAGGCATCCGTGCAGTGCACGTGGCAGTGGACAATGGCATCAACTTCATCGACGTGTCGCCCTACTACGGCCATCTGAAGGCAGAGATGGTGCTGGGGAAGGCCTTGCAGGAGATTCCCCGCGACAAGTACTATCTGTCGACGAAGGTGGGACGCTACGGCAAGGACGGCGTGAACACGTGGGACTACAGTGCCCGGCGCGCCACGGAGAGCGTCTATGAGAGTATGGAGCGTCTGCACGTGGACTATATCGACCTAATCAATGTGCACGACATAGAGTTTCAGGCCGCTATGGACGGCGGTCTGCAGAAGATAGTGGACGAGACGCTGCCGGCACTCGTGGCCCTGCGCGAAAAGGGTGTTGTGGGTCATGTGGGTATCACCGACCTGCAGCCGGAGAATCTGAAGTGGGTCATCGAGCACTGCGACAACGGGGTAGTGGAGAGCATTCTGAACTTCTGCCACTTCTCGCTGAACGACACGCTCCTGCAGGATTATCTCGGCTTCTTCGAACAGCACGGGGTGGGCGTGATTAATGCCTCGCCGCTGTCGATGGGACTGCTCTCGCAGCGTGGGGCACCGGCATGGCATCCGGCATCAAAGGATCTGAAGAATGCCTGCGCACGGGCTGCAGCCTATTGTCTGGCGCACGGTTATCCGATAGAGAAACTGGCCGTGCAGTTCTCCACAAGCATGAGTCCCCGCATTGCCACAACGCTGTTCAGCAGTGCTAACCCCGAGAATGTGAAGAAGAATATCGCCTTTGTCGACGAGCCGATGGATGAGGCTCTGGTGACAGAGGTGCAGCAGATTATCGGCGACCAAATGTTTGTAAGATGGAAAAACTCCTGATCATCGATGCGCACAGCCACTTATGGCTTCGTCAGGACACGACGTGGGACGGCAAGCCCATCCGCTCGCTGAAGAACGGACGCTCCATCTTCCTGGGCGAAGAGGTGCAGATGCTGCCGCCGTTTATGATTGACGGGCAGAACACAGCCGAGGTGTTCCTCTCGAATATGGACTATGCTCAGGTGGGGGGAGCGGTCGTCGTGCAGGAATTCATTGACGGCCAGCAAAACGACTATCTGGCAGAGGTGAGCCGCCGCTATCCGGAGCGTTTTTTCGTGTTCGGCATGGCCGACTATCTGAAAGACGGTTTCTATGAGGAGGCGCGTCATCTGATCGTCGACAAGAAGTTCCGTGGGCTGGCTATTCCTGCCCATCGCCTGCTGGGACGCCCGTTGAACAGCGAGGAGATGATGAGGATGTTCCGTCTGATGGAGGGGAATGGCATCCTGCTCTCCATCACGCTGGCCGACGGTGAGCGTCAGGTGGCGGAGATGGAGGAGGTGATAGCCGAGTGCCCCCGCCTGAAGATAGCCATTGGCCATCTGGGCATGGCAAGTCCGCCGCAGTCGCCCTGTTGGGAGAACGGGAGTTGGCGCAGGCAGATGATGCTGGCGCGGCATGATAACGTGATGATTGAGACGGGCGGCATCACCTGGCTCTACAATGCGGAGTTCTATCCCTATCCATCCGCTATGAGGGCCATCCGTGAGGCGGCGGAACTGGCAGGGATGGAGAAACTGATGTGGGGCAGCGACTATCCCCGCACGATAACTGCCATCACGTATCGGATGTCGTACGACTTCATCGTGAAGTCGCAGGATCTGCCAGATGGTGATAAACGTTTGCTGTTGGGTGAGAATGCCTGCCGTTTCTATGGTTTCAGGAATCTCCCAGACCTCCCCTATATCAAGAATATGTCAGAGTGAGAAAAGGTAAAAGGGTAAAAAGGTAAAAAAGTAAAAAGGTAAAAAAGTAAAAAAGGTAAAAAATCAAGATTTAATATGAAAGCAATACAGATTTCTGGCGAGCGCCAGATGGAGATCGTGAATATCGAGGAACAGCAGATGCAGCCCAATGAGGTGCTTCTGCGACTGAACTATGTGGGATTCTGCGGCAGCGACCTCAACACGTGGCTGGGCAAGAACACGATGGCGAAGATGCCCGTGATACCTGGGCATGAGGTTGGGGCCGTCATAGAGCGCGTGGGCGCTGAGGTGCCTGAGGGCCTGAAACCAGGCATGGTGGTGACAGCCAATCCCTATACCAACTGTGGGAAGTGCGCCTCGTGCCGGAATAGCAGGGTGAATGCCTGTCAGCACAACCAGACGCTTGGCGTACAGCGTGACGGTGCCATGCGTGAGCGCATAGCACTGCCTTGGGAGAAGGTGATACCCGCCGGACTACTCACACCGCGCACCTGTGCCTTGATAGAGCCGATGAGCGTGGGCTTCCATGCTGTCAGTCGGGCGCAGGTGACGGATATCGACGTGGTGTTGGTCATCGGCTGTGGTATGGTGGGTATGGGGGCCGTGGTGCGCTCCATCCAGCGTGGCGCGACTGTTGTGGCTGCAGATATCGACGATGAGAAACTGGCACTGGCCAAGAAGATGGGTGCCAGTTATACCATCAATACCAAGACAGAAGATGTGCACGCCCGACTGCTGGAGATGACCTCCGGCTTCGGCCCCGATGTGGTGATTGAGGCGGTGGGCAGTACGCCTACCTATCAGATGGCCGTCGACGAGGTGGCCTTCACCGGACGCGTCATCTGCATCGGCTATGCGAAGGCAGAGGTGTCGTTCCAGACGAAGTATTTCGTACAGAAGGAACTCGATATCCGTGGCTCGCGCAATGCACAGCCATCCGACTTCCGTGCCGTCATCCATTATCTGGAGAAAGGCACCTGTCCTGTCGACGCCCTCATCAGCAGGGTGGTGAAGCCTGAGGAGGCTCCGCAGGCCATGCAGGAGTGGGCCTCAAAGCCTGGCAAAGTGTTCCGTATTCTTGTGGATTTTAATAAGTGACAGTCATGAAGAAATTATTAGTATGTATGGCCCTGTTGTGCCTGACGGTGATAGCCGGAGCGCAGGGCATCAAGAGTCCTGATGGCAAGATCGTGGTGCTGCTCGAACTGACGGACGGAGGCCAGCCCAGTTACCGTGTGCTGTATGAGGGACAGGAGGTGGTGCAGCGTTCAGCCCTCGGACTGGTGACCAATATGGGCGACTATACCCAGGGACTCGCTTTTCAGAAGTCCTCCGTGCAGAATGAAATAGCAGAGCGGTATAGTCTGCGCAACATCAAGCAGAGTCAAGTTGACTATAAGGCCAATGAGGTGGTGACCACTTGTATGAAGGACGGCAAGCCCGTGATGGAGATTATCTTCCGTGTGAGCAACCGTGACGTGGCCTTCCGCTACAGGATACTCCCCAAGAGGGATACCCGAGTCTGTGTCGTAGAGCGCGAGGCCAGTGCCTTCGTACTGCCAGAGGGAACGACGACGTTCCTCTGTCCGCAGTCGAAGCCGATGGGTGGCTTTGCGCGCACCTCTCCCAGTTATGAGACGCCCTACACCTGCGACGAGCCAGTAGGCAAGAACGGCTGGGGGGAGGGCTACACCTTCCCATGTCTGTTCAAGACTAATGGCGGCCAGTGGGTGCTCATCAGCGAGACGGGAACGGATGGACACTATGTAGGCTGCCGCCTGCTCAACGACCATGACGGGGCCTATCACATAGGTTTCCCACAGGCAGGCGAACTCAATGGCACAGGCTCAACGACAGCGGCCTTGGCACTGCCAGGTGAGACACCTTGGCGCACCATCACCGTAGGCCCGTTGGCAAATATCGTGGAGTCCACCGCTGCCTTCGACCTGGTGAAACCGAAATACGAGCCTTCGCAGGAATATGTCTATGGTAAAGGTTCGTGGTCGTGGATCATCGGGATGGACCCCAGTTGCAACTTCGACGAGCAGAAACGCTATATCGACTTCTCTGCAGCGATGGGCTATCAGAGTGTGCTCATCGATGCCTTCTGGGATCGTCAGATAGGCTACGACAAGATAGCCGAACTGGCCCGCTACGGACGAGAGAAAGGGGTGGGCCTGTTCCTCTGGTACAACAGCAACGGCTCCTGGAACGATGCCCCTCAGACACCCATCGGCAAGATGGACAATGCCCGTGTCCGCCGTCAGGAGATGAAGTGGATGAAGGACAATGGCATCCGGGGTATCAAGGTGGACTTCTTCGGCGGCGACAAGCAGCCGATGATGCAACTCTACGAGGACATCCTGGCTGATGCCAACGACTTCGGACTGCTGGTCATCTTCCATGGATGTACGCTGCCGCGAGGCTGGGAGCGTATGTATCCCAACTACGCCGCATCAGAGGCTGTGCTGGCTTCAGAGAACCTGCACTTCGGACAAGGTGCCTGCGATGCTGAGGCGCGCAACGCCACCATCCATCCCTATCTCCGCAACACCGTCGGCTCGATGGACTTTGGCGGCTCAGCCCTCAACAAGCGCTACAGTGCCGACAATCAGCACGGCACCATCCGCAGAACCTCCGACGTCTATGCCCTGGCCACGGCTGTGCTCTTCCAGAGTGCCGTCCAGCATTTCGCCCTCGCTCCAAATAATCTGACAGATGCCCCTGCCTGGGCCATCGACTTTATGAAACAGGTGCCGACGACGTGGGATGAAGTGAAGTTCATCGACGGCTATCCTGGCAAGTATGTCATTCTGGCCCGTCGTGCTGCTGACAGATGGTATGTCGTGGGCGTGAATGCTGAGAACAAGCCATTGAAGCAGACCGTCACGCTGCCGATGTTTGCCGCCGGTTCGGCACTGACCGTCTATAGCGACGATGCCAAACTCAATGGCTGTGTGAAGACTGTGAAGCAGAACAAAAAGCAACAACTACAGGTGACCATCCCCTGTAATGGAGGACTCGTCATCACTAGTGAGTAGTGAATAATGAGTAGTGAATAGTGAGATTATGATGAGAAGATTCTTTCTAATAGCGATGATCACGATTCTGCCATCCATCGCCTCGATGGCAGAGAGCGTCAAGCCATTCGGCAAAGGCAGGCTCGTGGTGCGGAATGTCGCCCCTAATGCCGTCAGAATCCAATATCAGATAGGAGCGGCTCCTGATACGCTGCCTGAGTGGCTGTACGTCAGCAGGCAGGAGGTGAAAGACTGTCGTGTGGCGGTGGATGTGGATGCCGCCAGTCAGACGGTGCGCGTAAAGGATGCTGCAGGACGGGTGGTATTCGAGGCAACGGGCCATCAACTACTGCCTGCCAAGGTTGGCGAACTGGATACACATGAGGCCCGACTCTCCTTCCGTCCAGGACCAGGTGCTACAGAGGAGTATCAGTACGGACTGGGACAGTTCCAGGACGGCTATTGCAATGTGCGGGGCCTCTCCAGAAGACTGACGCAGGTAAACACCCAGATCAGTATACCGATGCTGATATCCAGCCGGGGCTACGGCATCCTTTGGAACAACTACGGCCTGACCGATTTCAACCCCTGCGACCACTCCGTGGCGCTGGTGCAGCGGCAGGGTGGGGGCGAGCGAGAGGTGGTGAACGTCACCTCTACGGAAGGCGGGCGCCAGGAGGTGCGTGAGCGCCATATCTTCGACGGCACTGTCGACATCGCTGAGGATGGCGACTATGCCCTGCTGCTGGATGTGGGTCAGAAGATGGCCCGTCGCCATCATCTGACTATAGATGGCGAGACCGTCATGCAGATGCAGAATGTCTGGTTGCCGCCTACTGCTTCGTGTATTTATCATCTGAAGGCAGGTCGTCATCAGTTGACGGCAGAACTGTCGAGGGGAGACAAGCCTGTGCTCCACTATGGCAAGGTGACGGACCAGACAGTGCTGCGCTCACCCGTGGCCGAGGCTGTCGATTATACAGTCTTTGTGGGTACTGCCGATGAGATAATCGCCTCCTATCGCCAACTGACGGGTGAGGCCCCGCTGATGCCGCGATGGGCTCTGGGCTATATCCACTGTCGTGAACGCTTCCACTCCTCAGATGAAATCCTGCAGACTGCCGCCCGTTTCCGTCAGGAGCAGTTGCCCGTGGATGTCATCGTGCAAGACTGGCAGTACTGGGGTAAGTATGGCTGGAACTCGATGACCTTCGACGAGCAGTATTATCCTGACCCGAAGGCCTTGACGGATAGTCTTCACAAGATGGATATCCGTCTGATGCTCAGTGTGTGGTCTAAGATAGACCGCCGTTCTGAAGTGGGTAAGGATATGGAACGTGAGGGACACTATATCCCCGGTACGGACTGGATAGACTTCTTCAATCCTGCTTCGGCAGCAGCCTATTGGAGGCATTTCAGCCAGCGGCTTGTCCCACTGGGCATCGATGCCTGGTGGCAGGACGCCACAGAACCGGAGAATGACGACCTTGAGGGGCGGCGTGTCTGGGGTGGCCGCTATCCGGGCGAACTCTTCCGCAATGTATATCCTCTGCTCGTCAACAAGACCGTCTACGAGGGACTGCTTCACGATCAGCCCGACCGTCGGCCGATGATTCTCACGCGTTGCGGCTTCCCCGGCATCCAGCGCTACGGCTCTGCCATGTGGTCGGGCGATGTGGGTAACGACTGGGAGACATTCCGCCGTCAGATAACTGCCGGATTAGGCATGCAGGCTGCAGGCATCCCCTGGTGGACTTACGATGCAGGCGGTTTCTTCCGTCCTGGCAACCAGTATACCGACAGTGCCTATATCCGGCGGATGCTGCGCTGGATTGAGACCTCCGTGTTCCTGCCCCTGATGCGCGTTCATGGCTATATGAGCGACACGGAGCCTTGGCGCTATGGTGAGAAGGCGCAAAGTGTCATTGCCAGTTGTCTGCGTGAGCGCTATCGTCTGATGCCCTACATCTATTCCGAGGCAGGATCTGTCACCTTCGAGGGTTCCACACTGATGCGTCCTCTCGTGTTTGATTTTGCTGACGACGAAGAGGCTCTGAAGCAGGGACTTGAGTATATGTTCGGCCGTGCGCTGCTGGTGTGTCCTGTCACGGAACCTGATGTCACCACTTGGCGCGTCTATCTGCCTCGTCACTCAGCAGGTTGGTATGACTTCTACACCCGTCGCCATTATGCAGGTGGACAGTATGTCACCGTCGATGTCAGTGATGCCCGCATCCCCGTCTTTGCCAAGGGAGGAAGCATCATCCCTGTCAGTGACGCTGCAGAGCCACTGGTATTCCCAGGAGCCGATGCCACCTTCACGCTCTATGAGGATGATGGCTATACCAATGGCTGGCGCAGGGGCGACTGTCGCCGTACCGTCTACCGTTGGGATGAGGGACGTCAGAAACTAAGTGCGGAATAAATGTCAAGCCGTTATGAAAAAGGATCTACTGATAGTTCTGCTGCTGATGTGCACCATTGCGACAGCGGCACAGACACCAGGATATAATAAGGTGTCGTCGCCCGACGGCACGTTGTCGTTAGTCGTGAAAGATGCTGGGCTGGCTCTATGTAAGGGCGGGCAGCAGGCTTTGGCAATCCCTGTTGTGGGCATGGGAGGCACCCTGCGGCAGCCCGTCTTTGTGTGTCATATATCTGACGATTATACTATGCTGGCAGGCAAACGGCTCCACTGCACCAATGAAGCCAATGAGTATGCTGCCACGATGAGTGATGGCGTCCGCCTGGTACTCCGACTCTACAACGACGGCCTTGCTTTCCGCTACGAGATACAGGCGAACCAGAACCTGAAACTGCAAGATGAGTGCACCACCTATCGGATTGCGGAGGGCACACGTCGCTGGATGCAGCAGTGGACGGACTCCTACGAGGGCTTCTTCCCCCTGGACACCACCTATAAGGTGCAGCCCGTCCCCTCGTTCAGCGGCATCTCCAAGTCGGCGGAGGGTTACAACAACCGTTGGGGCTATCCGGCACTCTTGGAGCCTATAGACGGTTTGTTCGTCCTGCTCAGCGAGGCCAATATCGAGCGTGGGCAGAGTGCCTCCAGTCTGACGAACGAGCGGGAGTCGTATCGTGTGACACCTGCCGAAAGCAGTCGTCCTGCAGGCGCGTGGCACACGCCTTGGCGCATTGCCATCATCGGCAGTCTGAAGGATATCGTAGAGTCCACGCTGGTGACGGATGTCAGCAATCCTTGTAAGATGGAGCATACCAGTTGGATACATCCTGGTGTGGTGTCGTGGATCTACTGGGCCTATAATCACGGTTCCAGCGACTACCATATCATCAAGAAATATGTGGATATGGCCGTCGCGCTGAAATTGCCCTATGTGCTCATCGACGCCGAATGGGATGAGATGGGAGGCCACGGGGAGGCGGACAAAGCCGAGGAAGGGAACGGCTATACCATCGAGGATGCCATCGCCTATGCCCGTTCTAAAGGGGTGAAGCCGCTCATCTGGTATAACTCCAGCATCGGATGGGTGGATGGTGCCCCCACACCCAAATATCGTCTGAACAAGCCTGAGGACAGGGAACGCGAGTTTGCCTGGTGCGAACGGTTAGGTGTGGCTGGCGTGAAGATAGACTTCTTCTCTGGCGACAATCAGGCGAATATGGACTATTGCATCGACCTGCTCGAAGCGGCAGCGCGTCACCACTTGCTGGTCAATTTCCATGGTGCCACCGTCCCCAGAGGTTGGCAGCGCACTTATCCCAACCTTCTCTCCACAGAAGGCGTCTATGGGGCTGAGTGGTATAATAATGTGGCAACGTTTACGGCCAAGGCGGCCTCTCATAATGCCACGCTGCCCTTCACCCGCAATGTCATCGGCCCGATGGACTACACCCCCTGCACCTTCAGCGACTCTCAGCATCCCCATATCACGACGCATGCCCACGAACTGGCTCTCACCGTGCTCTTTGAGAGTGGCTTGCAGCATCTGGCAGACCGTCCGGAGAGTTATCTGTCTCAGCCCCGTGAGGTGCAGACCTTCCTGAGCACGCTTCCTGCAGCCTGGGATGAGACACGCCTTGTCAGTGGCTATCCCGGCGTGTACGCCGTCATAGCCCGTCGCAGTGGCAATACTTGGTACATTGCAGGCATCAATGGCACTGATGCTGTCAGGGATATTCCTGTGCCGCTTGATGGAATTGCAGAGGGAAACCGCTTCTCTGCCGCCTTCCTCGATGGTCATTCTGCTGTTGGGGAATGGGATATACACGCCGCTGGCGGACCTTTGCCGTCGACTGTCACCTGTCAGCCCCGTGGTGGCTTCGTCTTTGTAGTAAGAAGATAGATAAAAGCGGCCTCACTTCGTGTAGAGGCCGTTTTCGATGACCATCCGCCGCATGTCCTTCAGCAGGTCTGAGGCGAAGATGAAGTCGGTGAGCCGCTGGTTGGTCGATCCCATGATGTCGCCGCTCACGCCCTGCCACTCCTTGTGGCCTTCGTAGATGAAGATGATGTTCTCGCCGATGCCCATCACGGAGTTCATGTCGTGGGTGTTGATGATGGTGGTCATGTTGAACTCCTTGGTGAGGCCCTGCAGCAGTTCGTCGATGACGAGCGATGTCTTGGGGTCGAGGCCGGAGTTGGGCTCGTCGCAGAAGAGGTATTTCGGATTGAGGGAGATGGCACGGGCGATGGCCACGCGCTTCTGCATGCCGCCGGAAATCTCGCCGGGGAATTTCTCCTCGGCACCCACGAGGTTGACGCGGTCCAGACAGTACATGGCCCGCTTCTGGCGCTCGCGGAGGGTCATCGTAGAGAACATGTCCAGGGGGAACATCACGTTCTCCAGCACTGTCAGCGAGTCGAACAGCGCGGCGCTCTGGAAGATCATGCCCATCTCGCGGCGCATGTGTACCTTTTCTTTTTTCGACATCGCCACAAAGTCGCGCCCGTCGTAGAGCACCTGGCCGCTCGTGGGGTTGAGCAGGCCCACGAGGTTCTTCATCAGCACCGTCTTGCCAGAGCCGCTCTGGCCGATGATGAGGTTGGTCTTGCCGTCCTCGAACACGGTGCTGATACCCTTGAGCACCTCCTTGTCCTCGAAACTCTTGTATAAATCCCTGACTTCTATCATGACAGCAACTGGGTTAGGAAAACATCACTGAACAGTATCAGCACACTACTCGTCACCACGGCGTCAGTGGAGGCCTTGCCCACATTGACGGAGCCGCCCTCAACGGTATAGCCGCAGAAAGCGGGGACGCTTGAGATGATAAAGGCGAAGAACTCACTCTTGATGAGCGACATATAGACGAACCAAGGGTTGAACGAGTGCTGCAGGCCGAGCGTCAGGTCGTCGGGAGGCAGCACGTGGCCCACGAAGGCCGTGCCGTAGGCTCCCAGGATGCCCGTGGCCGACGAGAAAATGACGAGAAACGGCATGATGGTGAGCATGCCCATGATCTTCGGCAGTATGAGGTAACAGGCGGAGTTGACACCCATGATCTCCAGGGCGTCTATCTGCTGGGTGACGCGCATCGTGCCCAGTTCCGAGGCGATGTTCGACCCCACCTTGCCGGCCAGGATCAGGCACATGATCGAACTGGAGAACTCGAGGAGCAGAATCTCCCGCGTCGTATAGCCGCTCACCCAGCGCGGCATCCACGGACTCTGGATGTTCAACTTCATCTGGATGCAGATGACGGCGCCGATGAAGAACGAGATGAGCAGCACGATGCCAATGGAGTTGACACCCAGTTGGGCCATCTCCTTGACATACTGCTTGAGGAACATGCGCATCCGCTCGGGTACGGCGAACGTGCGTCCCATCAGCATCACATATCGACCAAGAATGGTCAGCCATTTGGTTATAAGCATCTCTCGTATTTACGTTTGCGGCTGCAAAAATACGAAAAAAGCCACAGAATTAACTGAAAAGTGCCCGGCAGATGGCGCAGATTAACACAGATTAAGACATTATCGGTGAAAATGTTACACACATCATCACAAAATCACTGAACAGGGGAGCGACTCTCCTGCCTGTTCATGGCTAAGGCTATGGACCTCATGGCCTCGCTCTTACCCTCGGCACGACCCTCGGCGCGACCATCTTCAAGCCCTTCGGTCTTGCCTTCCAACTTACCTTCTCCATAGATGTGCCAGTGATCAGTTTAGAGGAATTATTGAATGACCATGTTCGAATTGCTATGCAGATAATAGACTCTCCTAAATAGCAGTGCGCGGAGACAGAGTAGTTATCTTTGCTGGGTGCAAATGTTTAGGAAATCATATATAATCATTTCATTCATTTTTTCTTCAATATACCCGAAAACATACACCTTTTGCTCTATACTTCTGTCTATCAGATAATTAAAGGGTGTATGTTTGCATTTTCTTTGAGGCCAAACATACACCAGAGGCACTTTTTCTTCCGGAATCTGCCGTCAGCCTTGCTCGCCCTGATATTGTTTCAGTGTTATTTGCACATTGGAAACATTTTGTTTCTCCCGATGAAACACTTTATTTCTCCCGAAGAAACAAAATGTTTCCATGATGTATGCTGTTATGAAACAGACATATAATCAGCAAGATATGCGTAATATTAGTCGTAAAAGCCCTTTGGATTATAGTTCGGGTGTATGTTTCGACCTTGAAAAATGACAAACATACACCCTGTAAGCCGTTGTTTATCAGTAGTATATGCTGAGTGATGTATGTTTTACCACTTTTTCATAAATTTTCCATTTCTTTTTAGTCGGGCTATCACATTGTCCAGTCTGATGCTGCTCAAATAGTATGTTGTGTCACTGCAGCAACATCTCCCACTTGTTTCGTAACTCTGGCTTCGCCTGGCTTCGCCGAACTTCTTGGATTTGGAGCCAAACGAAATAAGTTTCGAATCCTTTTCGTTCGGAAAAGAAAAGAAATTCTGATTTCTTTCGCTTTTCTCTCACTTATTTCGTAACTTTGCAGCCGATTATGGACGAGATGAATAAAAATACAGCGGAAGAGCACCTTGTGCTCCGCACGGAAGGACTCATCAAGCGGTACGGTAAGCGTACGGTGGTGAACGACGTGAGTTTCGACGTGAAGCAGGGCGAGATCGTGGGACTGCTGGGACCTAACGGTGCCGGTAAGACCACCTCTTTCTATATGACGACGGGGCTGATAGTGCCTAATGGCGGACACATCTATCTGGGCGACGAGGAGGTGACGAAGTATCCTGTCTACAAACGGGCCCGTGCCGGCATCGGCTATCTGGCGCAGGAGGCCTCGGTGTTCCGCAAGATGAGCGTGGAGGACAACATCCTCTCCGTGCTGCAGATGACGGGCAAGCCGAAGGACTACCAGATGGAGAAACTGGAGGAACTGATCAAGGAGTTCCGGCTGGGCAAGGTGCGCAAGAACAAGGGTGACCAACTCTCGGGCGGCGAGCGCCGGCGTACGGAGATAGCCCGTTGTCTGGCCATCGAGCCCAAGTTCATCATGCTCGACGAGCCGTTTGCGGGTGTCGACCCCATCGCCGTGGAGGACATCCAGCAGATAGTCTGGCGCCTGAAGTACCGCAACATCGGCATCCTGATCACCGACCATAATGTGGATGAGACGCTGACCATTACGGACAGGGCCTATCTGCTGTTCGAGGGGCGCATCCTCTTCCAGGGATCGCCTGAGGAACTGGCTGAGAACAAGATCGTACGCGAGAAGTATCTGACCAACTCGTTTGTGCTCCGCAAGAAGGACTTCCAACTGATGGAGGAGGAGCGCAAGGCCAAGGAAGAGATGGAGGAGGGGCGCAGGGCGAAGGAAGAAGAGGGAGCCCGATGAATGTTAATTATTGAAAAAGTTTAGGCGATTCCGTTTTTTATGCGTACTTTTGCACCTCAAATTTTAGAGTATATAATAAATAAGGTATAAAAAAACAATGAAGATTACATTTGATTGCCCTGATAAGATCAACGGTCTGCTGACGATGACCGTTGAGGCTGCTGACTATCAGGAGAAGGTCGAGAAGACACTGAAAGACTATCGTAAGAAGGCTCAGGTTCCCGGATTCCGTCCAGGACAGGTGCCCATGGGAATGATCAAACGCCAGTATGGTGCCGCCGTCAAGGTGGACGAGGTGAACCGTCTGCTGGGCGAGAAACTCTATGAGTATATCCAGGAGAACAATATCCAGATGCTGGGCGAGCCCCTGCCCAATGAGGAAAAGCAGGTGCCGCAGGACATCGCCAAGGACGACGACCTGACTTTCGTGTTCGATATCGCCGTGGCTCCGGAATTCAAGGTGTCCTTGAGCGACAAGGACAAGATCGACTACTACGTCATCGACGTGGACGACAAACTGATCGACCAGCAGGTGCAGATGTACGCCTCTCAGGCCGGCGAGTTCGTGGAAGCCGAGACTTTCAGCGGCAATGACACACTGAAGGGCGACCTGCGCCAACTCGACGAGCAGGGTAACACGCTCGAGGGCGGTATCACCACCGAGGGCGGCATGCTGATGCCGGCCTACTTCGGCGACGACGAGCAGAAGAAACTCTTCGAGGGCTGCAAGGCCGGCGACATCATCACCTTCAACCCCAAGAAGGCCTATCCCAACAACGATGCTGAGGTGGCTGCCCTGCTGAAGGTGAAGAAGGAGGACATCGCCGACGTGAACAGCGACTTCTCCTACCAGGTGACCGAGATTCGTCACTACCAGCCGGCAGCGGTGGACCAGAAACTCTTCGACCGCGTGTTTGGCGAAGGCACTGTGAAGGACGAGAAGGAGTTCCGCGAGAGGATAGCAGCACTGGCAAAGACACAGTTGGCCGGCAGCAGCGACTTCAAGTTCATGCAGGATGTGCGCGCCTATCTGGAGGAGAAGGTCGGCAAACTGGAGTTCCCCGAGGCTCTGCTGAAGCGCGTGATGCTGAAGAACAACCAGGACAAGGGTGAGGACTTCGTGGAGAAGAACATCGAGGGCAGCATCAAGGAACTGGCCTGGCACCTGATGAAGGAGCAGATCGTGGCCGCCAATAATATTAAGGTGGAGGATGATGACGTGAAGCGCATCGCCAAGGAGGCCGTCCGCGCACAGTTCGCACAGTATGGCATGAATGAGGTGCCCGACGACGTGCTGGAGAACTATGCTGCCGAACAGATGAAGAAGCGTGAGAGCAGAGACAGTTTCGTGGATCGCGCCGTCGACCTCAAACTGACGGAGACGCTTAAAAATGTGGTGAAACTGAACGAAAAAACGGTTTCTCTGGAAGAGTTTAATAAGATGATGGAGAGAAAATAACCATTTTTACGAAAAAATAACTCCATTTTTAGGAGGTTATCGACTTTTTTTATTATCTTTGTGTCCCAATCACGAGGTATGAAAAAGTCGATAACTTTTTTTGTCCTCAAAAGAAAGGAAGAAACAGATATGATAAAGAACGATTTTAGGAAATATGCTACACAGCATTTAGGCATGGACGGACTGGCTCTCGACGACGTGATGAGAGTGCAGTCACAGTATTTGAATCCTTATATCCTGGAGGAACGCCAGTTGAACGTGACGCAGATGGACGTCTTCTCGCGACTGATGATGGACCGCATCATCTTCCTCGGCACGCAGATCGACGACTATACGGCCAACACGCTCCAGGCGCAGTTGCTCTACCTCGACTCCGTGGACTCCGGCAAGGACATCTCCATCTATATCAACTCCCCTGGCGGCAGCGTGACGGCAGGTCTGGGCATCTACGACACGATGCAGTTCATCTCGAGCGACGTGGCCACGATCTGTACGGGCATGGCCGCCTCGATGGGCGCCGTGCTGCTCGTGGCCGGCACCGAGGGCAAGCGCTCCGCTCTGCCCCATAGCCGCGTGATGATCCACCAGCCGCTGGGAGGCGTGCAGGGTCAGGCGTCGGATATCGAGATCGAGGCCAAGGAGATCCTGAAGTTCAAGAAGGAACTCTATACCATCATCTCCGAGCACTCGCACACGCCCTATGACAAGGTGTATGCCGACTCCGACCGTAACTACTGGATGACGGCTGAGGAGGCCAGGGAGTATGGTATGATAGACAATGTGTTGAAACGCAAGCAGTAAGACGCGATGGTGAAGAAGTCATGTAGTTTCTGTGGCAGGTCGGAGCGCGAAGTCCGTCTGCTCATAACGGGTATTAACGGCTATATCTGTGAGGATTGTGCGCAGCAGGCCTATGAGATTGTGCAGCAGCAGGACTGGCTGAAGCCGAAGACGGCTGCACAGCCGAAGAAGATGAAGGTGCCCAAACCGATCGAGATCAAGAAATATCTCGACGAATACGTCATCGGGCAGGATGAGGCCAAGCGCTATCTCTCTGTGGCGGTCTACAACCATTACAAGCGTCTGCAGCAGCCGGAGGACAAGGACGGCGTGGAGATAGAGAAGAGCAATATCATCATGGTGGGCTCGACGGGCACCGGCAAGACGCTGCTGGCCCGCACCATCGCCCGCTTGCTGGACGTGCCCTTCACCATCGTCGACGCGACGGTGTTCACGGAGGCCGGCTATGTGGGCGAGGATGTGGAGAGCATACTGACGCGCCTGCTGCAGGTGGCTGACTATAATGTGGAGAACGCCCAGAGGGGCATCGTGTTCATCGACGAGATCGACAAGATAGCCCGTAAGAGCGACAATCCCTCGATCACCCGCGACGTCAGCGGGGAGGGCGTTCAGCAGGGGCTGCTGAAGTTGCTGGAGGGTACGACCGTGAATGTGCCGCCCAAGGGCGGACGGAAGCATCCTGACCAGGAATACATTCAGGTGGACACCCGCAATATCCTGTTCGTCTGCGGCGGTGCCTTCGACGGCATCGAGCGTAAGATAGCCCAGCGGATGAACACCCATGTCGTGGGCTATAACTCTGTCCAGAATGTCGCAAAAATTGATAAGGGGAATCTGATGCAGTATATCATACCTCAGGACTTGAAGGCTTTCGGCCTGATACCCGAGATTATCGGACGTCTGCCCGTGCTCACCTATCTGAACCCCCTGGACCGTGAGGCATTGGAGAAGATCCTGACGGAGCCGAAGAACTCTATTATCAAGCAGTATGTCAAACTGTTCGAGATGGACGGCATCAAACTGACCTTCACCCCGGAGGCTCTCGGGGTGATCGTCGACAAGGCGATGGAGTATAAGTTGGGAGCACGCGGACTGCGCTCCATCGTGGAGACGATCATGATGGACACAATGTTTGAGATGCCCTCCGGAAAGGTCAACAAATTTGAGGTGACGGCCGACTTTGCCAGGAAGCAGTTGGAGAAGTCTCATCTGCAGAAGTTGGCCTCTTGATGTGATTACAGAAACAAGCCTATTTATTACACTAACGAAAGAAGGAAATGTATGTCGAAAAAGACAAACCTGCATGAAGCGCTGAAGAAGTATTTCGGCTTTGACAAATTCAAGGGTGACCAGGAGAAGATCATTCAGAACGTCCTGGACGGGAATGACACCTTTGTCCTGATGCCCACGGGAGGCGGCAAGTCACTGTGCTACCAACTGCCTTCGCTGCTGATGGAGGGGACGGCCATCGTCATCTCGCCGCTGATAGCACTGATGAAGAATCAGGTGGACTTCATCTCACAGTTGAGTGAGCAGGAGGGGACGGCCCACTATCTGAACTCGTCGCTCAACAAGGCGGCCATCGACCAGGTGAAGGCTGACGTGACGGCAGGCTACACCAAACTGCTCTACGTGGCGCCGGAGTCGCTCACGAAGGAGGAGAATGTCGAGTTCCTCAAGTCGGTGAAGATCTCGTTCTATGCCGTCGATGAGGCGCACTGCATCTCGGAGTGGGGTCACGACTTCCGTCCGGAGTACCGTCGCATCCGTCCCATCGTCAACGAGATAGGGCAGGCCCCTATCATCGCCCTGACGGCCACCGCCACCGACAAGGTGCGCTCGGACATCAAGAAGAACCTGGGCATAACGGACGCCAAGGAGTTTAAGAGTTCTTTCAACCGTCCGAACCTCTACTATGAGGTGCGCCCGAAGACCAAGGACGTCGACAAGGATATCATCAAGTTCATCAAGCAGCATCCCGGCAAGAGCGGCATCATCTACTGTCTCTCCCGCAAGAAGGTGGAGGAATTGGCGGCCATCCTCAGGGCCAACGAGATCAAGGCGGCAGCCTATCATGCCGGACTGGACTCGGGCACGAGGACGCAGACGCAGGACGACTTCCTGATGGAGAACATCGATGTCATCGTGGCCACCATCGCCTTCGGCATGGGTATCGACAAGCCCGACGTGCGCTTTGTCATCCATTACGACATCCCGAAGTCGCTGGAGGGCTATTACCAGGAGACGGGACGGGCCGGGCGCGACGGCGGCGAGGGCATCTGTCTGGCCTTCTATTCGAGCAAGGACCTCGACAAACTGGAGAAGTTCATGGAGGGCAAACCCGTGGCGGAACAGGACATCGGGCGCCAGTTGCTCGTGGAGACGGCTGCCTACGCCGAGACGAGCGTCTGCCGGCGGAAGATGCTGCTGCACTATTTTGGCGAGACCTACGACAAGGAGAACTGCGGCAACTGCGACAACTGTCTCCATCCGAAGACCAAGATAGAGGCTCAGGATCAACTCGTGACGGTGCTGAAGGTCATCCTACTCATCAAGGAAAACTTCCGCTCCGACTACGTGATAGACTTCATCATCGGCAAGGAGACGGAAGAGATCATCGCCCATAAGCATCACGAACTGGAGCAGTTCGGCATCGGAGCGGATGAAGACGAGAAGATATGGAATCCCGTCATCCGTCAGGCACTCCTGCAGGGCTATCTGAAGAAGGAGGTTGAGAACTACGGTCTGCTGAAGGTCACCCCGGCAGGCAAGAAGTTCCTGAAGTCGCCTCAGTCGTTTATGATTGTCAAGGACGCAGAGTTCAATGAGGACGATGATGCCTCGATGGACCGTGATGCGACGGCCGGTGCCCTCGACCCGACGCTGGCCTCGATGCTGCGCGACCTTCGTAAGAAGGTGTCAAAGCGGCTGGAACGCCCGCCGTATGTCATCTTCCAGGATGTGAGCATCGACCAGATGGCCACCGACTATCCCGTCACGCTGGAGGAACTGAAGAACATCCAGGGCGTGGGCGAGGGAAAGGTGAAGCAGCCCTATGCCAAGGACTTTGTCGACCTGATCAAGAAATACTGCGACGAGAACGAGATAGAGCGGCAGGTGGACCTCCGCGTCCGCACCGTGGCGAAGAAGTCGATGCTGAAGGTGAAGATCATCCAGAGCATCGACCGTCAGGTGGCCCTCGACGATATCGCCAATGCCCAGGGCATCGACTTCGACGAACTGCTCGACGAGGTGGAGGCCATCGTCTATAGCGGCACCAAACTGAACATCGACTATTTCCTCGACGAGGTGATGGACGAGGATCACATCGACGACATCTACGACTACTTCTCGGATTCGGATACCGACAAACTGAGTGTGGCCCAGGATGAACTTGGCGACGAGTACTCGGAGGACGAGATCCGCCTGGTGCGCATCAAGTTCCTGTCGGAAATGGCAAACTAAAGTGTTAAGAACGGAGAATTAAGAGTTAAGAATTAAGAAAAAATGCCGCTGGTTGCAAAATTCTTAATTCTTAATTCTTAATTCTTAATTAAATATTGTACCTTTGCACGCAATATTTAAAGAAAGGTGTATTTTATGGCTTCATTTATTGCAGACAAGATTGTGATGGACGGCCTGACATTCGATGACGTCCTGTTGATCCCGGCTTATTCGGAAGTACTGCCCAAGACGGTAGAGTTGAAAACCCGCTTCTCGCGTAATATTCAGTTGAATATCCCGTTTGTGACGGCTGCCATGGACACGGTCACTGAGTCGCAGATGGCTATTGCCATTGCCCGTGAAGGCGGCATCGGTGTCATCCACAAGAACATGTCGATCGAGGACCAGGCCCGTCAGGTGGCCATCGTCAAGCGTGCCGAGAACGGCATGATCTACGATCCTGTGACCATCCCCCTGGGCTCAACTGTCGCACAGGCCCTTGATATTATGGCCGAGTATCATATCGGCGGCATCCCCGTGGTCGACGACGAGAAGCACCTCGTGGGTATCGTCACCAACCGTGACCTCCGCTTTGAGCGCCGTCTGGACCGTCCTGTAGAGGAGATCATGTCGAAGGACAACCTCGTGACAACCCATCAGCAGACAGACCTCGCGGCTGCTGCCGAGATCCTGCAGAAGAACAAGATAGAGAAACTCCCCGTGGTGGACAAGGACAACCGCCTCGTGGGTCTGATCACGTATAAGGACATCACCAAGGCCAAGGACAAGCCCATGGCCTGCAAGGATGAGAAGGGTCGTCTGCGCGTGGCGGCGGGCGTCGGTGTGACGACTGACACGCTCGACCGTATGCAGGCACTGGTGGATGCCGGTGCCGACGCCATCGTCATCGATACGGCTCACGGCCATTCGAAGTCGGTCATCGAGAAATTGGTAGAGGCCAAGAAGTCGTTCCCCAATATTGATATCGTGGTCGGTAATGTGGCTACCGGTGAGGCTGCCCGTATGCTCGTTGAGAATGGGGCTGATGCCGTGAAGGTGGGAATTGGCCCAGGCTCTATCTGTACCACGCGCGTGGTGGCAGGTGTCGGCGTGCCTCAGTTGAGTGCTGTCTATGATGTCTATAGCGCCCTGAAGGGGACTGACGTGCCTCTGATCGCCGACGGCGGACTGCGCTATTCGGGAGATATCGTCAAGGCCATCGCCGCTGGCGGATCCTGTGTGATGATCGGCTCTCTCGTGGCTGGTACTGAAGAAAGTCCCGGCGACACCATCATCTATAATGGCCGTAAGTTCAAGTCCTATCGTGGTATGGGTTCTCTGGAGGCCATGGAGCAGAAGCACGGCTCTAAGGACCGTTACTTCCAGGGTGACACCAACGAGGTGAAGAAACTGGTGCCCGAGGGCATTGCCGGCCGTGTGCCTTATAAGGGAACGGTGCAGGAGGTCATCTACCAGTTGTCGGGCGGTCTGCGCTCCGGTATGGGCTACTGTGGTGCCGCCACCATCGAGGCACTCCATAATGCCAAGTTCACGCGCATCACCAATGCCGGTGTCAACGAGAGCCATCCGCACGACATCACGATCACCAGTGAGGCGCCCAACTATAGCCGTCCAAACGATTAAACTAAGATAATGAAAAAGTTTTTAGTCACAGTTCTTTCGCTGGCCCAGTTTGCTGTGTTGATGGCACAGCCGGCCGGCGACCCTGTCATTATGACTATCAACGGCACCCCGGTGCTGCGCTCGGAGTTCGAGTATTCCTACAACAAGAATAACGGGGCCGATGTCATCGACAAGAAGACCGTCGAGGAATATGCCGACCTCTTCATCAACTACAAGTTGAAGGTCTGCGCAGCCCTGGCGGCACGTCTCGACACGATGAAGTCGTTTCAGCAGGAGTACCTGATGTACCGCGACCAGCAGGTGAGGCCCACGATGGTGACGGATGCCGACGTCGAGCAGGAGGCCCTGAAAGTCTATAACCGGGCCAAGGAGCAGATCGGCCCCAGAGGTCTGCTGCAGCCGGCTCACATCCTGATCCGTGTTGCCACCGATGCCGGGCAGTCGGCGCAGGACAAGGCCAAGGCCCGTATCGACTCCGTCTACAGTGCCCTGAAGGGTGGGGCGGACTTTGCCGAGTTGGCCAGGAAGGTGTCTGACGACAAGGGGACGGCAGCGAAAGGTGGACAACTGCCTTGGATCGGCCCCAACCAGACGTTCAAGGAGTTTGAGGATGCGGCGTATGCCCTCCAGACGAATCAGATGAGCCAGCCGTTCCTCTCCCCAGTGGGGTGGCATATCATCCTGATGAAAGGCCGGAAGCAGTTGGAGCCTTTTGACTCCCTGAAGACGCAGATCGTGAAGAGCATCGAGATGCAGGGCATCCGGGAGTATATCGCCAACGAGCGGGTGCGCTATGCTGTGGAGCAGTCGGGAGGTGCGCTGACGAGTGAGATGGTGATGAACAGCCGTGCCGACTCGCTGGCCAGTGCCGATAAGGATATGAAATACCTGATGCAGGAGTATCACGACGGACTGTTGCTCTATGAAATCAGCAAGCGTGAAGTGTGGGACAAGGCCGAGGGCGACGAGGCCGGGCTGGAGGCTTATTTCAAGGATCATAAGAAGAACTATGTATGGGATAGTCCGCGCTATAAGGGCGTAGCCTATTATGCCAGGGAGAAGGCCGATATCAAGGCTGTCAAGAACAGTGTGAAGCGCCTGCCTTTCGAACAGTGGACGGAGGCGCTCCGGAAGACCTTCAACCAGGACTCCATCAAGCAGATACAGGCCCAGGTGGGCATCTTCAAGGCGGGCGACAATGAACTGGTGGACAGACGGGTGTTTAAGGTCGCCAGTTCCAAGGCTGCTCCCGCCGAGACGCTCAAGGACTATCCTTTCGATGCCGTCTATGGCAAGAAACTGAAGCGTC
The DNA here is from genome assembly GCA_947167845.1 of uncultured Prevotella sp. Classification (GTDB taxonomy): domain Bacteria; phylum Bacteroidota; class Bacteroidia; order Bacteroidales; family Bacteroidaceae; genus Prevotella. Next base: position 9,278 of record CAMVJQ010000015.1, on the reverse strand, counting down.
CGCAGTCCTACAGGGATGTGCGCAGCCTTGTCGTCACCGACTATCAGGACATGCTGGAGAAGGCATGGGTGTACGACCTGCGCCAGCGTTACCGCTATTCCATAAACCAGGATATATTGAAAACCGTAAACAAGCATTGATGAAGAAGACAAGGAACCTGATCATAGCATCTATGGCGGCCATCCCCCTGATGGCCCTCTCATCCGTACAGTCGGCCGCACTGGCTCCACGGGCATTCGCGCCAGCCGACAGTGACAGCGTCATCGCCAGGGCCATTCCGCAGCACGCCATTATCGACGAGGTGGTCTGGGTGGTCGGCGATGAGGCCATCCTCAAGTCGGAGGTGGAGACCATGCGTATGCAGGCTGCCATGGAGGGCATCAAGTGGAGCGGCAATCCCGACTGTACCATTCCCGAGCAGATCGCCGTCCAGAAACTGTTTGTGCATCAGGCCGACATCGACAGTATCGAGGTGACTGACGCTGATGTGGCACAGGATGTCGAGCAGCAGATCAACATGTGGCTGGACATGGTCGACGGCAACCGTGAGCGCCTGGAGGAATACAAGCACCAGACCATCTCGCAGATGAGGACGGAGATGCGCCAGGAGTTCCGCGACCGCAGGAAGGTGCAGCAGATGAGGCAGAAACTGGTGGAGGACATCACCGTCACGCCGGCTGACGTGCGCCGCTATTTCAACAACTTGCCGCAGGACAGTCTGCCCTTTGTGCCGACGGAGGTGGAGGTGCAGATTGTGGCAATGACGCCGCGTATAGAGCCCGAGGAGATCAACCGCGTCAAGGAAGAACTCCGTGAGTACACAGACCGTATCACAAAAGGCGAGTCAACCTTCCAGACGCTGGCCCTCCTTTATTCCGAAGACCCGGGGACGGCACGACGCGGCGGAGAACTGGGACTAACGGGGCGCGGTACGCTCGACCCGGCCTTTGCGCAGGTGGCCTTCAATCTGACCGACCCGAAGAAGATCTCCAAGATCGTGGAGTCGGAGTTCGGCTATCATATCATCCAACTCATCGAGAAACGTGGCGACAAGGTCAACGTGCGCCATATCCTGAGGAAACCTGTCGTCTCCGACGAGGCTGTCGACAAGGCGATAAGCCGTCTCGACTCCATCGCTGACGATATCCGTGGGGAGAAGTTCTCGTTTGAGGATGCGGCCTCAATGCTCTCCGACGACAAGGATACCCGCAACAACAAGGGACTGATGTCGAACAGCAATATGCAGACGGGGCGTATCACTTCACGCTTCCAGATGCAGGAACTGCCGCCGGAGGTGGCTAAGGTGGTCGACACGATGAAGGTTGGGCAGATATCACGCGCCTTCAAGATGGTCAACCAGCGTGGTAAGACCGTCTGTGTCATTGCCAAACTCAAGAATCGCATCGAAGGCCATCGGGCTACCATCACTGAGGATTTCCAGGTGATGAAGGACCTGGTGCTCAACAAGCGCCGTGAGGAGCGGCTCCATCAGTGGGTCGTCAACAAGATCAAGGCGGTCTATACGCGTCTGAATGACAATTATAAAGATTGTAAGTTCGAGTACGAAGGCTGGGTGAAGTAGTTTGTGAAATAGAGAGATTAAGGTGAAGAGAAGTCTGATACTTGTGCTGGTGTTGGGGCTGCTGGGCTTTATGGCGGCAGATGCCCAGAAGGGGAAGGGAAAGCGGAAGAAGCCTGCCCGTACCGCTGCGAAGGCAAAGGACGACCGTGTCTACCTCGTCCATGCGGACGTGCTCCATTTCGACCAGTATAAGAATCCTGACGCCACGATCCTCAACGGCAAGGTGCATTTCACGCATGTCGGTGCCCGCCTCTATTGCGACAGTGCCTATTTCTATGAGGCTTCCAATTCGTTTGAGGCTTTCGGCCATGTGAAGATGTATCAGGGCGACACGCTCTCACTCACTTCCGACTATGCCTATTATGACGGTAACGAGCAGATGGCTCGTGCCCGCTATAACGTGGTACTCAAGAACAGGAAGACCACGCTCTATACCGACAGTCTCGACTTCGACCGCCTCTACGACAACGCCTACTTCTTTGAGGGCGGCAAGATGGTGGACGGCAAGACGACGCTGACTTCCGACTGGGGCGAATACAACACGAAGACCAAGATGTCCGTGTTCAATTACGACGTGAAGATGAAGAGCCCGAAGTTTTATCTGACCACCGATACGCTCTACTATGACAACGCACGTTCCATCGCCCATATCGTGGGACCCTCCGACATCTTTTCCGGCAAGAGTCACATCTATTCGGAGCAGGGCTATTATGACACCTCTAAGGAGCAGGCCCGCCTGATGAACCGCTCCGTGCTGATGAATCAGGGCAAGTCGATGGTGGGCGACAGCGTCTATTATGACAGCAAGCAGGGCTTCAGTCAGGCCTTCCGCAACGTCGTCTATGTCGACTCGGTCAATAAGAACAAGTTGACAGGCAACTATGGCGAGTACTGGGAGCATACAGGCTATGCCCTTTGCACCGATTCCGCTGTGGCCATAGACTTCTCCCAGGGCGACTCGCTCTTTATGCATGCCGACACTTTTAAGGTCGTCACTTTTAACATCGAGACCGATTCCGTCTATCGTAAGATTCATGCCTTCCGCCATGTCAGGGCCTATCGCACGGATGTGCAGGCCGTCTGCGACTCGCTGGTCTACAACTCGCTCGACTCCTGTATGACCATGTATCACGACCCGATCGTCTGGAATGTCAACCAGCAGTTGGTGGGCGACGAGATACAGGTGTTTATGAAAGACTCGGTCATCGACCATGCCCATGTCATCAACAACTGCTTCTCCATCCAGCAACTCAAGAGCGATACCGCCTGCTATAACCAGGTGTCGTCGAAGGAGATGTTTGCCTGGTTCGTCAGAGGCAAGATCCATGAGACGCAGGCCAAGGACAATGTGCTGATAGGCTATTTCTTCGAGGAGGGCGACTCCGTACCTATTATATATAATTATCAGGAGACGACGGAGATGCGGATGTTCCTGAAGGACCGCAAACTGGAACGGGTGTGGACGCCAAAGACCTCTGGCACGATGTATCCGCCCAATCAGATTCCCGCAGACAAGAAACGGCTGCAGGGCTTCGCATGGTATGACTATGTCCGTCCGCTCAGCCGCCATGACATCTTCCGCTGGCGTCCCAAGAAATAGTTCGTTGTTTAATCGTTTGGTATCGTCATGGACATCATCCACCTTCTTCCAGATTCTGTCGCCAACCAGATAGCCGCTGGTGAGGTGATACAGCGGCCGGCTTCCGTCATCAAGGAACTGGTGGAGAATGCCGTGGATGCCGGAGCCCGTACCATTCAGGTGATTGTCGTGGATGCCGGACGTACCTCTATCCAGGTGATCGACGACGGCAAGGGCATGTCGCCCACGGATGCCCGTCTGGCCTTCGAGCGTCATGCCACTTCCAAGATCCTGAAAGCCGACGACCTCTTTGCCCTCCGCACCATGGGATTCCGTGGCGAGGCACTGGCCTCGATAGCCGCTGTGGCACAGGTGGAACTGCTGACGCGGCTCCAGGGTGAGGAACTGGGCACGCAGTTGAACATCGCTGGTACGAAGGTGACCGACCAGCAGCCTGTCTCCTGTCCTGTGGGCAGCAACTTCAAGGTGGAGAACCTCTTCTATAATGTGCCGGCACGGCGCAAGTTCCTCAAGTCGAATGCCACGGAACTGAACAATATCCTGACGGCTTTCGAGCGGATCGTGCTGGTCTATCCGGAGATTCATTTCACGCTCCATAGTAATGGCACGGAACTGATGAACCTGCGGCCGGGCAGTCTGCGGCAGCGCATCGCCGATGTGTTCGGCAAGAAGTATGGGCAGGATCTGCTCCCTGTCGAGGCCGACACGATGATGTGCCGTATCAGCGGTTTCGTGGCAAAGCCGGAGGCGGCCCGGAAGAAAGGCGGCCACGACTATTTCTTCGTCAATGGCCGCTACATGAAGCATCCTTATTTCCATAAGGCGGTTATCTCGGCCTATGAGCGGATGATACCCGAGGGGATGCAGGTGCCCTATTTCATCTATTTTGACATCCAGCCGTCGGACATCGACGTGAACATCCATCCCACGAAGACGGAGATCAAGTTCGAGAACGAACAGGCCATCTGGCAGATTCTCCTGGCCTCCGTGCGTGATGCCATCGGGAAGTTCTGTGATATCCCTTCCATCGACTTCGATACGGTCGGCAAGCCCGATATCCCCATCTACGATCCCGATAACACAACCGTCCGTCTGCCGCAGCCCCAATATAACACGGACTATAATCCCTTCAAGCAGCCGTCTTCGTCATCCCGTACCTCCCGTTCCCAGGTGCCCGGCGAGTGGGAGAGCCTCTATGAGGGGCTGACATCCACAGACAAGTCCGAGCGTCTAGAAGAAGCAGCCCTCCCATCCCAAGACGACCTTTTCGGGACAGCCTTTTCCTCGCCCGACCCTGTGACACCGCAGGGACTGCTGGCGGAGAAGTCACCCACGCATTATCAGTATAAGGGAAAGTATATCATGACGGCTGTCAAGTCGGGACTGATGATCATCGACCAGCACAGGGCTTCCGTCCGCGTGTTCTACGACCATTATGCCAGTGCTGCTGGTGCCACGGTCATCTCCACGCAGCGCCTTCTGTTCCCGGAGACCATGCAGTTGGCGCCTTCCGAGGCCGTCCTGATGCAGCAACTCCTGCCGCAGTTGTCGGCCCATGGCTTCGACCTCAGCGATCTGGGAGGCAACACCTATGCCGTCAATGGCATCCCGGCAGGTCTCGAAGGGCTTGACCCCCTGTCGCTCCTTCGACAACTCCTGGCAGATGCCGCCACCCCCGTCAACCAGTCCCTCAACCTGTCGGTCTCCCAGTCCCTCAATCTGTCACTGGCCCGTGCCGCCGCCATCCCATACGGACAGGTGTTGTCCGACGAGGAGATGGACAGCCTGATCAACTCCCTGTTTGCCTGTACCAATGTCAACTATACACCTGACGGCAAAGCCATCCTTTGCATCCTTCCACAGCAGGATATAGAGCATCTCTTAGGCTGAATAAGACAAAAAATGTTAAAGATTTGCAGATTCTCAATTCCCGATTCTCAATTCTCGATTATTAGTAGTACCTTTGCACCCGCTAACGGAGAAAGGGCGTTTAGCTCAGTTGGTTTAGAGCATCTGCCTTACAAGCAGAGGGTCGGCGGTTCGAATCCGTCAACGCCCACCAAGAAGAGCCTCGGATGAATAATCTGAGGCTTTTTTCGTCGCTTTAAGTTTATTTATCATTTCGCATTTCCCTTTTCTCATTTTTTCTCACTACCTTTGTGCCGCACAACCCAGAACTAGAAATATAGATATGATTTGGAATCAAAGTATTGAGTGTATGGACCGCGAGCAACTTCGCGAAATCCAGAGTCGCCGTCTTGTGAAGATGGCTGAGTATGTGTATTATAATACGCCGTTCTACCGTAAGAAGTTCCAGGAGATCGGGCTGGAGCCCGGCGATATTAAGAGTATTGACGACATCGTCAAACTGCCGTTTACGAACAAGTTGGACCTCCGCGACAACTATCCGTTTGGCCTCGCCGCAGTGCCCATGTCGCAGATTGTCCGTATCCACGCCTCTTCGGGCACCACGGGAAAGCCCGTGGTCGTGCTTTACACCCGGAAAGATCTGGCCATGTGGTCAGAGGCCATCTCCCGTGCCTTCACTGCCTATGGCGCCACCAAGGAGGACGTCTTCCAGGTGTCGTATGGCTATGGTCTCTTCACCGGAGGCCTTGGCGCCCATGACGGGGCCACGAATATCGGCGCTTCGGTCATACCGATGTCGTCGGGTAACACGCAGAAGCAGATCACGCTGATGCACGACTTCGGCTCCACCGTCCTTTGCTGCACGCCTTCGTATGCCATGTTCCTCGGTGAGGCGATGAACGAGTGCGAATGGCCCAGGGAGGACTTCAAACTCAAGATCGGAGCCTTCGGCGCAGAGCCCTGGACGGAGAAAATGCGTGTCAAACTGGAGGAGACGATGGGCATCAAGGCATACGACATCTACGGCCTGTCGGAAATTGCCGGGCCTGGCGTCGGCTACGAGTGCGAGCACCAGTGCGGCACTCACCTCAATGAGGACTACTTCTACCCCGAGATCCTCGACCCGAATACCGGCGAACCCCTGCCGGAAGGCACGCTGGGCGAACTGACTTTCACCCACCTCACCAAGGAGGGAATGCCGCTGCTGCGCTACCGCACCCACGACCTGACCGCCCTGCATTATGAGAAATGTGCCTGTGGCCGAACGCTGGTGCGCATGGACCGTATCCTCGGCCGTTGTGACGACATGCTGATTATCCGTGGTGTCAATGTGTTCCCGTCGCAGATCGAGGACGTCATCCTCAAGCAGCAGGAGTTCGAGCCCCACTACCTCCTGACGGTCGACCGTGTCAACAATACCGATACCAGCGAACTGAAGGTGGAGGTGAAGGAAGAATACTTCACCGATGATATGGCCACGATGGTCGGCCTGCAGAAGAAACTGGAGGCAGAACTCCGGAGTGTCATCGGCCTTGGATTCAAGGTGCGGCTCGTCGAGCCTAAGGGTATCGAGCGCTCTACCGGCAAGGCCAAGCGCGTCATTGATAATCGTCAGATTTAAAACCTATAGATATATGACTGCAAAACAATTATCCGTTTTCCTCGAAAACAAGTCCGGCCGTCTCACCGAAGTGACGGAAGCCCTCGGCAACGCCGGCATCAATCTTTCCGCAATGAGTATTGCCGACAACTCTGATTTCGGCATCCTCCGTTGCATCGTGTCCGACCCCGACAAAGCCTACAAGGTGCTCAAGGAGGCCCACTTCGCCGTGAAGATCACCGACGTCATCGGCTTCGTGTGCCCTAACACGAGCGGGTCACTGGCGGTCGTCCTCAAGGAACTCTCCGCCAAGGGCATCTTCATCGAGTATATGTACTCCTTTGCCAACGGCAATGTGGCGCATGTCGTCATCCGCCCGTCCGATTTCGAGGCTTGTGAGCGCGTACTGTCTGATATGAAGGTAAGCCTGCTGGCTGCAAGCGACCTCTATCAACTCTAAAAAGGCCGGAATCTGCAAAATTTTCACACGAAAATTTTGCAGATTCTAATTTTATCCGTACCTTTGCACCCGCTAACGGAGAAAGGGCGTTTAGCTCAGTTGGTTTAGAGCATCTGCCTTACAAGCAGAGGGTCGGCGGTTCGAATCCGTCAACGCCCACCACGACACACTACGTAGTAGAGAGAAAAGATAATTATCGACATTGCATCTTTAGAAATGAGTTTATCAGAATTGACAGCCATCTCGCCTATTGATGGCCGCTATCGCAGTAAGACAGAGCCGTTGGCCGAATATTTTTCGGAGTATGCTCTTATTCGTTACCGTATCCGTGTGGAGATAGAGTATTTCATCACCCTCTGTGAACTGCCCCTGCCGCAGTTGGCGGATGTCGACCATGGCCTCTTTGAACCGCTCCGCGATATCTATCGCCATTTTACCTTAGCCGACGCACAGCGTGTAAAGGACATCGAGAAGGTGACCAATCACGACGTGAAGGCCGTCGAGTACTTTATCAAGGAGGTCCTGCCATCTAAGTTCCAGGGCAAGGCCGGGGGAGGGGAGGCTGAGCCGAAACTCGACCAGGTCCTTAACTATGTCCACTTCGGACTGACTTCACAGGACATCAACAACACCTCGGTGCCCCTTTCCATTAAGGAGGCCCTGGACGATGTCTATTATCCCCTTCTCGAGGAACTGATTGAGCAACTGAACGACTATGCCGAGCAGTGGCGTAACATCCCGATGCTCGCCAAGACCCACGGGCAGCCGGCATCGCCCACCCGCCTCGGCAAGGAGGTCATGGTCTACGTCTATCGCCTCGAAGAGCAACTGCGCGCCCTGAAGGAGGTGCCCGTCACTGCCAAGTTCGGAGGAGCCACGGGCAACTTCAATGCCCATCACGTGGCCTATCCCGATATTGACTGGCGCGACTTCGGCAACCGCTTCGTCAGTGAGAAACTGGGGCTGGAGCGGGAGCAGTACACCACGCAGATCAGCAACTATGACTGGCTCGGGGCCATCTTCGATGCCATGCGCCGTATCAACACCATCATCATCGACCTCGACCGCGACTTCTGGATGTACATCTCCATGGACTATTTCAAGCAGAAGATCAAGGCGGGCGAAGTGGGCTCAAGCGCCATGCCCCACAAGGTGAACCCCATCGACTATGAGAATAGCGAGGGCAACCTGGGCATCGCCAATGCCGTCCTTCAGTTCCTGGCGGCCAAACTCCCCGTGAGCCGTCTGCAGCGCGACCTTACTGACTCCACCGTGCTCCGCAACGTCGGCGTGCCGATGGGACATAGCCTGATTGCCTTCCAGAGCACGCTGAAGGGACTCCGTAAACTCATCCTCAACGAGGAGCGTCTGCGGCAGGACCTTGACAATACCTGGGCCGTGGTGGCCGAGGGTATACAGACCATCCTCCGTCGGGAAGGCTATCCCAATCCCTATGAGACGCTCAAGGCCTTGACGCGCACGAACGAAGGGATCACTGCCGAGACCATCTCTCAGTTCATTGACACGTTGGACGTGAGTCCCGCTGTCAAGGAGGAACTCCGTGCCATCACGCCTGCTACCTATACAGGAATTTGATACGGTGACATATAATATTAGAAAAGGTATAATAATAGAAAAACAAAACAGGATAAAAAATGGATTTCGAGAACAACGACAACAACACTCAGCAAGAACCGCAGAAAGAGGGTTTTCAGAGAGAACAGCGAGAGATTCGTCCCGGACGCTCACCCCGTCCCCGTATACATACTACCACGCGTCCCGCTTATCAGAAGCGCGACGACGATGAAGGCTTCCGTCCCGAAGGCTTTGGCGCCGGACTGCAGGGCGGTGCGTCCCAGCGTCCGGGCTATCGGCCCCGTGGCAACTACGGCGGTGGCTACCAGCCCCGTCAGCAGGGCGGCTATCAGTCCCGTGACAACTACCAGAAGCCTTATAAGCCCTATAAGTCGTATAATAACGACGGCGCTGAGGGCGGCTATCAGCCCCGTCAGCAGGGTGGGGGCTACCAGTCCCGCCAGCAGGGCGGCTACCAGCCTCGCCAGCAGGGTGGCTACCAGTCCCGTCAGCAGGGCGGCTACCAGCCTCGCCAGCAGGGCGGCTATCAGCCCCGTCAGCAGGGTGGGGGCTACCAGTCCCGCCAGCAGGG
>CAMVJQ010000014.1 GCA_947167845.1 uncultured Prevotella sp. | reverse complement strand
ATTTTCTCCTGTCCGCTACTGTAGATGCCTCGCATGGCGATGTTGATGTCGTCGCCGCAGTCGATGATGTACATGCCGGGCACGTAGGCCGCCAGCAATTCCTGCAGGTTGCGTGCGCCGCTGCTCTTGATCATGTCTTCTGTGATGAGTGTCGTGGGCACAGGCACTTCATTGAGTTTCTCTGCCTGGCTGGATGCAGTGGTGATGGTAGCTTCCAAACCAGCCTTGATACGCTCGATGATGTCGATGAAGCGCTGAGGGTCTTGTGGCGACGGGGAGTAATAGCGGTCGGACTCCAGCAGAAGGTTGGCATACGCTTCGGCTTTCTGGGTGTCGTCGATACCCAGACAGCAGAGTGACATCAGTCGATAGACGCTTTGCCTGAGCGTGCCGTTGAATTCATTCATGTTTTCTGTGAGCAGACTCAGGGCCTGTTCTATGCGGCCGACTCTGTATTCCTCTTCTGCCTTGTCGTATAGGGCTCGCATGCTGTTATCCTGTGCAATGGCAGGCATGCACAGCAAGACGCATAATATAATAAGGTGTATCCTTATCTTCATACTGTAGCGGGTATGATAAATGTGAAGCAGGTACCTTCGCCTTCTTTGGAGTCGAAGTTGATCGTACCGCCATGATTATTCTCGATGATGTCGCGCGTGAGGCCCATGCCGAGTCCTGTACCCTGTCCTGCAGGTTTGGTGGTGAAGAAATTCTCGTAGAGGCGCTGTTTCACTTCGTCGGTCATGCCTTCTCCATTGTCGGAAATAGTTATGACCAGTTGTCCCTCCTTCTGCCCTACACTGACATTCAGTTCAGGCTGATAGACACCTTTGCATGTCTGTGATTTCCGCCAAGTAGCGTAAAAGGCATTGTTTGTCACGTTCAGAACGGCACGGCTCAGGTCTTGTGGTATCACCTGTATCAGAGGCATGTTCTCCTGATATTTCTCATGGATGGCTACATTGAACTGTTTGTTGTTGGCGCGCATGGCATGATATGATAGCCAAACATACTCTTTCACCAGTTTGCAGATGTCTGTGGGAATCTTCTGGCCTTCTTTGCCGCGTGAGACGAGCAGGATGCCCTGGATGATATCGATGGCCCGTTCTCCGTGTTCCACAATCTTGGCCATATTCTCCTTAAGATCTTCCACGATATCGGCCAGATCCTCGCTGTCGTCTGCGGGCAACTTGTCTATGTTGTCTTCAATGATCTCTGTCAGGTCATTGAGGAGTTTGTCAGACATCTTGCTGAAATTGATGACGAAATTCAGAGGGTTCTGAATCTCATGGGCAATGCCTGCACTGAGTAAGCCGAGTGATGCCAGTTTCTCTTGTTTCCTTAATTGCTCTCTGAGCGTTTCCATCTGATTCTCCATAAGCTTTATTCTTTTAGGGCGGGCAACAATATGGTAAACTCGCTATATTCGTTCTTAACTGATTCTACATGGATGTCGCCACCATGATTCTGTATGATCTCACGGCTGAGGTAAAGGCCTGTGCCAGAGGCTTCCGCTGTGGTCTTGGTGGTGAAGAATGGGTCGAAGATCTTGTGGATGATAGCCTCTCCGATGCCTGTGCCGTTGTCGCGGATGGTGATGATATGGTGCTTGCCGTCGCTCTTCAGCCTCAGTGCCAATTCTGGCTGATAGACTCTGTTGGCCGCCTGCATTTTCATGACCTGCTTTTTAATGGCATAGATGCCATTGCCAAGGAGGCTCATCAGGGTCTTACTTAACTGGTCGGCATTTCCGTTGATGAATATCTGCGAATCGGGTATGTCGGACACCACGTTGATGTGGTTGGCTGCTATGTCTTTCTCGTAATACTTGTCCAACATCTCCAGGTCCTTCCTCAACAGACTGGTGAGGTTCATCCTGACGATTCCGCCACTGCGGTCTTTGAGCATTTCTTCCATGGCCTTCAGGGTGCGGGTTGTGCTCTGGCCATGCTCGCCGACTTTCTGCAGATTGCCCCTCAACATGCTGAGCACCTCCTTCGTGTCTTCATAGTTGTCCTCGTCGATATGCTCTTTCTCGTCTTCGATGTTGGCTTCGATATCTTTGACGAGGCCTTCTGACAGTTTTGAGAAGTTATTGATATAGTTCAATGGATTGAGGATGCGGTCTATCAGGCCTTGGGTCAGTTTACCGACGGTAGCCATCTTCTCCTGGCGGATGAGTTCATTCTGGGCATTATTCAGCTCGTCAAGTGCCACTTCGAGGCTCTTTGATTTCTCCTCAATCTCATCCTTCTGTTTTACAACCTCTGCCGTTCGCTCTTGTACCACTATCTCAAGCCGTTCTTTTTCCACATTGAGCCTGTGAAGACGGTAGCGGAACAGGGCATAGACTAGTAGAACAAGCAATACCAGGTAAATGAGGATCATGTACCATTGCTGGTAGAATGGGGGGCTTATCCAAAACGAGAGGTCCAGGGGGGCTGTCGTCGTACCATCTTCCAACAGGGCCTGGATGGTCAGTTTGTGGGAACCGAAACTCAGGTTGTTGAATTCCGCATCCTGATCGTCGGCCCAGGCCGACCATGGCCCGTCGTTCAACTTATATCTGTAAAGTACCGTTCCTACCAGAGGGGTATAGTCGACGGAATAGGTGAATAGCAGGTTCCTGTCCCTGCTGCCCAGATTAGGCAGAGTCCTGACGTTGGCTCCAAGCCTTTCCCATAGTATGCTGTCGGAATTGAGTATGACAGAATTGAACTGTAGTATAGGCTTATGGCTCAGTCGTGGGTCTTCATTGTTCATGTTGATAATCCAGATACCGTGGTCTGTACCTATCCATACTTCGCTGCCTTTACTGTATAGGGCATGGATTTTAATGTCGTAGAAAGGGTGCAACAGGTGTTGTAGGTCATTCAGTCTCTTTCCGTTTTTCCATCTGTAGAGCGATTTCCCCTTGTTGTTCGTCAGCCAGGTCACGCCATTTTCGTCGAGACAGCAGAATACGGGATATTGGAAGGGGCTGGACGATTCGGCTGTTACAATTGTTACATTTCCGTCGGTGGGTACAATGGTTGCCATTGTCTCTCCTCCCTTGCCCAACTTGACAGGCTTGAAGTTCTTTTCTGTCGGCAATTTTTGCCATATCTCGCCGTAGATGGTCTGAAGCCAGATAGTTCCTTTCCTGTCCTTGATAATCTTGGTGGTCTTCTGTAGTTCACAAACCTTGGCCCTGTTGTTTCCAGAGATGTCTGACTGATAGAGGCCGTCCATCTCCCCGCTGTAGAATTGGTTTCCATTGACAAGGATTGACATGGAAGTGGTGTTGGTCATATTCTGTATTTGCCCGTTGGGGGCTATTTTGTAGATGCCATTGGCTGTTGCAGCCAATAGCCCGTCGGCACACTCTTTCAGATCCCAGCAGGCATTGATGATATCCCCAATCCGCACAAAGCGCTTTCCCTCCAGGCAGAACAGTCCGTTGTTGGTGCCTACGTATTTCTTGCCTTTGTATTCCGTGATCGACAGGACTTCGCCCGCCAGTCCTTCATTAACAGTGAAACGGGAGTAAATAGAGGGAATGGCTATGGCAAAGATGCCGTCATCTGCAGCGCCCCAGAGGGTGCCTCGTCCGTCATAGTCTATATAGACTACATTGTTTGAGCAGAGTCCATTCTCTTCTGTGATACGATAGAGTTCATTGTTATTTTTGTCAACGATGCAGATTCCCAGACCTCTTTTCAGAACGGCTTTCATATTCTGCCCCAAAGGGAGTGTCAGAATGGTATCCTTCAGCAAGACTACTTTCTGATTCTTGATCAGTTGGTCAGTGGCTATCACATCTGATAATCCAATGTCATGATAGGCCTCGTCTGTCAGAATGCGGCTGACGGAAATAGTGTCATCCTTAACTTCGTAGATGGCATTCTCTTTGTCTACGTAGAATTGCAGCACGCCTTCGTCCTCCCATATTTCCTCTACTTCACCATGGAATTCGTTCTTCTTGGCAGTTACCAGAAAGGTCAGTTGGCCATTCGCTTTCTCCACAACTTTTCCAAAGAAGTTATAGCCGCCAGCCCAGATGTCATCATTCTTGTCGCGATAGACCACTGTGATACGTTTGATGTCAGAGGTATGAATGGTGTGCCAGCCATCGTTGCGGTAATACAGCAGTCCCTCTAAATTGGCGACAAAGACAGTTCCATCAGCACCTATAGCGATGTCATTGTTGAGATTGTTGGCATGATATTCATCTGGGCCGAAATTGCGGAAGGCAGGAATACCCTGAGCAATCGCCAGCAGACATCCGGTCATTAGTCCTATGAGGAGTGACAACCTTTTCATTGGCTATCCTCCTTTCTCTGTGGATGTAGGAAAGACTCGTATGGTACTTTTCCCCCGACGAAGTAGTTCCATTCTTCCGGAGTCATGTCGCGCTTCAGTTTCAGCTTTACCAGATCTACCATCTTGGGCACTGAGATAAGTGGGGTTGACAGATTCCCATTCATGTCACCCGTCACGATACGGTCCTTCGCAGGGGTGAAGATGAAGTTCATAATCCAACTGTTGGTGGTGAAGAGATTCATCGGTTCGGCTTTTTCACTATTTGTGATCCACAGGTTGACCTGACCGTCATAACTTGATGAATAAAGACGGTTGCCGTTGATCTTCATTTTTGAGATGCGTGAGCGATGCCCCACCAGTTTTCGGATATTTCCTTGCTTGTCTTTCAGGTAGATGGTGCCGTCGCTCATGCCAAAAGCGGATAAACCTGTGTTCTTCGAACTGGCGAAGGCTGTCACTGTGCCCGGAGTGGGGATTGAGGATGTCTTAAAGCCGTCCATGTCCTTGACAACATGCATTTTTCCCTTGTCATCAAAGAGGATTGGGAGATAATCATATCGACTGTAATAAGTGACCTTGAATGGCAGGCTCTTGGACTGCTTGATGGTATTGGTGGCTATGTCTAGCAAAGCAATTTTGCTGCTGCCGATGAGCAGCACTGTCTTGCCGGGCTCCATCTCTGTCAATCCCAGCAAAGGAGTCATTCCTACCAGGTCGATAATTGTCTGTTGCTGGGGGGTTTTGACAAACAGGTGACCTGTCCGGCTCGCTGCATAGATGTTATTGCTATTTTTGTCTATATGAAGGGCGCGGAAATCGTATTTGCTGTTTTGGAAGAGGACCGTGTGGGTCATTTTTTGCCCATTGATATGTGTCTGCACGATACCACCGTAATTACTTATCGTGATCAGTTCCTTGTCATTATTGGGCATATAGGCCATGTCTGTCAGAGCCCCCTGATGGATGCTCAGTGTCTTTGTGCTTCCGCTCATGGTACTGAGCGACTTGTAGATAGTGGGATAATAGATGTCGCCTCCGTATCGATGCGTAAAAACGTATGCCGCATAACTCAGCAGTGTGGCGATGTCGGTGCTGCCGGCCTGATTCTGGATGGCAGAGAGTGAACCAAGTGAACGCCCCAGGGTGATATAACTCAGCGTGTCGGCCACACGTTTCGACATCTCTGCCTGAATGCGTTGGTGCTCGGCTATCTGACGCTGGTACTCAGCCTGAGCCGAAGCCTCAAGGGCCTTCTTCTCGGAAGCGACGGCACTGCGCTCCGCGGCTATAGCGTTCGCTTGCTCTATCTCTGAGCGCTGACGCATCTCATTGGCTACACGGGTCTGCTGTAACGCTTCTTCGCGCTGCACGTCGGAAATGGTCTTCTGCTGGACCGCTAACTCCTCCATCTGCTGACTCACACTGCGAAGTACGGCGGTGCGTTTCTCCTGACGCTCCATCACTTTTAGTTGGGCTTCCAACTCGCTGACGCGCTGCTTGCTCGAATGCCAGCCAGTCAGTCCGGCAATGGATGTGCCTAAAAGCAGAATGCCTATGGCTCCTATGACCAGGTCTTTCTTATTCACCTCGGTTGGTTGATATTTTGAAATTACAGTCTCTTCAAAGTCAGCATCGTGATGTCGTCACTCTGCTCAGCACCCTCGGTGAATGCTGCAACGTCTGCTTTTACAGCCTCGATGATTTCCTGGCCGGAGTGGAGAGACACTTCCTGCAAAGTCTGAATAAGACGGTCATCGCCGAACTCTTCATTGTTGACATTCATGGCCTCTGTCACACCGTCGGTAAAGAGGACAAGCGTCTCACCTTTCTCCAGTTGTATATGTTCCTCGTGGAATTGCATGTCGCCGATAGCACCGGCCATCGGATCCTGCGACATCGGGAGTGCCTCTGTAGTTCCGTTTTTGTGTAGAATATATGGTGGGTTATGGCCTGCATTACAATAGACGATCTCACCCGTTTCCAAGTCGTATATGCCATAGAAGACTGTGACAAACATACAATTGGTCGATTCCTCTGACAACAGGTTGTTCGAGTAGGTAATACACTCTGCAGGACTCACCCCCCTGATGCCTGTGGCACGGATAAGGGTACGGCTCACTGCCATAAAAATGGCTGCAGGCACTCCCTTGCCGCTCACGTCGGCAATCAGGAAACCTATCTTTTTGTCGTCGATCCGGAAGAAATCATAGAAGTCTCCCCCCACATCCTTGGCTGCCGTCATGGATGCGGCAATATCCAGTTTGTCGGCATTCTCTGGGAACGGAGGGAAAATGCGCGGCAGAATGGCCAACTGTATCTCACGGGCAATGGCAAGGTCGCCCTTCAGTGACTCCAGTTGCGTATGCTCCTGCTGCATCGTCTTGATATACTGAATTTGTTCAATGGCTTTCTCAATGGTCACGCTGAGATCATCCAGGTCGATGGGCTTGGTGGCAAAGTCGAAGGCACCATTATTCATTGCCTGTCGGATATTGCCCATATCACCATAAGCCGATACCATGATGCATTTCAGCGCGGGATTTTGCATCTCATTGATTTTCGTTAATAAGGTTAGACCATCCATTTCAGGCATATTGATGTCTGAAAGGATGATGTCATAGTCCTTATTCTTTAGAAGCATTGTGAGGGCTTCCAGACCATTGTGTGCGAAAGAGAACTCATATTCTCCTTTACGAATCTTCCTCCTGAAGTATTGCGTTAACAGCAGTTCGAGATCATTCTCGTCATCAACGCTAAGAATTTTTACTGGCATGTTCTTTTAAATTATTATTTTCAGTTTGCAAAAGTAACATAAATTGTTGATATATCCAAATAATTTTTGGTTAAAATGAAATAAATGATTACCTTTGCCGCAAAAAAGTGATGTTACTGCATATTTTCAATCCTGAACATGACCTGGCCTTGGCGGCAAACCTTGCTAATTTTACAGCCCCGCATGCAGGGCGGCAACTGCGGAAAGACTTGGGATTCCTCCCTGCCTTGTGGGCGGGGAGTGATGACTGTGTCCTCGTAGAAGATGTGCCTTTTGCAGAAAAGTCATTCCAGAGGCTGATGCATAGACCGTTCTGCCGGTTTGTGGAGAAACAGGAAATAGGACGTTTGCCCCTCAAGGGCATCGTTCCTTGGGGCTGGGACCTTGCACTTCACGCATGGCTGGGGCGTATGGGCGTTGATGCAGCCTTGCTCCCTTCTGAACGGACGATGACCGAAATACGCGAATTGTCTCACCGCCGATATGCCATGCTGTTATCACGTCATCTTCAACAGTCGGGCACCACTGGGGAGGCCTTTTTCCTTGAGACACCTGATATGGTTGTCCGTCAATTGGAACAGTGGCCCAGAATGGTCATTAAGGCACCGTGGAGCAGCAGCGGTCGTGGAGTCCGGTTTGTTGACAGGTCTTTCAGCCCTCAGCAGCGGGGCTGGCTGGATCATGTCATCAGACAACAGGGTGGGGTGATGGCTGAGCCTTACTATGCTAAGGTTAAGGATTTCGGAATGGAGTTCTTGAGCGATGGTAAGGGATGTGTGACCTATTGTGGCCTCTCGCTCTTTCATACCAGCAATGGGGCTTACACAGGAAATGTCTTGGCAGACGAATCGAGAAAGTTGGAGATAATAACACGTTATATAGCAGTTGATTTGATAGAAAACGTTAAATCGATGATTTGCCATAGTTTAGGTCTGCTTCTCTGTCATCGGTATCAAGGTCCTTTGGGCGTGGATATGATGATTGTCACCCGCGATGACCAGCATGGATTCCTCTTGCATCCTTGTGTGGAAATCAACCTCCGGCGAACCATGGGACATGTGGCATTGAGTCTGCCACCGTCACCCTCTGGCTTTCCTCATGTCATGAGCATTGTCTACAATGAAAATTCATACAAAATCAAAATTCGCAAATTATGAAAAAACTAATCTTGATGGCTGTTGCCCTGCCTATGATGGCCACTGCACAAAACTACAAATCGGAAGTATGGTCGCCCGACAATGGAGATGGTACCTATACTAATCCTGTCATTAATGCCGATTATTCTGACCCTGATGTCTGTGTCGGGGCGTCTGGTGAGGATTTCTATCTGACGGCTTCATCGTTTAATTGTATTCCGGGGCTTCCCATCCTTCATTCGAAGGACTTGGTGAACTGGGAGATTATCAGCTATGCCATCCAAGCATTGCCGCCATTGGAGCGTTACAACGTGCCGCAGCATGGTAATGGTGTTTGGGCGCCCTCTATCCGTTACAATCCGAACAATCAACTCTATTACATCTATTGGGGTGACCCTGATCTGGGCGTTTTTGTTGTGACTGCGAAAGACCCTGCTGGCAAATGGACTGAGCCTAAGTGTGTCATTGCGGGTAAGGGAATGATTGACACCACGCCGCTTTGGGATGACGATGGACGGTGCTATCTGGTCAACGGATGGGCTAATTCCCGCTGTCAGTTCAATTCAGTGCTGACGGTACGCGAGATGTCGGCAGATGGCATGCAGCAGATAGGCAATCCAGTGATTGTGTTCGATGGGAATGGTACGCCTAACCGCACTGCCGAAGGACCTAAGTTCTATAAGCGGGAGGGCTGGTACTGGATTATGTGTCCTGCAGGAGGTGTGCCAGTCGGTCATCAGTTGGCAATGCGCTCCAAGTCGCCTTATGGTCCCTATGAGTGGAAGGTGGTGCTTGAGCAGGGCAAGACCGTGGTGAACGGTCCCCATCAGGGCGGCTGGGTTCATCTGAAGAGTGGCGAGGACTGGTTCTTGCATTTCCAGGACAAGGAGGCTTATGGGCGTGTCGTCTGGCTTGAGCCTGTCACATGGAAGGATAACTGGCCCACCATGGGAACGAATGTGAAAAACTACTGTGGCGAACCGGTGCTGACCTACAGGAAACCGAATGTCGGTAAGGCCTGTCCTGTCCAGAATCCTGTGGAGAGCGACGAATTCAATACCACGTCACTCGGTAAGCAGTGGCAGTGGCATGCCAACTACCAGCAGACGTATGGCATGCCGACGCCTTATGGCTTTTTTCGAGTTTTCTGTCATAAGCAGAGTGAGGACTTCAAGAACCTTTGGGAAGCAGGTAATCTGTTGCTTCAGAAGACACCGGGCGACAACTTTACGGCTACTACGAAACTGCGTCTTTCTGCCAAAGATGAGGGACAGTATGGCGGTATCATTGTGATGGGAATGGATTATTCCTCACTCGTGCTTCGCAGGGTTGGTGAACAGTTTGAACTTCAGCAGATTACCTGTAAAGGGGCAGACAAGGGTAAGCCTGAGACCATCAAGACGCTTGCTACACTCAAACCGAGCTATATTGATAAGGTGGATTATCAGCCGGCTCTCCACTGCGATGCCTACCTGCGTCTGAAGGTCACATATGTCGGAGGTAAGAATGCCGACGGCACCAACAGGCATGAGGCCTCCGTCTGCTTTGCCTACTCTGAAGACGGCAGCAAGTTTACTGAGGTCGGCGATGCTTTCACCATGCGCCAGGGTAAATGGATAGGTGCCAAGATCGGACTAATGGCAGCAGAGCCTGCCGGCAAGAAGGTGCGTGGATGGATTGATGCCGACTGGTTCCGCATCTCTAGATAGAATCGGCACCACGCAGGATAATACTGGTAGCACCGATTGTGAAGAGTGTCCCGTCTTCAATGACGCGACGCTCTTTTTGTGAGAGTTCGGTATTGTCAACGAATGTGCCGGTATTGCTGTTGTTGTCGCGGAGGGTATATTGCAAATGACCGCACTTGTCAAAGCTGACATGGATGGTGCAGTGATTGAGGTCGACACTGGGGTCGACAGTCTCAAAGGGCGTACTGATAGAATTTCCCTTCTGATAGCGTCCGATGACATTGTCGCCCATCTTCAGGGGAATGACCTGCTTGTAGTGGAACACATTTTCGATGACTACGATGGAGCCAAAGCCTTGCTCGTTGGCCGTTTCGTCAGGATGCTCCTCTCTCTGGCGGTCGCGCAGTTTGCTGACACCTATGCGGATACCAAACTCCTTACCGCAGTCTGGACATTTGAACACCAGCGACTGACCAGCCTCATACTGTGTCTCATCGAATGTGATGTACTGCTCGCATTTCGGACAACGTACTCGTTTCATACTTTATGAGTTTTCTTGGATTTTCATCACCCATGCCTGCTTGAACTGCTTCTGGTCACGAAGGGTCGACAGTCTACTGTAGGCATCACTTTCTGAGTCGAACTTGCCATAGATGACGCGACGCACGTCATTATGTATGAATACCTGCGCTTGGGCATGGCCGTTTTTGTGCAACTGACTGACGAAATATTCGGCATTCTTCTGCGTCACGTAACTGGCTAGCACGATGCAGTAGTTACCTTGCGATGCTGCTTGTATTGAGGGCTTCCGGGACTGCTGGATGCCGGCAGAGGACTGAGCTGGCTGCTGGACAGGCGCTGACGCTTGTATGGCGACGACAGGGCGCTGCTGCACAACAGCCGTGTCTTCCTCCGCCGTAATCTGCGCTACTTGCCTCACAGGACGGCTGACCGTGATCTTCTCCATATTCGTGTCCTTTGGAAGCATACCCATTAGCAGCAGGTTGTTGAGGTTGCCCATACTGAGATGACCGCTGTTGCTGACAGGCGTGGTCATCAGGAAGAAGGCGAGTATGGCTATGGCGACGGCTGCCGTGTTGCGTATCCACGACATCTTGATGACAATGGCTGAAGGTGTGCCTTTCGTTAGCTCTTCAGCAGACTTCTGTAATTCTTCCTCTGTCTTGAGAGACGCCTCTGCCATGTTGCTGGCCTGAATCCTAACGGTCTTGTGGACAGGCTCGGACGGAGAGTCCTGGACAATGACCTTGGCATGCTGCTCCGTCTTGAGCATCTCAAACGAACTCAACCCGTAGAGTTCGGGGGTCAGGATTCCTGCCTCGCAGGGGGCAAAGATCAGTTTGCCGTCCACATTGCGGGAGAGTGTACCGATATCGCCGAGTTCGTAGATGCCTTCTGTCTCAAGTGTCTGCTTCAGTTCTGACACTTCCCGCTCTATACGGCGCAGGGCCTCAGGGTAACTCAGGTCGTAGGCTTCCACATAGGACTGGACAAGCAGTGAGTCGTTCATCGTGAGCATCGGGTTGAACCCCAGAGTACGCATCGGAGGGATGAACAGATGTTCATGCTCATCATAATGTGCCTCGACATGGTGGGTCATGAATCCTCCAAGATTGGGGACAATGACACAGTCGTTGCTCAGTAAAAGGATCTCAATATGCCGTTCCAGTTCAATCATGTGTGCAAAATTACATCTTTTTTGTGATATAAACAAATAAAAGAAACTTAAAATTACTTGAAAATGGATTTTTTCTATTATCTTTGCACACAAATTAAATAGGAATGGAGTATATAAAGACGGAAATTGAAGGGGTCTACGTGATTCAGCCACGTGTCTTCATTGATGCCAGAGGCTATTTTATGGAGGCATGGAAACAGACAGAATTTAATGAGCAGATTGGCTGCGTGGACTTCATGCAGGACAACGAGTCGAAGTCGGCATTTGGTGTCCTTCGGGGATTGCATTATCAGAAAGGTGAACTTTCTCAGGCGAAACTCGTGCGTGTAATTAAAGGTAAGGTGTTGGATGTCGCTGTCGATATCCGCAAGTCAAGTCCTACGTTCGGACAGCATGTGATGGTGGAGTTGAGCGAGGACAATAAACGTCAGTTTTTCATCCCCCGTGGCTTTGCACATGGCTTCCTGGTACTTAGTGAGGAGGCCATCTTCACCTATAAGGTCGACAATCCCTATGCGCCTCAGGCAGAGGCCGGCATCCGCTGGAACGACCCTGAACTGAACATTGAGTGGCCGATTGATCCGACTTTGGTGCAGACAAGTGAGAAAGACTTGAGGCAACCCTTTTTGAAGGATGCGGAACTGTTTGATTGACAATTTATTATTGGAATGTTATGAATATAGCGATTGTTGGAACAGGTTATGTGGGCTTGGTGTCAGGAACATGCTTTGCTGACACGGGGGCTAATGTGACGTGTGTGGACGTGGATGCCAATAAGATAGAACGGCTGAAGAACAGTGAGATACCTATTTATGAACCAGGACTCGACGAATTGGTCAAGAAGAACGTTGCTGCAGGTCGATTGAAGTTTACGACGGATCTCGCCGCTGTGCTCGATGATGTGGAAATTGTATTTTCCGCCGTAGGTACGCCGCCTGACGAGGATGGATCGGCTGACCTGAAATATGTACTGCAGGTTGCCAAGACCATTGGTGAGAACCTGAACCACTATGTGGTGGTTGTCACAAAGTCGACAGTGCCTGTGGGTACGGCCAAGAAGGTGCGTAAGACTATCGAGGACGAATTGAATAGGCGCGGTGTTGACATCGAGTTCGACGTGGCCTCTAATCCGGAGTTCCTCAAGGAGGGGAATGCCATCAAGGACTTTATGTCGCCTGACCGGGTGGTGGTAGGTGTGGAGAGCGAGCATGCCAAGAAAGTGTTGACGAAACTATACAAGCCCTTTCTGATTAATAATTTTCGAGTGATATTCATGGATATCCCTTCAGCAGAGATGACCAAGTATGCGGCTAATTCGATGCTCGCTACACGCATTTCGTTTATGAATGATATTGCTAATCTCTGCGAGCGTGTGGGGGCGGATATTAATATGGTACGCGCAGGCATTGGCTCTGACACACGCATCGGACGGAAGTTCCTCTATGCTGGTTGTGGCTATGGCGGCTCCTGCTTCCCCAAGGATGTGAAGGCCCTTATTAAGACGGCCGACCAGAATGGCTACTCCATGGAGGTGTTGAAGGCTGTGGAGAGAGTCAACGAGAGGCAGAAGAGCGTGCTTTTCGATAAACTCGTTAGGGCTTTTGGCAGTCCGGAGGCTTTGAAAGGCAAGACCATCGCTATGTGGGGACTCTCCTTTAAACCGGAGACGGATGACATGCGCGAGTCGACGGCACTTGTTATGATTGGCCGACTGTTGGAGGTCGGCTGTATCCTGCGTGTCTATGACCCCATTGCCATGGATGAGTGCAGGCGCAGGATAGGTGACACGGTGACCTATTGTCGCGATATGTATGATGCGGTGCTCGATGCCGACGCACTGTTGCTCCTGACGGAGTGGAAGGAGTTCCGTCTGCCCGGATGGGGCGTGATCAGGAAAGCGATGAAGCGCTCGCTGGTGATTGACGGTAGGAATATTTTTGATGCAGAAGAACTACTGGAGAATGATTTCGAGTACCACTGCATAGGTAAGTAAATGAATAAGTTTTCGATTATAGTCATCACGCTGGCTTTTTTTGTCACAGGGTGCGATTCTCAGAAAGCCAAGACATTGCCGAAGGACAATCCTGAGGACAAAGAGGCGAAGGCGATGTTGCAGGGGGTCTGGTTGGATGCCGAGACAGAGGATGTGTCCTTCAGGGTCAAGGGCGACACTATCTTCTATTCCGACTCTACTAGTATGCCTGCCTATTTCAAGATCGTGGAAAACGCCCTGGTGCTCAGTTCTGGTGCCACCTATGCGATTGAGAAACAGACGGCCAACCTGTTCTGGTTTAAGAATCAGAATGACGATATCATCAAGGTGGTGAAAAGCAGCGACCCAGAGGATGCTGAGGTCTTTGTACACGATACGCCGAAGGTCATGTCCTACAAGCATCAGGTGAAGAGAGACTCTGTTGTCACCTACAATGGGGAGCGCTACCACTGGTATATCGCCATCAACCCTACAAAATATAAGGTGGTCAGACATACCTACAATGAGGATGGCATGGAGGTGGAGAATGTTTACTACGACAATATCATGCACATCAGCATCTATAAAGGGGCGCAGTGTCTTTATTCCAGTGATTTCAGAAAACAGATGTACCATAAGATGGTACCTGAGAAATTCCTGGATGAGGCTGTGCTGGGGGGGATGGAGTATAGTCACGTGGATGCTGATGGACTACATTTCAGGGCTACCCTCTGTATTCCTGATGGTGCCAGTTGCTACCTGGTGGAGAGCACGGTCTCTTACAAGGGGAAGATGACGATGAAGACTATTGAGTACTGAGCCAGTCGTCTATCAGCATCCGGGCAATAGACAGTTTCTCTGGTATGTTCGGCAGGTTGTCCTTACTGAACCAGCCACCTTTGGCTATCTCACTCTTCTGAAGGTGGATGTCGCCGCTGACATAGTCGGCATGATAGCCCACCATCAGCCCACAGGGATATGGCCAGGGCTGTGAACCGAAATAGCGGATATTGGTGATGGTGACACCTGTCTCCTCGAAAGCCTCGCGGGCCACGGCTTCCTCCAGCGTCTCGCCAGTCTCCACAAAGCCGGCCACAAGACCATAGAAGTCGCGCTTGAAATTCTTGGCACGCACCAGCAGCACTTCGTCTCCTTTATGTATCAGCACAATGACGGCTGTTGACAGTTGCGGCCATATCTCCTTGCCGCATTCCGTACATTTCTTTGAGATGTCTGTATCCATGCGCATGGGTGAGCCGCATACACTGCAATACCGCGTGTTATGATCCCAATAGAGCAGTTCCTGGCATTTCCCGGCCTTCAGATAGAGTGGACGTGACAGCAGGTAGTAACTCTGGCGCAGGGGACACATCTCATAGCGCGCGTCATCTGTGACCGGGGCGTCGATGCTGTAGGCCTTCACTTCCACACCATCAAGGGGGGTGATGTTCATCACGTTAGTCCAGGGCTTCAGTGCCACAGGGGGGATCTCTTGTAGTGGGATAGTATAACCCCCGTCGTTGGTCTTTTCCAACAGCAGGTCTTCCTTGCAGAAGACGAAATAGTACTTCTTCATTTTCCGAACAGGAGTTTGCGGTCACGTTCCAGGGCGGGCTTCACCCATTCCTCCGGCACGAAACGCCAGTTGTGGTTTGGCTTTGGATTGACAGTTCCCATACGGCGAATCTCCTCGGTCAGATAGTGCCGCTGGTCAAGGTCGGTATGGAAGAGGACGCGATGCGCCAGGGAGTCCTGCGGGATGCCTGCGCCACGAGTGAGCAACTCGCCGCCGCCGTTGGCACGGTAACTGTTCATCACTACCTTATACCACTTCTGATCGTCGAAGGGCTCACCATTCGACATGCGCAGGATTCTAACCTTCTCGCCGTCGGGCTTGGTCAGGTCTACTTCGTAGTCGATGCCGCAGGCGGAGTCGAAATTAAAGGTGTAGTACTGAAATCCTGTACGCTGTTGGTCGTCTGTGGCGGCTGAATTCAGGCGAAGGGCGTGGTCGTCTGGAGAGGTCATGGTGTTAGTCCACATATCGTAGGAGAATTCAAGATGTTTGCGGATCTCTTCACCTGTCATGCGGAGCACGAACAGCAGGTTCTCAAAACGGTAGAGTTTGAACATGTCGCCCTGGGTGACGTCGCCAGCCTTGATGACTGTGTTAAAGGCCAGAGGCGCATTGAACGAGATGTCTGCCTTCGAGATTTGCATCTGCAGGTTGTGGATCAGGTCGGTGAACGCGGAGTTGCCGAAAAAACTTTCACGGGTATAGATAGGCGACTCGAAACGTCCTATCTTGCGGCCTACATACTGCTTCACCTTCTCGATAGTGGGCTGGAAGTGGGTGAGCATCTCCTGATCAGCCTCTTCGTCGAGCACACTGACAATCTTACCGCTGATGTCCTTCTTCGTGAGTTTACCATTCTTGTAGGTCAGGCTGATTTCTGCCTCTGCCACATTCTTCACATAGCAGGACGGGTCAATACACAGCACACGCTGCCCCTCGCAGTTGGTGATCCACTCATTATGTACCTGATGGTCGTGCCCGAAGAAAATGATGTCGAACCCCGGCACCTCACGGGCCACGGACTCTGTGGCATCCTCCTCATACTCATCGGTCTTGATGCCTCCGTTGAGACCGGAATGGAACAGGCCGAACAGCAGGTCTGGCTTCTCTACATCCTGAATGTACTTCACCCATTTCTTGGCGCAACTGACCATCTCTTCAAATGCCATACCTTTCCAGATTGACTTGTTGAGCCAGTTGGGAATTGCTGGGGTCAGCATACCGATGATGCAAATCTTGACACCGTCCATGTAATGCACGGAGTAGGGCTTCAGACCCGTGTAGACGCTCTCAGGATTGGCGGGGCCGTCCTTAAAGTCCTCCTTGACGATGTTCGCACCTATCAGCGGACAGCGCACTTCCCTGATCCATTTGTCATAGACCTTGTGCCCTGGCTCCACGTCGTGGTTGCCGACGGTCTCCGCGTCGTATTTCATATAGTTGATGACTGTCGCGGCCAGGTTCTCGTCCTCTGGCATCACGTAGTTCGACCAATAGACGCAAGGTTGACCCTGTAGGATGTCGCCATTGTCGATGAGTAACAGATTGTCGCCATATTTGGCCCTTTCTTTTTTGATATAGTAGTTTGCACGCACAAGGGTGCCTTTGATGGGCTTTTTCTCCATGAAGTCATAGGGGAAGAAATGGCCGTGTACGTCACTGGTCTCAATGATTTTCAGGTGGACGGTCTTCGTGGCTGGTTGGGCAGATGCGGCAAGCGTCATGTGGGTGAGCAATATGGCTGACAATAGTCTTTTATTCATATAATCCGTATTTTTCTGCAAAGGTACTACAAAAAAGTGAGACGCCCAAATAATTCGTCTTTTTTCGGCACACTTTTTGCTGATGAGTTTATATAGCGATAAATTAAGGAGGATTGTATTATGGCATTTATAGACTATTACAAGATTTTAGGCGTCGACAAGACGATACTCCAGAAGGATGTGAAGAAGGCCTACCTGAAAAGGGCCAAGCAGTTCCATCCTGACCTGCATCCCGACGACCCTAAGGCTCAAGCCAAGTTTCAGGCACTCCAGGAGGCCTACGATGTGATTAGCGACCCGGAGAAGCGCAAGAAATACGACCAGTATGGTGAACAGTGGCGTCAGGCTGAGGCCTTCGAGAAGGCAGGCGGAGGCTTCGGCGGTGGGGCTGGTGGTGCTAATCCGTTTAGCGGCTTCGACTTCTCCAGTTTCTCCGGCAGTGGAGGGTTCTCCTCATTCTTCGAGGATCTCTTCGGACGAAAGGGGCAGCAGGGTGGGGGCTTCGGCGGATTCCAGGGTTTCTCCGGAGGCTCTGGCTTTGGGCGTCAGGCCCGCACGAACAGTGGCGAGATGAACGCGACGGTCTCCATCGACTTCTATACGGCCATGCTCGGAGGTGATGTGATGATCACACTCTCCAATGGGCATAAACTGAAAATGAAAGTCAAGCCCGAGACGCAGCCAGGCACTAAGGTGCGCCTACGTGGCAAAGGCTACGGCCGGGGAGACGGCACTTTCGGCGACCTTATCATCACCTATCAGGTGAAACTACCGACGAATCTCTCAGAGCGCCAGAGAGAGTTATTGCGGCAGATGCGAGAGGCGTAGGAATGTCTCGGCACGCTGAAGATCCTCAGGGGTGTCGATACCCACTGTCTCCACGTCGGTCAGCCCCACACGGATACGATAGCCGTTTTGTATCCATCGTAACTGTTCCAGGCTCTCCGCTTTCTCCAGGCTGCTTTGAGGCAGTCGTGTCACTTGCTGAAGCACTTCGCGGCGATAGGCATACACTCCCAGGTGCTTCAGGAAGGGATAATGGCCCAGCCAGTCATTAGGCCCCACACCCCGTATATAGGGAATCACCGAACGGCTGAAGTAGAGGGCGAAGCCACGGTTGTCGACGACAATCTTTGGCGAGTTGGGGTTCTGCAAAGCCTCGAGGGTCTCGAAACGCTTGCCCAGGGTGCCTATCTGGGTCTCTGGATCCTCAAACAGATGCATTAGCGTCTCTATCTGAGAGGATTGGATGAAGGGCTCGTCGCCCTGAACGTTGATGATGACGTCAGCCTGTGTCCCGGTTTTCTCGACGGCCTCCTCGATGCGGTCAGTACCGCTTTTATGGTCCGAACGGGTCATCACCGGCTTCCCGCCAAACTGCTCTACAGCCTGGCTGATTCTCTCATCGTCAGTGGCTACATATACTTCACTGAGCACGCTTTGCACCTGCTCGCATACTCTCTGGATCACTGTCTTGCCGCTGAGCACTGCCAACGGCTTGCCCGGAAAGCGTGTCGACGCATAGCGGGCGGGAATGATTGCTGCAAACTTCATAGTGGGGGCAAAGATACGAAAAAAAAGTGAAACGCAAAAGAAAAGCTCTCTTTTCTTTTCATTTCCGGATGCCGAGTAAGTTCGGTAAAGACAAAGTTGCGAAAAAATCGAGTTAAGTAACAAAAAATTGCAAAAAAAACTTAGTTTAGGGCAAATAATCAGTGAATATTTGGCATTCTCGTTTTTTTTCTCTATTTTTGCAAAGAATTTAAAAAATGAAAAGATGATTTTAAGACGATATACATTCACCTTATTAATAATTATCCCTATGATGGCAAGTGGCCAGAAGATTACATTGGGCTCGTGTACGACCAAGGATGGTGGTGACTATCAGGGCGAGATGGTACAGGGTAAACCCAATGGGAAAGGTAAGACTTATTATCAGAACGGCAACGTCTACGAGGGGGAATACGTCAAAGGCAAGCGACAGGGCTTCGGTGTCTACACCTTCTTCGACGGTGAGAAATACGAGGGCGAGTGGTATCAGGATCAGCAGCATGGTAAGGGCACTTTCTACTTCGCCAACAACAACCGCTACGATGGTCTCTGGTTCCGTGACTATCAGCATGGGCATGGCATCATGTATTATTTCAACGGCGACAAATATGATGGCGACTGGAAGATGGATAAGCGTTCAGGCAAAGGTCTATATACCTTCGCTAACGGGGCCTACTACAAGGGCGACTGGAAGGATGACCAGAAAAACGGACAGGGACGCTTCGACTGGGGCGACGGCTCCAGTTATGAAGGCCAGTGGGTCGACAATCAGTGTCATGGCAAGGGTACCTTCAAGTATGCCTCTGGCGACGTTTATGTCGGACAGTGGGCCGACAACCTGCAGAACGGAAGGGGCATATACAAGTTCAAGAATGGTGACGTCTACGAGGGCGAGTATGTGAAAGGAGAGCGCACAGGGATGGGAATCTCACGCTATGCCAATGGCGACAAATATACAGGACAGTTCTATAGGGGCGATAAACAGGGCCAAGGCACGATGGTGTGGAAGAATGGCGACCAGTATATCGGACTATGGAAAGATGACAAGCCTAATGGTAAAGGTAAACTGACCACCAAGAAAGGCGACCTCTATGAGGGCTATTTCAAGAACGGAAAGATTGATGGCGAGGGCATCGCACGCTATGCCGACGGCTCCAAGTTCAAGGGCTCCTTCAAGGACGGCAAGCGTAATGGACCTGCCATTGAGGAGGATAAGAGTGGCAACCGCTTTGAAGGTACCTATCGCGACGACAAGCGCGACGGTGATTTCGTCGAGAAAGACCGCAATGGAAAGGTGACGGCAAAGGGAACCTATATCCGTGGACACAGACAGTTGGATAAATAGACAACTTAAAAAATATAATCAGTATGATCATCGACAAATTAGAAAATCTCAGCAAATATGTGGTACTGAACCCGCTCTTTGCTGATGTCATCGAGTTCCTCAAGAGCCACGACCTCAATACAATGGAGGCTGGCAAGTATCCAATTAAAGACAAGGACTTATTCCTCAACCTGACAGTCGCCAAGGGACGGGCAAAGGAGGCAGCAACCCTGGAGACGCATATTGACATGATCGACATCCAGATACCGCTCTCATGTGAGGAGACATTCGGCTATACACCCACCGACGATCTTCCTCCTTTCGAGTACAATGCGGAGAAGGACATCACAAAGTACGGCGATACTATGGCACAGACGTATGTCACACTCAAACCCATGCAAATGGCCATATTCTTCCCACAGGACGGTCATGCGCCCTGCATCGCCGCTAATCCTGAGATTAGAAAAGCAATATTCAAGGTAAAAGTAATGTAACACAGATATGGCAAAGAAAGAGACCACGACTAAGAAATCCGCAGCCAAGAAGGCTGCAGTCACCAAGAAGACGACAGTAAAGAAGACGGCAGCCCCGAAGAAGGCGGCTGCGAATTTGCAAATCTCTGACCTCAAATCTCAAACTCCTGAGCATATAGGACTCGTTCAGCATGACTCATGGCTGGAGCCTTTCGAGGATGCCATCAGGGGGCGTCACGACCATGCCGTGTGGAAACTGAACCAACTGACGCAGAATGGCAAGCGTTCACTTACTGACTTTGCTTCAGGCCATTTCTACTTCGGCCTCCACAAACTACCCAAAGGCTGGGTCTTCCGTGAGTGGGCCCCAAATGCGACAGACATCTATCTCATCGGCGACTTCAACAATTGGACTGAGAACGAGAAATACCGCTGCAAGCGCATCGAAGGCACAGACAACTGGGAGCTGAAACTCTCGGAGAAGGCCGTCAAGCACGGCGACCTCTACAAGATGAAGGTGAAGTGGAATGGTGGAGAGGGAGAGCGTATTCCCGCCTGGTGCCGGCGAGTTGTACAGGACGACAACACCAAGATTTTCTCAGCACAGGTGTGGAACCCGGAGCCCTACGTCTGGAAGAAGAAGAACTTCAAGCCCAAGAAGAACCCGCTGCTCATCTACGAGTGCCACGTGGGCATGGCACAGGATGCTGAGAAGGTGGGCACCTATACTGAGTTCAAGGACAAGGTGCTGCCGCGTGTCGCCAAGGATGGCTACAATGCTATCCAGGTGATGGCCATCCAAGAGCATCCTTACTATGGATCCTTCGGCTATCACGTCAGTAGTTTCTTCGCACCGAGCAGCCGCTTCGGCACACCTGAAGAACTCAAGGCACTCATCGACGAGGCCCATCGACTGGGCATCGCCGTCATCATGGATATCGTACACTCTCATGCTGTGAAGAACGAGGTCGAAGGACTGGGCAATCTGGCGGGCGACCCCAACCAGTTCTTTTATCCTGGCGACCGTCATGAGCACCCGGCCTGGGACTCTCTCTGCTTCGACTACGGCAAGGATGAGGTCATCCACTTCCTGCTCTCCAACTGCCGCTACTGGCTCAGTGAGTTCCACTTCGACGGATTCCGATTCGACGGCGTCACCTCCATGCTCTATTACAGTCACGGCCTCGGAGAGGCATTCGGAGGCTATGGCGACTACTTCAATGGCCATGAGGACGACAATGCCATCTGCTACCTGACGCTGGCCAACTGCCTGATACATGAGGAGAACCCCAACGCTATCACCATCGCTGAGGAGGTGTCTGGCATGCCGGGACTTGCTGCGAAATTTGAAGATGGAGGCTATGGCTTCGACTACCGCATGGCAATGAACATACCTGACTACTGGATCAAGACCATTAAGGAGGTGCGTGACGAGGATATCAATGTGACCTCGATCTTCTGGGAAGTGCGCAATCGCCGTCCCGACGAGAAGACCATCTCCTACTGCGAGAGCCACGACCAGGCCCTCGTCGGCGACAAGACTATCATCTTCCGTCTCATCGATGCTGATATGTACTGGCACTTTGCCAAGAAGGATGTCAACGATATCGCACAGAGAGGCATCGCTCTCCACAAGATGATACGCCTCGTCACTGCCGGATGCATCAACGGAGGCTACCTCAATTTCATGGGCAATGAGTTCGGACATCCCGAATGGATCGACTTCCCACGCGAGGGTAACGGCTGGTCATATAAGTATGCACGCCGACAGTGGAACCTCGTCGACAACAAGGACCTCTGCTACCACTGGCTGGGCGACTTCGACCGCAGGATGCTGGAGGTCATCAAGAGCCAGAAGAATTTCCAGGACACGCCTGTCACCGAGATCTGGCACAACGAGGGCGACAAGATTCTATGCTTCATGCGTGGCGACCTCGTCTTCGTATTCAACTTCTCACCGACGCAGTCCTATACTGACTACGGATTCCTCGTGCCCACAGGCTCTTACGATGTGGTGCTGAATACCGACTCGAAGGACTTCGGTGGTAATGGCTTTGCCGACGACACGATGACGCATGTGACCAACTATGACCCGCTCTACGTCAAGGATAAGAAGGAGTGGCTGAAACTCTATATCCCCGCACGTTCGGCTGTGGTACTGAAGAAGAACTAACAGAATGGCTTACAGGTTTTCTAAAAGCAACAATAGCACGCTACCCCTGCGGGTGATGTGTGCTATTGTTTTTTGGATTTTCTCCGCCCTCTGGCTCTTTTGCTTCCAGGCTGACCTCCTGGCCGTCGCACAGCATGTGCTCAGCGGGGGGCTGACCAACTATCACCGTCTGCTCTCGCCTGTCATCATCATTGTTCTGCTGCAGTTGCTCCAGATGCTGGTCTATTCATTGACCAGACTGCGCAAGAGAGGTCATGCCCTGACTTATTTTCCCTCGATGCTGGTGCTCGCGGCACTGACAGATGTCAGCCCAGATATCGACATTCATGCCTCATGGGGATACTGGTGGTGGCTCTTCCCGCTGCTTATCGTCGTGTGGCTCGTACTGGTCTTTCTGATGAGGACCCTACAGGATGTGGAACCGAAAGTGGAGCCTGTGGGGGTCTTCTCACGTGCTATGTGGGTCAATGTCTCCCTGATGGTGCTGATGATCCTGATGGTGGCTTGTCTCAGTAACACGAATGCTGTTTTCCATTATCGGATGAAGGCGGAGGCTTGTCTGCTGGAGAACGACTGGGAGGGGGCACTCAAGGCGGGACGCAAGTCGCTCGAGAGTGACGCCAATCTGCAGATGGTGCGCATGTATGCACTGGCCAGAAAGGGGGAACTGGGTGAGCGCCTGTTCCTGTATCCGATAGTGGCGGGCAGCAGTGCCATGCTGCCCACTGGCGGCGAGACGCGCTCCATTCTTTACCCCGTCGACAGTATCTACCGGTATTTTGGGGGACGACCAGCAGAGAAGATGCTGCCTATGCGCTATCTGAAACTGTTGGAGTGCAGGGACACCTTGGTAAGCAGACCGTTGGCTGACTATGAACTCTGCGGACTCCTCATCGACAAGCGCCTGGATGAGTTTGTCAACATGCTTTGCCAGTATTATCAGGTTAGCGACGCACAGAATGCCGACCGTCTGCCCAAACACTATCGTGAGGCCTTGACGCTCTATAATCACTTGCGATCCAAGCCGAGGTTCGTCTATCAGAATGCCGTGATGGAGGAGGACTTTAACAACTTCAAAGACTTAGAGGCCAAATATCCTCTTGATACTGAGCGCAAAGGGAAGGTCGAAGAACAGTACGCTGGCACCTATTGGTATTACTATTATTATGTTTGAGATTTGGGGTTTGAGAGAAAAATCTCAAACCCCAAATCTTAATACTCAATTACGAATAGTAGTCTAATCAGAATACTCAATTCTATTGATACAGATACCGCTTGATTGACTTCTTCGGCGTCTTCTCAAACTCCTCCTCATGGATCTCTATCTCCGAGATCTTCTCGTAGGCAGGCAGCATCTCGTTAAGCCCGTTGCGATTCTGTTCCATGATGTTCTTGAGGTCTTCGTCTGAGAACCGCATGTTCTTCGCCTCGTCCAGGTCGGGATGCACCAGGGCCACCAGTTTGTTGTCACGCTGCACCACGATGCTCTCAACGACCATGGTCATCGAGTTGAGTTTGTCCTCGATTTCCTCCGGGTAGATGTTCTGGCCGTTGGGCCCGAGCAGCATGTTCTTCGAACGGCCGTTGATGTACACGTTTCCGTCCTCGTCCATCGTACCCAGGTCACCGGTGTGATACCAGCCGTTGCTGTCGATGGCCTCTGCCGTGGCCTCCGGGTTCTTATAGTAGCCCAGCATCACGTTCGGACCCTTGGTGAGTATCTCGCCCGGGATGTGTCTCGGGTCAGGCGAGTCGATCTCCACCTGCTGGTGCAGGGCAGCCCTTCCGCACGAACCGAGTGTGAAGGTGTGCCAGTCGCTGTAGCAGATGATGGGGGCGCACTCTGTCGCACCATAGCCCACGGTATAGGGGAAGTCGATGCGCTTCAGGAACTGCTCCACCTCCTGGTTGAGGGCAGCACCGCCGATGATTACCTCGTACATTCTGCCGCCAAAGGCCTTGAGCACCTCCTGGCAAATCATCTCGCGCACCTTCTTCGAGATGACGGGCATCTGCAGCAGCAGTCGCATGCGGTTGTTCTGAATCTTCGGGAACACTTTCTTGCGGATGATCTTCTCGATGATCAGGGGCACGGCGATGACGATCACAGGCTTCACCTCCGCCAGGGCTTGTGCGATGATGGCGGGCGATGGCACGCGGTTCAGGTAGTACACATGACAGCCATGCAGGAACTCGAAGATGAACTCGAAGGCCATGCCGTACATGTGGGCCATTGGCAGCATTGAGATTACCTTGTCGCCGGCGTGGATCTGCTCGCCCAGCACGTGGCAGGCGAAGTCATAGTTCGACCACAGGGCCCGGTAGGGCAGCATCACGCCTTTGGAGAAGCCCGTTGTGCCGCTGGTGTAGTTGATGACGGCCAGTTCGTCGGGACTCTGCTCCATGTAGTAACTGACATGTTCCTTTCTGAAGTACTTGGGGAATTTCTTGCCGTAGAGTTCGTTCAGGTGCTCGCGGGCGTATGTCAGTTTGTCTGTGCGCGACACCATCAGCGAGTAGTCGGGGTTGTTGATGATGCCTTCCAGATGGGGCATCTGCTGCGGGTCGATGATGGTGCACACATGGTCGCCCACGAACAGCAGGCGCGCCTCCGAGTGGTTCACGATGTTGTGGATTTGCTCGGCATTGAACTCGTGCAGGATGGGCACTGCGATGGCTCCGTAGGTCAGCGTGGCGATGAATCCGACGGCCCACTGGCTGGAGTTGCGGCCGCACAGGGCTATCTTGTCGCCTTTCTGTATGCCGCTGTGCTCAAAGAGAATATGCAGTTTCTCTATCTTCCGGGCGACATCGTGGAATTGCAGGGTCTGGCCTTTGTAGTCGGTCAGTGCATCACGGTCCCAGTTCTCTATGATGCTCTTTTGGATGAGCGCGTTGAAACTCGGTAATTGTTCCATAAATGATTAGTTCTGATATAAGTAGCGTTTTATACTTTTCTTCGGGGTCTTGGCAAATTCTTCCTCGTGCAGTTCGATAGCGGCCAGGCGGCTGTAGGCTGGCAACTGGCTGTTCAGCGTCTGCCGGTTCTGCTCCATGATGCTCTCCAGTTCTGCTGCGCTGAAGTTCATCAGGTCGTCCTTGTCGGGATGCACCAGGGCGACGAGTTTGTCGCCGCGCTGCACGACGATGCACTCCGACACCATCGCCATCGAGTTGAGTTTGTCTTCAATCTCCTCGGGATAGACGTTCTGGCCGTTTGAGCCTAATAGCATGTTCTTGATGCGCCCTCGGATATACAGGTGGTTCGTGGCGGAGAGGGTGCCCAGGTCGCCGGTGTGATACCAGCCCTCGGCATCGATGGCCTGGCGGGTGGCTTCTTCGTTCTTATAGTAGCCCAGCATCACGTTGCAGCCACGGGTGACTATCTCGCCGGGGATGTTCTCGGGGTCGCTCGACAGGATTTTCACCTCCATCCTGTCTACAGGCTGGCCGCAGCAGCCGGGCATGAAGTCCTTATAGTCGCAGTAGGATATCAGTGGGGCACACTCGGTCGTGCCATAGCCCACCGTGATGGGGAATCCGATGCTCAGCAGAAACTCCTCCACTTCCTTCGACAGGGCTGCACCGCCCACGATGATCTGGTAGAGTCTCCCGCCGAAGGCATTATACACTTCCTTGCTGATGCGCTCCTTCACCTTCTTGCTCACCACGGGCATCGCAAACAGCAGTCGCATCCGGTTGTTCTGGATCTTCGGGAACACCTTCTTGCGGATGATCTTCTCGATGATCAGGGGCACGGTGACGATCAGCGTAGGCTGAACGTCGGTGAAGGCCTGTGCGATGATGGCCGGACTGGGCAGTCGCGTCAGGAAGAACAGGTGACAGCCGTTGCAGAAGCCGAACAGAAACTCTACTGCCATGCCGTACATGTGGGCCATCGGCAGGATGCTCAGCAGGTTGTCGCCGGGCTTCACCTGCTTGCCCAGACGGTTCATGATGAACTCGATGTTGCCCCACAGCGAGCGGTAGGGCAGCATCACGCCTTTCGAGAACCCGGTGGTGCCGCTGGTGTAGTTGATGAGCGCCAACTCCTCAGCCTGGTCTTCGTGATAGTCCACGTGCTCCCGTCTGAAGGCCATGGGATACTTGCTGCCGAACATTAAATTAAGATGTTCGCGCGCGTAGGTGAGTTGCTCCGACCTGCTGATGAACAGCGAAAAGTCCGGCAGGTTGATGATCCCTTCCAGGCCTGGCATCTCCTCAGGCTTGATGGTCTTCACGGCATAGTCGCCGATGAAGAGCAGTTTTGAGCCTGAGTGGTTGACGATGTTCTGGATCTGCTCACCGTTGAACTCGTGCAGGATGGGCACCGCCACGGCCCCGTAGGTCAGGGTGGCCAGGTAGGCCACAGCCCAGTGGGCGGAGTTGCGACCGCACAGTGCTATCTTGTCGCCTGTCTTTACATTGCTGTTCTCAAAGAGGATATGCAGTTTCTCTATCTTCCTGGCCACGTCGTGAAACTGGAGGGTTGCCCCCTGATAGTCTGTGAGAGCATCCTGGTCCCAGTTGTCTACGATAGCCCGCTGGATATATTTGTTGAAGCTACTGAAGGTATACATTGAAATTGCACAAATTTTAAAATTTTGTGCAAAGGTAATACGTTTCTTGCACATTTCCAAAAAAAATGTGCAATATTTTTAGTTTATTATGAATATTGTGTATTTCTACCGACTTTTAGAACATATCCTTACTCATATCGCATCGATTTTGCCGGATGGATGTGCGATATCAGGTAACTGGGTGCGATCAGCACGAAGAAGCAGATGAGCAGGGTGGCGGCGTTGATCAGCACGAACAGAGGCATGTTGACTTCCATCGGCACCTCACTGACGTAGTAGGTCTGAGGGTCGAGTCTGACCAGGCCAGTCCATTTCTGCACGAGGATGATGACCAGTCCGACGGCGTTGCCCAGCACGAGACCCTGGCCGATGATGAACACGGAGAACCAGAGGAAGATGTGCCTGACGGTCTTGTTGCGCGCCCCTAAGGCTTTCAGCACGCCAATCATCTGCGTGCGCTCCAGGATGATGATGAGCAGGCCGCTGATCATGGTGAAGCCTGCCACGCATACCATCAGTGCCAGGATGATCCACACGTTGATGTCGAGCAGTTCCAGCCAGTTGAACACCTGTGGATAGGCTTCGTAGATGGTCTGCGAGGAGTAGGTGTTGCCCAGAGAGTCTGTCTGCCGGTTCACGTGCTCGATGAAGGCGTCTGCTGTCTCCTGCAGTCGGTCGAAGTCCTCCACTGTTATCTCGGCCCCGTTGCACAGGTCGGTTTCCCAGCCGTTGAGTCTTCTCACGGTGTGCAGGTCGGTGAAGCAGAGGTTCTCATCGAAGCGTGTCATATTGGTCTGGTAGATGCCGCTGATGGTGAAGCGCCTGGTGCGCACGTCCTCATTGATGAAGTAGGCATAGAGCCGGTCGCCCGACTTGAGTTTCAGTTTGTCGGCGATCATCTTCGACACCAGCAGACGGTTGCTGTTGGCCGAGTCGGTAAACTGCGGCATCTCGCCCTCCACGAGGTGCTGCCGCAGAAATTTCGTGTCATACTCCTGTCCGATGCCCTTGAACAGTACGCCCAGAAAGTCGTCGTCGGTCTTCAGGATTCCCTGTGTCAGGGCGTAACGCTCCACGTGCTTCACGCCCTTGATGGCCTTCATCTCTTCCATCATGCTGTCGTTCATCGTGATGGGGTAGGGGGCCGACGTGCTGAAGGCATACAGGTTCTGCACCTGGATATGACTGCCAAAGCCCACCACCTTGTCGCGGATGGTGTGCTTGAAGCCCAGCACCACACTCACGGTGATCAGCATCACAGCCAGTCCGATAGCCACCCCGACGGTGGCTATCCTGATCACCGGTCGGCTCACCTTGTGTTTGTCGCCCTGATCCTTATAGATATGCCTGGCTATGAATAATGCATAATTCATAATGGAAATATCAGTCCTCCATTACCCTTCCCGGATACGCTTCCAGAGCCTTGCGGAGCACGAAGAGAGCACGCTCCAGGTCAGCCTTCTTCAGCACGTAGGCGATGCGCACCTGATTGATGCCGGCACCCGGCGTCGTATAGAAACCGGCGGCAGGGGCCATCATCACCGTCTCTCCCTCATACTCAAAGTCTGACAGACACCAGCGGCAGAACTTCTCCGCATCGTCCACCGGCAGTTTGGCCACCGTGTAGAAAGCACCCATAGGGATGGGGGAATACACGCCTGGGATGCGGTTCAGCCCGTCGATCAGACACTTGCGCCGCTCCACGTACTCATCGTACACGTCGCGCAGATAGTCCTCCGGCGTGTCGAGCGAGGCCTCGGCCACAATCTGGCCGATAAGCGGGGGCGACAGACGGGCCTGACAGAACTTCATCACGGCCTTCCTCACCTCCGCGTTCTTCGTGATGAGGGCTCCGATGCGTATGCCGCACTCTGAGTAGCGCTTCGACACAGAGTCGATGAGGATCACGTTCTGCTCGATGCCCTCCAGATGGCAGGCGGAGATATAGGGCGACCCCGTGTAGATATATTCGCGGTACACCTCGTCGGAGAAGAGGTACAGGTCGTACTTCTTCACCAGGTCGCGTATCTGGTTCATCTCCCGCCGGGTGTAGAGATAGCCTGTCGGGTTGTTGGGGTTGCATATCATAATAGCACGCGTGCGCTCGTTGATGAGTTCCTCAAACTTCTCCACCTTCGGCAGCGAGAAGCCTTCCTCGATGGTGGTGGCAATGGTCCGTATCTTAGCACCGGCGGAGATGGCGAACGCCATATAGTTGGCGTAGGCGGGCTCCGGCACGATGATCTCGTCGCCGGGGTTCAGGCAGGAGAGGAAGGCGAAGAGCACAGCCTCCGAACCGCCTGAGGTGATGATGATGTCGTCAGCCGTCACGCGGATGTCGTACTTCGCGTAGTAGTCCACCAGCTTCTCCCGGTAACTCAGGTAGCCCTGCGAGGGCGAGTACTCCAGGATGTGGCGGTCGATGGTCTTCAGCGCGTCAAGGGCGACTTGCGGCGTCGGCAGGTCGGGCTGTCCGATGTTGAGGTGATACACGTGCGTTCCTCTCTTTTTGGCGGCGGCAGCCAGCGGAGCGAGTTTCCGGATAGGCGACTCGGGCATCTCGTGGCCACGTACTGATATCTCTGGCATCTCTTTAATTCTCGATTTGACGGTTTTACTTTTTTACCTTTTTTCTTTTATTTTGGGTGCAAAGGTACAAATTTAGACACACATTACGCAGATTTTCACGGAAATTTAACATAAATCTGTGTTAATCTGTGTAATCTTCCCCGTTTTTCTGAAATTATTGTGTACTTTTGCACCCAAGACTCCCCTCCCTTGTAGGGGAGGAGCAGGGTTGGGGTCAGTAACTCTACACCCAAGACTCCCCTCCCTTGTAGGGGAGGGGCAGGGTGGGGTCAGAAACTAATAATAGATGATAATAATAAAATAAATAATAAGGTGAACTTCGAAGAACTAATAGAGACGCGCGACGCCCGCAAGACAAACAAGGTTCGCATGCCATTCGGCTTCTTTTATAAGCGGCTGATTGATGACAAATACAGCAACTTCGTCGAGTTTCACGATGAACTGGCTGACAATATCCAGTTTTCCGACTGTGTCCGAAAGGACAGCGAGGCCTCCGCAGCCGTCGCCGACAAGCATCAGTTGCACTTCACGCCCAACACGGGCGAGGAGAACGCCGACGGGGTCTATGCCGTCGCTGTCGAACCGGGTAACTACCTGACACTGAACCAGTTGCTCTACGACAACCCCTCCGTGGTGGCACGCAAGGACTTCCTTGACACCACCCTTAGCGACCTGCTCACGTTGTTGGCCACACTCAACGAGAACGGCATCCGACAGGTCTGTCTCGCACCGTCCAATATCCTGGTGCGCAAGAACGACAACAGCCTTCGGCTTCTCCTCCACGGCTCTTTCTACGAGCGGTTGGAGATGAATGCTGAGATCTACGACGGCGTCGAGTCGTTTGTGGCTCCGGAGGTGATACGAGGCGAGCCATCATCCGACCGCAGCGATGTCTTCGCCGCCGGACGCTTCATCGACTATCTCTACGCCTCCTCGGGCCTCCCCGTGGAGTGGAAGGCGGTGGTGCGCAAGGCCACGGCCGACGACCCCGACAGGCGCTATCCATCGGTGGCAGAACTGGCACAGGCCCTGAAGAGCCGGCGACAGTCATTGCGCTCCGCCATGATGGGCGCAGGGGCCCTGTTG
Source organism: uncultured Prevotella sp. (assembly GCA_947167845.1). Classification (GTDB taxonomy): domain Bacteria; phylum Bacteroidota; class Bacteroidia; order Bacteroidales; family Bacteroidaceae; genus Prevotella. The sequence continues at coordinate 15,595 of CAMVJQ010000014.1, read as the reverse complement.
ATAGCACTCGTCCTGCTGGGACTCTTCTTCACCCTGACACCGAATCCCGAACCTATCGAGTTTGTCAAACCGGTCGAGGAACCGATCTCCGATGACCTTCTCGACGCAGGCTTCGACCCCACAACTGAGTTTGGCGCGGCTGCCGACTCAGCCACCATCGCCAATGCCATCAAGGACTTCCAGATGGCCGACTCCGACAGGATCGACGAGCGCAAGATACGTGAGTTTGAGGCCAAGGCCGAACAGATATTCCGGAAACAGTATGCCCAGGAGGCCGACCGCATCCTCTCCAAGATCTACAACAACGAGAGGATGAGCAACAACCAGAAGAATTTCGAGGCCGCCAGCGATCAGGTGATGAAAGAGTTGGTTCAGAAACAGAAGGAACTGGGTGAGAACTCTTCCCTCAGTCAGGAGAAGAGTCAGCAAATCGCCTCCCAGATCATCGAGCAGATTACGGAGCGCAAGAAGGCGGAGATGGGTGAAAAGCCCCAGTACGGCATACAGAAATGACCCCATCAATACTCCCCTCCTCCTGGGAGGAGGGGCAGGGTTGGAGGAGAAAAAATACGGTCCTAACCATTCTTCCCCTCCAGGAAAAACATGGTTCCCCGGCCCCCGCCCCCTAAACATAATAAAAAATGTAAAAATTAAATAATTATGAGATCAAGAACAGCAGAATGGTTTGAATGCAAGATCCGTTACGAGAAGGTAATGGAAGACGGCATGCAGAAGCGCGTGACCGAAAACTACGTCGTCGACGCCCTCAGTTTCAGCGAGGCCGAGGAGCGCATCATCGAGGAAATGAGCAGTTATATCAGCGGCGAGTTCGATGTCATCGACATCAAGAAGGCATCCTACAAGGAGATATTCTTCTCCGACGACGACATGGCCGACAAGTGGTACAAGGCAAAACTCCAGTTCATCACCATCGACGAGAAGACAGAGAAGGAGAAGCGGTCGACAGTCAACTACCTCGTACAGGCAGGCTCCTTCAACGGGGCTGTGAAGAACATTGACGAGGTGATGGGCGGCACGATGATCGACTATGTCACCGCCTCCGTCAGCGAGACCACGCTGATGGATGTCTTCGAATTTAAGAAGACGGAGAAAAAGGACGACAAACCCGAATACGAGCAGTGATGGACTACGACGTGAAAGGCCATCTGCACCAGGTGCTCGACACCCTGCCGAAGGGCGTCCGACTGGTGGCCATCTCAAAGTATCACCCCGAGGCCTATATCGAGGCGGTCTACGCCGAGGGGCAGCGCGTCTTCGGCGAGAGCCACGAACAGGAACTGCGCCGCAAGCACGCCTCGCTGCCCAGCGATATCGAGTGGCATTTCATTGGCCATCTGCAGACCAACAAGGTGAAGTATATTGCACCGTATGTGTCTATGATTGAGTCTGTTGACTCTATCCGTCTCCTGCGGGAGATTAACCGTCAGGCCGAGCTTTGCGACCGTCAGATCAAGGTGCTTCTCGAACTCCATATCGCCGAGGAGTCAACGAAGTACGGACTCACCCTCGATGCCTGTCGCCAATTGCTCGACGGCGGCGAGTGGCGCGACATGCAGCATGTCCGTATTTGCGGACTGATGATGATGGCCTCTTTCGTCGACGACCGCGAGCAGATCCGGCGCGAGATGCAGACGGCCCGCGACTTCTTCGACGAGGTGAAGATGAAATATTTTGCCGACGACCCCGCCTTCTGCGAGCGTTCCTGGGGCATGAGCGACGACTACCTCATCGCCCTTGAGACCGGCTCCACCATGGTCCGCATCGGCACCACCATCTTCGGCCCCCGCATCTATTGAGCAGGGATTCACCCTTTGCTCAAGTCCCGGGCCTAAAGAAGAACGAAACGCCCAACATTATCAAGAGGAATTCCTTACTATCCAATCCCCCTCCTGCAGGAGGGGGTAAGTGTCTGGTAGACCTCACTCCCTCGGGAGTTAGCCTTTGTCGAGCCAGTCGTCACCTTCGCCTGGTTCGGGGCGATGTAGAGTTCGGACAGCATCACGTAAGCGGTATGTCCCCTCAGCGTCCTTGCTGAACTTGATCTTGCGTTCTACTGCTTTCATTTTCTGTGCCATAGTCTTTTCCTTTCTTTTTGATGGTTAATAGATGTCTGTTGAATAATTTTACCTATTGCAGAGTAGACTCCATTTTGCGTTTTCGCCTGTAAACAATTGCCTGTGCGCCAGGTAACATTTGTCGTCTGGTTAGGCCGCAAATTTCGTCATTTTTCATTGACGGTGCAAAGGTACGCATTTTTCAGCGACCCTCCAAATTTCGCTCAAAAAAAAAGCACGTTTATTCATTTATTCATTTTAGTCATTAGTCAAAATCGATTTCGGAAATAGTCAAAATCATCACTATATAATAAAAATATATTTTAATTATATAGTGAGCAAAATGACTGACTTGAAAATTGATTTTGACTAAATGACTAATGACTAAAATGATTGAAATGTGCACAACTGAAATTTTCCGATGCCACTCTTGCCACTATGCAAAACATGCTGATTTACAGGTGTTTAAACCTTGCAACGGTAGCGGCAAGAGTGGCAAAAGAAAAGGCTCTGTTGCAACACGTGACTGATTTTTGAGCAGTTTTTTGACTGATATTCTCCCCAAAACCTTATCTTTGCGGTGTCAAACGTAAAGTTATAGGACATGGACGACTCTAAACTTTCAGTAAACCAAATCATAGAAGCTATCAAGATGCTGACAACATCAGAGTATAATGAATTCGTAAGCAAACTGGCAAGCCTTCAAAGGCCGGAGGACAGCATTGATGCCTACATTGAAGAGCAACGCTTTAGTAATGGCAGGGCATGCCCAGTCTGTGGCAGCAGCAAAGTCTTGCGAAATGGGAGACGAAAGGATGGAGTCCAGAAGTTCTGTTGCAAGGACTGCGGCAAGTCTTTCGTTGCCAAGACCAGCACTATCGCGTCTGGTACTCGCAAGTCCCTTGACACATGGATAAAGTACATCGAGTGTATGATGAACTGGTCAACGGTGAGAGAATCCGCAGAACGTTGTGGAATATCAGACCGCACCTCCTTCTTGTGGCGACACAAGATACTCGATGCCATGCGGATTATGATGGACAATGTAACACTTGAAGGCATCGTTGAAGCTGATGAAGCTTATCTGCCCATATCTTACAAGGGGAATCACAAGAAAAGCAAGGACTTTGATATGCAGCGCGCACCACGCAAGAGAGGTTCTGAGGTACACAAGAGGGGTTTGTCGAAAGAACTCGTCTGTATGCCATGTGCCGTTGACAGGAACGGAAATTCAATTGGGAGGGCAACTAATCTCGGACAATGTTCCTCTGACGACATTAACGGGCTACTTGGCGGGAAAATAAAAGAGCAGTCGGCATTCTGCACTGATGGTAACAGCGTTTATAGGAAACTCTCACGGAAAGAGGGCTTGGATCTGATTCCTCTTAAAGGCGGCAAGGCCAAGAAAGGAATATACCACATACAGCATATCAACAGTTATCATAGCGAACTGAAAAGATTCCTTGGATTCTTCAAAGGCGTATCAACCAAGTATCTCAACAACTACATCGTTTGGAATAACCTTGTGAACTTCGCAAAGGAAACCTATCAGGAATAAGCTGCTTTGTTTCTGAACTATGTGCTGACAGCTACGCTCTCTGAAGGATGCAGGGATGTTGCCAACAGACCTGCTCTGCCAAAATAGGCCAAAAATCAGTCACATGTTGCAACAGAGCCAAAGAAAAGGGTTTGTTGCCACCGCGTAACCGTCTGATAGTCAGTGCATAACACACTTAGTGGCAACAGTGGCAACAAAAACCGTGAAATCAATTCTCAGACGGGGCTGTACCGGCATCGCCGCTCGACCCTATGATCAGTCCAGCGAGTGGACTGTCGAAAGTGTCAAGCATCCAAGCCAGTCCAGGCGGTGGGAATGGTATTACCCCCATCGCTTTTCAGCACTGTATGGGTTTTCAACCGCAGCACGGAAATTTCAATCGTCAAGTATGGAAAACAATGCTCTTCAGCGCATTGACGGCATTGAAGAGGTTGATGAGGTTGTCGGAATCTGACGTTTTTTGAGAAATGTTGTGTGTGTTTTTTCACCGCTCAGTAATTTCGCCCCTTATGCTCTGCTGCATCAGTCGACGCACTTGTTCTGGATCGTCGGGATAATGGCTCTGTAGGAACATCAGTTTGGTGACTGCCGACTCAACCGTCTGGTCGCGCCCGCTGATGACGCCTGCCTCCTGGAGATGCCAGCCGCAGTCGTAGCGCGACATCTCGACGGCTCCCTGCATGCACTGGCTGATGTTGACGATGACCTTGCCGCCCTGCGTGCCCTCCTTCAGCGCTTTGAGCAGCCAGGGCGACTGTGGCGCATTGCCTGAGCCGAAGGTGCGCATGACGATGGCCTTCAGGTTGGGCGTGTGGATGATGTGGCGGATCAGGTCTTCGCGGATGCCGGGGAAGAGGGAGAATATGATGACATTGTTGTCGAGACGGAAATGGGGCTTCATCGGCTGGTCCCACAGGGGGCGGAGGATGCGGTCGCGATGATAGGTGATGTTCACTCCAGCCTCCACGAGGTGAGGGTAGTTGAACGACTCGAAGGCATTAAACTCCTCTGCACTTTGCTTCGTCGTGCGGTTGCCTCGCATCAGGTGGCTGTTGAAGTAGATGCCCACCTCAGGCACCATCGCCCGCCCTTCGGCATCCTTGGCGGCGGCTATCTCAATGGAGGTGATGAGATTCTCCTTGCCATCGGTGCGCAACTGTCCGATGGGCAGTTGGGAGCCAGTGAAGATAACGGGCTTCGTAAGGTTCTCCAGCATGTAGGAGAGGGCAGAGGCGGTATAGGCCATCGTGTCGGTGCCGTGGAGCACGACGAAGCCGTCGTACCGTTCGTAATGGTCGGCGATGCAGTGGCTCAGGTCAGTCCATCGTGCAGGCGTCATGTCGCTGGAGTCGATGGGCGGCGAGAACTGATAGGTCTCAATCTGGGTGTCGAACTGGGCCAGTTCGGGCACATTATATAAAAGGTGCTCGAAGTCGAAGGGCTCGAGGGCACCCGTCTGTGGATTGCGGTTCATGCCGATGGTCCCACCGGTATAGATGAGTAAAATCCTGCTCTGCATCGGAAATAGAAAACGTTTACGTGTTATTTTTTGCAAAGATAGCGTTTTTCTGCGAAACTTTTATTATCTTTGCACAGAAAATTTTAAAACTTACCACTAAAACAACAAATTATGAAGCAATTCAATGATGATAACTTCGTTCTGGAGACCCAGGTGGCTCAGGACCTGTACCACAACCATGCGGCCAAGATGCCGATTATCGACTATCACTGCCATCTGATTCCCGAGATGGTGGCCAACGACCACAAGTTCAAGAGCATCACGGAGTTGTGGCTTGGCGGCGACCACTATAAGTGGCGCGCCATGCGTACCAACGGCGTCGACGAGAAGTACTGCACAGGCAAGGACACCACTGACTGGGAAAAGTTTGAGAAGTGGGCGGAGACGGTGCCCTACACTTTCCGCAATCCGCTATACCATTGGACGCATCTGGAACTGAAGACCGCCTTCGGCATCACGAAGCAGTTGAGCCCCAAGACGGCCCGTGAGATCTTCGACGAGTGTAATGAGAAACTGAAGCAGCCGGAGTTCTCCGCCCGTGGTCTGATGAAGCACTATCACGTGGAGTGCGTCTGCACCACTGACGATCCGGTGGACGATCTGCACAACCATATCGAGTATGCCCGCCACAAGGCTCAGGACGATCCCATCATGATACCCGCCTGGCGCCCTGACAAGGCGATGAACATCGAGAAGCCCGAGTTCCCCAAGTATGTGGAGCAACTGTCCCAGGTGAGCGGCGTCACCATCACCAAGTTCGCCGATATGGTGGATGCCCTGCAGAAGCGTCACGACTTCTTCGAATCGCAGGGCTGCAAACTCTCTGATCACGGTATCGAAGAGTTCTACGACGAGGACTATACCGACTCCCAGATCGACACCATCTTCGACAAGGCTATGCGCGGCCAGCAGTTGTCGAACCAGGAAATCCGCCAGTACAAGAACTGCTTCCTGACGGTGATGGCTGAGATGGATGCCGACGCCGACTGGACACAGCAGTTCCATTATGGCGCCATCCGCGACAACAATACGAAGATGTATAACGCATTGGGTCCTGACACAGGCTTCGACTCCATCGGTGAGTTCAACACGGCCAAGGCGATGTCGAAGTTCCTCAACAAACTGAATATGGAGGACAAACTCACGCGTACCATATTATATACGTTGAACCCCTGCGCCAATGAGGTGATAGCCACGATGCTGGGCAACTTCCAGGGTGGTGAGCCCGGCAAGATACAGTTCGGTTCAGGTTGGTGGTTCAACGACCAGATGGACGGTATGATCAAGCAGATGAACGCCCTGTCGGTGCTCGGCCTGCTGAGCCGCTTCGTTGGTATGCTGACCGACTCCCGCTCGTTCCTGAGTTATCCGCGCCACGAGTACTTCCGCCGCATCCTGTGCAACATTCTGGGCAACGATGTGGAGAAGGGCCTGCTGCCATGCGACATGGAGGTGCTGAGCCGTATGGTGGAGGACATCTCCTACAACAACGCCCGTCGCTACTTCAAATTCTACTAAATCATAAAGTTGAGGGAGTTTTCACAAAAAACTCCCTCATTTTTTGCATATACAGATTTTTTGCATTAAATTTGCACCGTTTTTTAAAGACATAACACAAACAAAGACGTAACGAAATATGTGCGGAATAGTAGGATACATTGGCACAAAGGAAGCATTTCCGATACTGATCAAAGGCCTGCGCCGGCTGGAATATCGCGGCTACGACAGTGCAGGCGTAGCAATGATCAACGGCAGTGGCGACTTGAATGTCTACAAGTCGAAAGGCAAGGTTGACAATCTCTGTGAGTTTTGCAGTGACAAGGACGTGAGCGGTACCATCGGCATCGCCCATACCCGCTGGGCCACCCACGGCGAGCCTTCTAGCCGTAATGCCCATCCTCACTACTCGGAGTCGAAGAATCTGGCCATCATCCACAACGGCATCATCGAGAACTATGCCGACATCAAGGAGAAACTCACGGCAAAAGGTGTCCACTTTGTGAGCGACACTGACACGGAGGTGCTGGTACAGTTGATAGAGTATATCAAGGAGCACAAGCAACTCGACCTGCTGACGGCCGTTCAGGTGGCCCTGTATCAGGTGATTGGCGCCTATGCCATCGCCGTGCTCGACAAGCGCGACCCTAATCAGATCATAGCCGCCCGTAAGCAGAGTCCGCTGGTGGTGGGTATCGGCAAAGACGAATTCTTCCTGGGTTCTGACGCCAGTCCCATCGTGGAGTATACCGACAAGGTGGTCTATCTGGAAGATGGCAATATCGCCGTCATCCGCCGGGGGGAGGAACTGAAGGTGGTGAGCATCCTGGGCGAGGAACAGGCACTGACGGTGAAGACTGTCGACATCGACCTCGGCCAGATAGAGAAGGGCGGCTATCCGCACTTTATGCTGAAGGAGATCTTCGAGCAGCCGGAATGCCTGACCAACTGCATGCGCGGCCGCGTGAATGTCGGAGCCGACCACGTGACGCTCTCAGCGCTGATAGACTATCGCTGCCAGTTGCTGAGTGCCAAGCGCATCGTGATAGTGGCCTGCGGCACCTCGTGGCACGCAGGTCTGATAGGCAAGCAGATCATCGAGAGCCTCTGCCGCATCCCCGTGGAGGTGGAGTATGCCTCAGAGTTCAGATACAGGAATCCAGTGGTGACGAAGGACGATGTGGTGATTGCCATCTCGCAGAGCGGTGAGACGGCCGACACGCTGGCAGCCGTGCAACTGGCCAAGGAGAAGGGCGCCTTCATCTACGGCATCTGCAACGCCATCGGCTCGTCGATACCCAGGGCCACGAACACGGGTACCTATATCCACGTGGGGCCTGAGATCGGTGTCGCCTCGACAAAGGCATTCACGGGGCAGGTGACCGTGCTGACGATGTTCGCCCTCGCCCTCGCAGAGGCCAAGGGGACCGTCGGCCGCGACGACTATCTGAAAATCGTGAAGGGGCTGAGTGAGATACCGGTCAAGATACGTGAGGTGCTGCAGACCAATGAGAAGGTGGCCGACCTCGCGCGTACCTTCACTTATGCGCACAACTTCCTCTATCTGGGGCGCGGATACAGTTATCCTGTGGCCTTGGAGGGTGCGCTGAAACTGAAGGAGATCTCCTATATCCATGCGGAGGGCTATCCTGCCGCTGAGATGAAGCACGGGCCTATCGCACTGATCGACTCCGACATGCCAGTCGTGGTCATCGCCACCCACAATGACCTCTATGAAAAGGTGCTGTCGAACATCCAGGAGATCAAGGCCCGTCAGGGCAGGGTGATAGCCCTCGTGTCGAAAGGCGACGACACTATCTCGAAGATAGCCGACGAGGTGATAGAGTTGCCAGATGTGCAGGAGTGCCTGGAGCCGCTGGTGGCTACGATCCCCCTGCAGTTGCTGGCCTATCACGTGGCCGTCTGTAAGGGCAAGAATGTTGACCAACCCAGAAACCTGGCGAAGTCGGTGACTGTGGAATGATTGAAGTGAAGCGTGAAGAATGAAGAGTGAAGAATTTGCTACCGCCATTGACAAGGGCTGCGATTCTTCACTTTTTTATGAGAATAACAAAAGAATAGAGGACAGATGAAGAACGTAAGATTGGTGCTGCAAGACGGTACGACGTTTTCAGGTAAGAGTTTTGGCTACGAGAAACCAGTAGCAGGCGAGGTGGTGTTCAATACGGCGATGATGGGCTATCCTGAGTCGCTGACAGACCCCAGTTATGCAGGGCAGTTGATGGTGCTCACCTATCCGCTGGTGGGCAACTACGGTGTTCCGCCCTTCAGTATCGGCGGCGACGGTATCGCTGACTTCATGGAGAGCGACCGCATCTACGCCTCGGCCATCATCGTGGGCGACTACAGTGAGCAATACAGCCACTGGAACGCCTCAGAGAGTCTGGGCGACTGGCTGAAGCGGGAGAAGGTGCCAGGCATCACGGGCATTGACACGCGAGAGTTGACGAAGGTGCTGCGGGAGCACGGCGTGATGATGGGGCACCTGGAGTTTGAAGGCATCGACACACCTGAGGAACTGATGGCATCCGACTATGGGAGCATCAACTGGGCGGAGCGCGTCAGTTGCAAGGATGTCATCCGCTATAACGAGGGAGCCGGCCGTCGGGTGGTGCTCGTGGATTGTGGCGTGAAGAACAATATCATCAGGTGTCTTGTCAGACGAGGTGTTGAGGTAATCCGCGTCCCCTGGAACTACGACTATACGGCGATGGACTTCGACGGTCTGTTCCTGGCCAACGGTCCCGGCGACCCAGATATGTGTGTGGAGGCCGTTGCCATCCTGAGGAAACACATGGCACAGTCGAGGAAGCCCATCTGTGGCATCTGCATGGGTAATCAGTTGCTTGGAAAAGCAGGTGGCGCGAGTATCTATAAACTGAAGTACGGCCATCGCTCACACAACCAGCCCGTGCGCGAGGTGGGCACGAACCGTTGCTATGTGACCTCGCAGAATCACGGCTACGCGGTGGATGCCGCCACGCTGGGCGACGAGTGGCGCGAGTTGTTCGTGAATATGAACGACGGCTCTAACGAAGGCATCCGCCACCAGACCAACCCCTGGTTCTCGAGCCAGTTCCATCCGGAGGCCTGTTCAGGACCTGTAGACACAGAATTTATGTTTGACCGTTTTATTGAGACATTATGAAAGATAGCAATATAAAGAAGGTGCTGCTGCTGGGTAGCGGCGCCTTGAAGATAGGAGAGGCCGGAGAGTTCGACTATAGTGGCAGTCAGGCCCTGAAGGCCCTGCGCGAAGAGGGCGTGAAGACGCTGCTTATCAATCCGAACATCGCCACCGTACAGACTTCGGAAGGCGTGGCGGACGAGATCTACTTCCTGCCCGTACAGCCCTACTTCGTGGAGCGCGTCATACAGAAAGAGCGTCCCGACGGCATCCTGCTGGCATTCGGAGGGCAGACAGCCCTGAACTGCGGCGTGGAACTCTTTCAGAGCGGCGTGCTGGAGAAGTATGGCGTGAAAGTGCTGGGGACACCCGTACAGGCCATCATTGATACGGAAGACAGAGAGCGCTTCGTGAAGAAACTCGACGAGATAGGCGTGAAGACCATCAAGAGCGAAGCCTGCGAGACTGTCGAACAGGCGAGACAGGCTGCACAGGACTTGGGCTATCCCGTCATTCTGCGCGCTGCCTATGCCCTGGGCGGTCTGGGCTCTGGCTTCTGCGATAATGAAGAGGAACTGGACCGGCTGGCAGAAAAGGCCTTCGCCTTCTCGCCGCAGGTGCTCGTGGAGAAGAGCCTGAAGGGATGGAAGGAAATCGAATACGAGGTGGTGCGCGACCGCTATGACAACTGCATCACCGTCTGCAACATGGAGAACTTCGACCCTCTCGGCATCCATACGGGCGAGTCGATAGTCATAGCCCCTTCGCAGACACTGACCAACTCAGAGTATCACAAACTGAGGGCGCTGGCCATCAAGATCATCCGTCATGTCGGTATCGTGGGCGAGTGTAACGTGCAGTATGCCTTCGACCCGCAGTCGGAAGACTACAGGGTGATCGAGGTGAATGCCCGACTGAGCCGTTCGTCGGCTCTGGCATCGAAGGCGACGGGCTATCCGCTGGCATTCGTGGCTGCCAAACTCGGCATGGGCTATGGCCTCTTCGAACTGAAGAACTCCGTGACCAAGACCACCAGCGCCTTCTTCGAGCCGGCTCTCGACTACGTGGTATGCAAGATACCGCGCTGGGACCTGTCGAAGTTCCGTGGGGTGGACAAGGAACTCGGCTCTTCGATGAAGAGCGTGGGCGAGGTGATGGCCATCGGTCGCACCTTCGAAGAAGCCATCCAAAAAGGACTGCGCATGATCGGACAAGGGATGCACGGATTCGTGGAGAACAAGGAACTGCAGATACCCGACATCGACGCAGCCCTGAGGGAGCCGACGGACAAACGCGTGTTCATCATCTCCAAGGCGATGCACCTGCCGGAGTACACGATCGACAGAATCCATGAGTTGACGAAGATCGACAAGTGGTTTCTCTACAAACTGAAGCATATCATCGACATCGACGAGCAACTGAAGAAGCAGAATATCAATACGCTCGACGAGTCACTGTTGCGCCAGGCGAAGGTATATGGCTTCACAGACTTCCAGATAGCGCGTGCCGTCGGGCTGGAGGGGGAGACACGCACGATGCATGAAGCCCTTCTGCTGGTGAGAAACCGCAGGAAGCAACTGGGCATCCTGCCTGTGGTAAAGCAGATAGACACGCTGGCCGCAGAGTATCCGGCACAGACGAATTACCTCTACGTCACCTATTCGGGAACAGCCAGTGACATACAGTATGAGAACGACAAGAAGAGCATCATCGTGCTAGGGTCGGGAGCCTATAGGATAGGCTCAAGCGTGGAGTTCGACTGGTGTGGCGTCCAAGCCCTGAACACGATCCGCAAAGAAGGATGGCGGAGCGTGATGATCAACTATAATCCTGAGACCGTCTCGACAGACTACGACATGTGTGACCGACTCTATTTCGACGAACTGACCTTCGAACGCGTTCTGGACATCATCGACATGGAGCAGCCATACGGTGTCATCGTCTCTACAGGCGGGCAGATCCCCAACAACCTGGCTGTCTATCTGGACGAGCAGCACGTGAACATACTGGGAACACAGGCACAGGACATCGATGGGGCAGAGGACCGGGCGAAGTTCTCGCAGATGCTGAATGAGATTGGGGTGAATCAGCCGGAATGGTCGGCACTGACCACGATGGAGGACATCGACCGGTTTGTGGACAGGGTAGGGTTCCCTGTACTCGTCCGTCCGTCGTATGTGCTCTCAGGCGCAGCGATGAATGTCTGCTCGAACCGCGAGGAACTGGGCCGTTTCCTTCAACTGGCGGCCAATGTGTCGGAAGATCACCCTGTGGTGGTGTCGAAATTCATCGAGCATGCCAAAGAGATAGAGATGGATGCTGTGGCAAAGGACGGTGAGATATTGGCCTATGCCATCAGTGAACACATCGAGTTCGCTGGTGTTCACTCAGGTGACGCCACGATTCAGTTCCCGCCGCAGAAACTCTATGTCGAGACGGTGCGCCGCATCAAGCGCATCTCCCGCCAGATAGCCAAGGCTCTGCATATCAACGGCCCATTCAATATCCAGTATATGGCAAGGGATAATGACATCCTGGTCATCGAGTGCAACCTGCGTGCCTCGCGCTCGTTCCCGTTTGTGAGTAAGGTGCTGAAACTCAACCTCATCGACCTGGCCACGAAAGTGATGCTTGGACTGCCCGTAGAGCGTCCTCACAAAAACCTTTTCGACCTGGACTATGTCGGTATCAAAGCCTCGCAGTTCAGTTTCAATCGTCTGCAGAAAGCCGACCCCGTGCTCGGCGTGGATATGGCTTCGACAGGCGAGGTGGGGTGTATAGGCGATAACACCAATACAGCCCTGCTGAAGGCTATGCTCTCCGTAGGCCATCGGATTCCGAAGAAGTCGGTGCTGCTGTCGACAGGTACGGCCAAGCAGAAGGCAGAGATGCTCGATGCTGCGAAGATGCTCGTCAGTCACGGCTATCAACTCTATGCGACAGGTGGCACTTCGCGCTATCTGGCAGAGAACGGTGTGGAGAATACGATGGTGCACTGGCCTTCGGAGCCAGACAAGCAGCCCCAGGCACTCGACATGCTGCATCGCCATGAGATCGATATGGTGGTGAATGTCCCCAAAAACCTGACGGAAGGCGAACTGACCAACGGCTACAAAATCCGCCGTGCAGCCATTGACCTGAATGTGCCACTGATCACGAACAGCCGCCTGGCCAGTGCGTTCATCAATGCATTCTGTACCATCAAATTGGATGATATCGGCATCAAATCTTGGGCAGAATACAAGTAGAAGAGGCTTAAAATGCAAAAAAATGGTGCAATAATTTGGAAATCTCAAATTATTGCATTATTTTTGCAGACAATTAATTGTAATACTGACCAATTGAATATGGACGCTGGTGAAAATTTAGAGTCAAATATAAACCGAAGTGACTATAAAATACTTATTGTCGACGACGTGATGAGCAATGTCTTGTTGCTTAAAATCTTGCTTACAAATGAGAAATTCCAGGTTTGTACTGCAAATTGTGGAAACGCATGTATAGAGCAAGCCCGAAAAGAGCATCCAGACTTGATACTTCTCGACGTGATGATGCCTGACATCTCAGGATTCGACACTGCCGTCATCATGAAGAAAGACCCGGAGTTGAAAGAGATCCCCATCATTTTCCTGACGGCACTCAACACGCCTGCCGACCTTGTCAAGGGTTTCCAGGTGGGCGCAAGCGACTTCCTGACAAAGCCCTTCAACAAGGAGGAATTGGTGATGCGTGTGATGCAGCAGATCTCATTGGTGGCGGCCAAGCGTATCATCGTGAAGCAGAATGCGGAGTTGCGCGCCACTCTGAGCAATCGTGACAAGATGTATTCTGTGATAGCCCACGACCTGCGTTCGCCAATGGCAAGTATCCGTATGGTGCTTAATCTGGTGGTCCAGTCGGCGACTCCTGAGATTGTAGGGCCGGAGTTGTATGCACTTCTTGATCAGGCAAACCGTGAGTCGGAGGAAGTGCACGACCTTCTTGACAACCTGCTGAAATGGACGAAAAGTCAGACAGGCCGTCTGAACGTCGTGATGCAGGACCTCGACCTGAATGACATCATTCCGGGCGTTGTGGATATCTTTGAGATGATTGCACAGACCAAGAATATCAAGTTGGACTTGCAGCATCCAGGTGCCTCTCTTGTCGTCAGAGCCGACAATGACATGCTGAAGACGGTGGTGCGTAACTTTATGTCGAATGCCATCAAGTTCTCACCCGAGGGCTCGTCGATTGAGATCACGATGTCGCAGGAGGGAGATTTCGCTAAGGTCAGCGTGAGAGACCACGGTGTGGGAATCGCCGCCGACCGCCTTGACAGCATCTTCCGAAAGGGCGAGACGACCTACGGAACAGGTGGCGAGGAAGGGTCGGGACTTGGACTCCAACTGTGTCAGGACTTTGCCCGTAAGATAGGCGGTGACTGCATGGTGGAATCCGTCGAAGGAGAGGGTTCGACGTTCAGCGTGTTAATACCTTTGAAGAAAGACTGATGGCTACACCTATTTATATAATAGAGGAAACCCGGCTTCGCCGCAACTTGCAGTTAATCGCTGACGTTGCGGCGAAAGCCGATATAGAGATTATCCTTGCCTTCAAGGCTTTTGCCCTTTGGAAGACGTTTCCCATCTTCAAGGAATATATTCGGGCGACTACAGCCAGTTCTCTCTCAGAGGCACGACTGGCCTATGAAGAGTTCGGCTCGCCTGCCCATACCTTCTCTCCAGCCTATACGGATGACGAGATGGATGAAATCGTGGGCTGCTCGTCTCATCTGACCTTCAACTCGCTCTCACAGTATGAACGATTCCATGAGCGGGCAAGGCAGGTGTCCATTGGACTTCGTGTGAATCCTGAATACTCTGAGGTCGGCACCTTATTATATAATCCCTGTGCGCCCGGCACTCGCTTTGGGGTGACGTCAGATAAGTTGCCCCAGCAATTGCCGTCCGACATCGAGGGATTCCACTGCCATTGTCATTGCGAGAGTGGGGCAGACGTGTTCCAGCGTACATTGGAGCATATTGAGAAGAAGTTCGCCCGGTGGTTTCCACAATTGAAATGGATCAACTTCGGTGGCGGCCATCTGATGACGCGCAAGGACTATGATACAGACTTGCTGATCCGGATGATGCAGGCCTTTCATCAGCGCTATCCCTGGCTGAAGGTGATCCTGGAACCAGGAAGCGCCTTTGCTTGGCAGACGGGGCCACTGGTGTCGCATGTGGTGGACAAGGTGGAGGACAAGGGCATCAAGACGGCTATCCTTGATGTCAGTTTCACCTGCCACATGCCCGACTGCCTGGAGATGCCCTATCAGCCGGAGGTGCGCGGGGCGGAATCAGTGGAACTGGGGAAAGCCACAGAACCATTGACCTATCGGCTTGGAGGGAACAGTTGTCTGAGTG
This sequence comes from uncultured Prevotella sp., assembly GCA_947167845.1. Lineage (GTDB taxonomy): Bacteria > Bacteroidota > Bacteroidia > Bacteroidales > Bacteroidaceae > Prevotella. The sequence goes on along the minus strand of CAMVJQ010000014.1, from coordinate 390 downwards.
GCGACTTTATGGGGGCTTGGCGATTTGACCACGAATTGCAGATTGGTGAAGAGATAATTTTTGAGGATATGATTCATTACACGACGGTGAAGACAAATACGTTTAATGGCATCTCGCATCCTTCGATAGGCATACTTCATACTGACGGCCGCTTGGAGATATTGCGCCAGTTTGGGTACGAAGATTACCGAAATCGGATGGATTAATGCCCTAAAAACGGGCTTTTTTTAAAGAAATCGCACTTTTTTATAAAAAAAATGCCCAAAAAGTTTGTCAGTTCCGAAAAAAGCATTACCTTTGCATCCGCATTCAGGGGAATGCTTTTGTAAAGTAACAAAATTTGCGGAAATAGCTCAGTTGGTAGAGCACAACCTTGCCAAGGTTGGGGTC